>JBAUDS010000251.1:0-5442 GCA_049678185.1 Thermoanaerobaculia bacterium
CGGCCCGGCCGATCCCCGAGCACGATCGCCCGAATTTTCAGAGCTCTTCGATTCTCGTCTTGAGTGCCGAGATGGCCTTTTGGCACTGCTCGAGATCCTTGTGCATCTCGTCGAGGCGGTCTCTTTCGGCGCGGACGAAGCGGGTATATGGGGCTATCGCCTCCTCGATGCGGTGAATGCTGCGGTCCACCTCGCGATCGAACTGGTCGGTGAGAGAGTCCATGAGTCGTTGGCGGAGATCCAGGATCTTGCCGGACAGCTCTCTCTTGGCCTGGCGCCGGCGGGCCGGCAAGACGAGAAAACCGAGGACCGCCAGGGTGCCGGCGGCCAGTATGCCGGTCACATCGGCCACCTGGGTGGTGGCCAGCATGGTGACAATGGCCCCCAGTCCAAGCGCACCAACCTCGATCAGGGCCGTGCCCGCTACCGCAGCCTGCACCGACTCGGCCATGCGCGTCGCCTCGGTCTCCCGGTCGTAGCTGTCCACCGTCCGGTGGGCGGCCCGCCCGACGGAGTCGAGTAGCCGGTTGCGGTCGTAGTCGAAACCGCCGAGGGTGCCCACCACGCGGTCACCGTGGTGAGCGCGCCTCTTCTCCAGACTGTCTGTGACCGCCTTCCACTGGCGAAGCTCCGAGGCGATCATCCAGTCGATGATCTCGTTCACCTTCTCCTCGATCACCTGCGGCGCGTCGCCGATGACCCGGCTTTCGAAATCGGCTTTGATCTTGGCCTTGTTGAGCAGATCGATGGCTCGTGGCAGCCGCAGGGTCTCGTCGAAGAACTCGAGACCCCGTTTCTCGAACTCGTGCAGGATGTTGTCGACATCGGTCAATCGGAAGCGGAACTCCCGGCCCAGGTCCTCTTTGTAGAGCTGGAGCTGGCGCTCGATGTCCTCGAGCGAATCCAGATCCTTACGCAGCAAACCGATCCGGTCGTCGGTCAACTGGAGATGCTCTGCCGTGATCCTGTCTCCCACCCCGAGCGGGTTGAGCAGCTTCAAGCGGACTCTCTCGTCTTCATCGAGTGTCTCCGCCAGATAGCTCTCCAAGGGCTCGAAGCGGCTCTCCTTCCACAGGTCGCCCTCAGGGTCGCCATCGACCTTGGCATCCAAAGCCTTGTGGGCCGAAATGGGGAAATTCTCGGGCGCAAATCCCAGCAGTCGCTCGGCGTTTCCCTCGATAAAGCCCACTACCTCGTCGACATCCGAATCGAGCCGAAGAAAGTCGATCTTGTTGATGATCAGGACCAGCTTTTTGCCCCACTCACGAATGCGCTCCATAAAGGCCCGCTCGCTTTCGGTAAAGGGGCGATCGGCCGAGGTGACAAAGAGCACGAGGTCGGAGCGGGGGACAAACTCCTCGGTGATGGTCTCGTGCCGCCGTTCGAGTGCATTGGTGCCGGGGGTGTCGACGATGTGGACCTCACGGAGAAAATCGACCGGTGCCGTGATGGTTTCGAGCTCGGCATGGCCGACGCTGGTCTCCTCCTCGTCGCCGTAGGTGATGAGGTGGATTCTGCTGGTCGTGGGAGTCACCCCCTCCTCGAGCAGCCGCATTCCGAGCAGGGCGTTGATAAAGGTGCTCTTGCCGGAGTTGAACTCGCCTACCACGACGAGAAGAAAGAGCTCATCGAGTTGCTGGATCGACCGCTCGAGGGTTACCAGGTCCTCGGGCGCGGCGTTGTAGCGTGACAGGGTGACCCGCAGGTCGGCCAGGCAGCTACGCTCTTCGGCGAGGAGAGTCTCTTGCTGGTCGGAGAGAATTCGTTGGAGCATGAAGGTCCCTGTATAGCACGGCGGGGTCAGCCCTGACGCGCCTCGGTCTCCACCTCGGCATGCCGCTTGAAGGCTTCGATTTCCGCCGACGTGGCCTGCCGCCAGATGCCGTTCTTGCGACGACGCTCGATAGAGAAGGGCGAGCAGCGGATGGAGGTCACCAACTTGCCGGCCTGATTGAATACATGCGCTCGACCCCGGTCGCCGAGCACCACCAGGGTCTCGCGTCGGGTGTCAAAGAGCAGCTCCTCCTCACGCGCCGCCGCCAGATCCGCCTGGGCTTTCCAGGTGGGCCGATCCTGCTCCCGATGGCGTTGGTGGCCATGGATGGTGCGCCGCTCTCGAGCCCGGCGCTCTCGCTCGAGACGTCGGGCCAGACCGTTGAGAAGACCTTCGAGCCGCCTGTCGATCGCTTCGTCCTCCGGCGCCTGCTTGCGGGCCAGGGAACGCTCGACCTGACGCAGCACCCCTTGACCCCATTGCGCCGCGGCCGCCCACGGCAGCTCACCCGCGCGGTCGAAGAGGGTCTCGAGCGGCTCGTCGCCGGGGACGCAGCCGATGAGATTGAGTCCAAAGCGCTTGGGTCCCTTGGCGGGTTGGGAGGAGACGACCTGAAAGGTGAGTGCCAGGGGTTGGTTGATGCCGTTGGCATCCGGGTAGCGGAACCAGCCGACCGCCACCTGACCGTGGATGTGATAACCGCTGTCCAGATCTCGAAAAGCGGGGAGGAGCCGGCCGGTCAAATCGTTGCCCAGGGTGACCCGAGCAAGGACTCTCGAAGGCTTGCGGTAGAGCTGATCGATCCTGGGATCCTTGTGCTCCAGCAGCCACTGTCCGAGCTCGAGGAAGAGCGGGGTGCCGCTGGGGCTGTAGCCCGCGAAGACCTCGGTGCTCTGGGTCGGCTGGGTGTGGTCGCAGCGGGCACTGCGACAACGGAGGCAATAGACGCTGCCGGGTCGAAAGACCGCGCGGTGGAGGAGGAGCTCGCGGAGGGACTCATCGAGCGCCGCCGAGGCCTCCCCGGCCGTCTGTTCCAACCACCTGCCGCGGGGAACGGCCGGCAGACGCAGATTGAGCTTCAGCGTCTCGTTGCCACCACCTAGCAGATGGCCTTGTGAGTGACGGAGGACCCGCCGGCGTACCTCCTTGGCGAGGAGGCGCAGGGCCGCGGAGAGGGCGTCGTCACGGCTCTCCGGTTCGCGCATCGGCTCTTTATCCCCCCCGCAATGCTATCGGATCGGCCGACCAGGATCAGCTGGATGGCGGTTTCGCCAAGCAAAGTAGGCCCCCACTCGTCTAAACTTCGGGGGCCGGTGAGCGTAGGAGGGAGTATGGCCAAGGCATTCCAGTTGATAGGTCTCGGCTTGACGATGGGGGCCGTGGCAATGGGACCGGTGCGGGGTCAGGAGGAGACCGTCACGGTAGCTCGCGAGGTGAAGGTGTTCGAGGTGCCCCGGGCCACCTCCGAGATCGAGATCGACGGTGAGCTGGACGAGCCGGCCTGGCAGGAAGCGGCGGTGATTCCACTTATCTACGAGTACTTTCCCGGCAACAATATCCCGCCGCCGGTCGAGACCGAGGGCCTCGTCACCTACGACGACTCGCGGCTCTACATCGCCTTCCGGGCTTTCGACCCCGAGCCCAGACGGGTGCGGGCCCATCTCATGGCCCGTGACGAGATCAACACCTTTGTCCAGGACGACCACGTCACCATCATGCTCGACACCTTCAACGACGAGCGCCGGGCATTCCAATTCCGGATCAATCCTCTCGGTGTCCAGGCGGACGCAATCTTCAGCGAGGTCGATGGCATCGAAGACTGGTCGTGGGACATGATCTGGGCGTCGGCGGGCAGGGTCACCAACGACGGCTATGTGGTGGAGGTCTCCTTTCCCTTTGAGCAGCTGCGCTTCCAAAAGACCCAGGAGGTCCAGACCTGGGGTATCGAGCTCGGTCGGTCCTATCCCCGTAGCAGTCGTCACCGCATCACCGACAGCGTCCGGGATCGAGATCGCAGCTGCATCATCTGTCAGTTCAACAAAATCAGTGGCCTGGAGGGGCTCGAGCCCGGTCGCAATCTCGAGCTCGATCCGACGGTGACGGCGGTGCGGACCGACGAGCTGGACGAGTTCCCCGAGGGCGATCTCGTGGAGGCCGATCAGGAGGCCGACGCCGGGCTGACGATCCGTTGGGGAATCACACCCAACACCGCCCTGCTGGGGACCATCAATCCCGATTTCTCGCAGGTCGAGGCCGATGTCGCACAGCTCAATGTCAACGAGCGCTTTGCTCTCTTCTTCGAAGAGAAGCGACCCTTTTTCCTGGAAGGAGTCGATTTCTTCTCTACCCCCATCAACGCGGTCCACACCCGCACGGTGCACGATCCGGATTGGGGTATCAAGCTCACCGGCAAAGAGAAGCGGAATGCCCTCGGCGTCTTTGTGGCCGACGATTCGGTGAATGGCTTTCTGATCCCGTCGAATCAGGGCACCGAGGAGGTGCTCCTGGAGGAGGCGGTGACAAATACAGTGTTTCGTTATCGCAGAGATGTCGGATCGACCTCGACCCTCGGGGTGCTCTACACCGGGCGAGAGGGTGACGACTATCACAACCGGGTGGCCGGCCTGGATGGTTTTCTGCGGGTGACCGAGAAGGACACCATCGAATTCCAGTACATGCGGTCGGACACCCTTTACCCCGAAGAGGTGGCGGTGGATTTCGAGCAGGAGCTGGGCTCCTTCTCCGACTATGCCTTTCAGATCGAGTACAGCCACGACCAGACCAATTGGTACTGGGAGGTGGAGTATAAAGATCATGCCCCGGGTTTCAGACTCGACAGCGGTTTTGTGCCGCGGGTGGACTTCCGAGAGTTGGAGGGCATCCTGTTCCACAGATTTTGGGGCGAGGAGGAATCCTGGTACGACCGTTGGGATATCGGTGCCTTTGCCGAGCGGGTCGAGGATTACCAAGGCCAGCTCACCGACGAAGAGCTGGGGATTTTTGGCAGGTTCTGGGGCCCACTGCAGACGCAAACGGAACTGTCCATCATGGAGGAGAAGGAATACTTCGACGGCGTGCTCTACGAAAATCTCCTGAACACCGAGCTCTACGTCGAGACGCAGCCCAGCGGCGCGTTCAAGCTCACCTTTGTGGGCCGCTCGGGTGACTCGATCGATTTCAGCAATAACCAGCCGGCCGACGGGTTGCTGCTCAACCCCTCCATCGAGGCCAAGCTCGGGCGACACGTTATCGTCAACCTCGACCACACCCTGCAGAAGTTGGATGTCGAAGGCGGTGAGCTGTTCGAGGCCAACCTCAGCCAGCTGAGGCTGGTCTATAACTTCAATGTTCGGATCTTTGTGCGCGCCATCGTGCAGAATCTGGATGTCACCCGCAACCCGGATCTCTACTCTTTCGAGGTGGAGCCCGAGACCCGGCAGCTCTTTACCCAGTTCCTTTTCTCCTACCAGGTCAACCCACGCACCGTGCTTTTTGCCGGCTACTCGGACAACCAACTCGGGCTCCAGGACGTGAGCCTCACCCGCACCGATCGAACATTCTTCTTCAAGATCGGCTACGCCTGGATCCTCTGAAGCGACCAAGGGTCGCAGGGGCGAAAGGGACCAGGGGCGCAGGTGGTTTCCTGGACGAAGCGGCCGGCCACCGTG
>JBAUDS010000252.1:0-64065 GCA_049678185.1 Thermoanaerobaculia bacterium
CGCGCGGCGTGGGGCCTTCGGCGCCAAAGGCGATCATGTGCTCGGAAAGAAAAGCCGCCCCGGCCGAGGTCCCGGCGACATGCAGACCCTGACGATTGCGATCCCGCAGCATATCGGCGACCGGTGATCCACCGATCGTGGTGGAGAGCCGTAGCTGGTTGCCACCGGTGAGAAATACCCCGTCGGCCTCTTCGAGGTCGCGCAACCAGTCCTCTCTCTCCGTGTCGGCCCGGGTCTCGAAGGGCAGGACTCGGATCTTGCGCACTCCCAGTTCATTGAATACCTCGACGTAGCGGTCACCCGTCTTCCGCGCCGTCGAAGCGGTGGGAACCACCACTAGAAACGCTTCTTTGCCGCCGCAGATCTCCGCAAAGCGTTGCAGGATGGCCGCATCTCTGACCTTGTCCTCAGCACCACCGATGGGGACGATATAGCCTCGACTCATGGTCGTGTTCCCGTGTGAAAGAGCATTCTCACTCAAAAGTCCCTCGGATCGCCACTTGCCCCTGGCGTAGGTGCCAGTTTCCCCCCGCCATCACATCGCGGATGGCGTTGCGGTCGTCGAGCACGATCAGGTCGGCATCGGCACCGGTCTCGATGCGACCCTTTCGAGGAAAGCGCAGCAGATCGGCCACATTGGAGGTGAAGGGCGGCAGAACCTTGTCCAGCGCGTGTTCGCGCTCGAGCAGGGAACGGATCGTCGCCCACAGCGTCGAAGATTGCCCCACCTCCATCCTGGCCACCCGGCCATCGCCGTCGAAGACCGGTAGCGAGCCGCCGGCATCTGAGCTCACGGTCAGACGCTCCTTGGGGAACTCCGACTGCCAGAAGCTCTCGATGGCGTCGACCGCCGAGAGGGCGTCTTCGTCCTCGTCTTCCGGAAAGGCAGTGACATCGATGGTACAACCACGACCCACCAGCTCCAGGGCCTCCGCAAAGAGTTCCCGCCGCCGGTTGACGTGGGTCGGGTGAAAGACCCGCGGCGGGATCTCGCTGGTCTCGAGACCCTGTCGCACCAGGTCCAAGCCGCGCTCGCCGTCGCCGAGGTGGAGATGGAGGATACCGGCCTTGCCGGTCATCAGACCGGCGACATGGGCGTCAGCGGCCAGCCGCAGGAGCTCATCCAGGGTCGGTTGGCTCGACCGGTGATCGCTGATCGCCACCTCACCCACACCGATGATGCGATCGATATGGACGATATCCTCGCGCACACTCCCGGTCAGCGTTGTCGGTGGAACGTGGTAACCGCCGGTCAGACACCAGGCCGAGAGGCCCTCTTCAACCAGACCCCGGGTCGCCGTCAGCAGCGATGCCGTGCTCCGAGTTAGATCGTCGGTGCCCAGCACCCCGACAACACTCGTCGTGCCGGCGCGTGTAAAGGTGCTCAGAGGAGGAGCAGGAACCTTGCTGGCCGGGCCCGACTCGCCGCCGCCCCCGGTGAGGTGAACATGACAGTCGACGAGACCGGGGATGACCAAGGCACCCGCCAGATCGACCTCCTCCTCGATCAGCTTCGAGTCGATCGCCGGCAGGCTCTCGCCGAGCCACACGATGCGGCCGGCAGCAACGACGAGATCCCGCTTCCCAAGTGGAGCAGGGGAGAAGACCTGAGCATGGCGGAGGATGCGAAGCATGGTGACCGGTCCGGCCGCGGGATTCTAACTCGATGAGGGTCCTCCAAGCAGGGATCCTGGGGGTGGTGGCCTAGAAAGGGCCCACTACCACTCGGGTGTTCTCCCCGACATGGTCGAGACAATCAAGGCACAGTGCAAAGACCTGCTGAAGTGATATCGGGAGATCACTGGAGTCGGCGGTGGTCGAAGGAATAATTGAAAGGCCGCAAGCTCAGGCTAACCGATAAGCAGCGAGCCCGTCTGCTTGAATGATTTGTCGTGGTCATTTCGTACCAATTCTCTAGTCAATTCAGGAATTGGATGTCATTCAAATGCGGTAAGTTTTCCCTGATCCGGTAGGGAAAGATTCCCCCTTTCTAGATTCCGCTTTCCGCTCTCTTGACTACCCAAAGGGGTAGGAAGAGAGCCTACCCCGAAGAGGGGTGCAGTGCCGGAACAGCCAATTGGCGTCTAGTCCGAAGAGAGGGGCTGGTCGGGCCGCAGATCCACTCCTTCCGCCCTGGTCCGACACTTGCAGACCCTAGGCTCGAGCATGGCTAACAACAAGTCCCCAGCGACGAGCCCGGCGCCAAAGCCGCCCGCCCGCTACGAGCAATTCGTCGAGCGCTATCCCGGGCTGGGAGAAGCGTGGGGTCTGATCGCCGAGTCCGGCACCATTGGACCGTTGGATCCCCGGACCGCACGGCTGATAAAGCTGGGCATCGCGGTTGGCGCCCTGCGCCAGGGCGCGGTGCACGCCAGCGTCCGCAAAGGCCTGGCTCTGGGCATCTCTCCGCAGGAGGTCGAACAGGTCGTGGCGCTGGCAGCCGGCACGATAGGCATGCCGGCAACCGTGGCTGCCTACTCATGGATCCTTGAAGTCGTGGAGGGCGGAACATTGTCCGCATCGTCACCCGAGGAGAAAAAATGAGCACAAAGAAGACTCCCAGCCATCAGCAAGTCGTCGTGATTCTCCTCCTGGCGATCTGTCTCTGCGGCACGATGGTCGCTACGACGACGGCCGGGGACGATCGGCCCCCGAAGAGGATTCTGGATCTGGATATCGTCAGTTTTGAAGTGACAACGGACGTGGTGCTCGGCGAAGACCCGGTCACGATCAGGATGGACATCAGGATCAATGGAAGGTTCAAGGATTCCCGACCGGCGACCGTGGTTGGAGTGCAGAACAACGTGCAGATCTACAGCGAGACCGTGATGGTGTTCCCTCCGCTGGGCGGCAACATCGGGAGTGTCCGCCCCGGAGGGCCGCGAGGCGAGGTTCGAGTCGACTTTCCGCCCTACACCCCGACGAGCACCGGAGACATCCACTGGCTGGCGACGATCGACGACGACGATCCCGACGTCGATGAAGAGACCAAGAAGACCGAAGTCAAGGAACCCGAAGAACCGCCGCCACCACCACCGCCGCCACCGCCACCGCCGGGCGGCGGCGAGGACAACCTCATAGGCCTGCATGACAGGCGCTCTGATCAGTTCGCCGAAGAGGAGTGTTTGCAGTGCCATGCCGACGTTCTCACACGGCAGAGCCAGGATCCCACGATCCAGGCGGCTCACATCAACATGCTGCCCTTCGTCCCCGGCAAGAAAGACGAGGACAAGTGCGTCTTCTGCCACCGGGGCGTGGATCTGAGCCAAGGGACCCAGCGCCAAGAAGGGTCGACGGGCAACATCGGCCGACATGTCGATGTTGCCGTCTGCACCCTGTGCCATGCACCGGGCAGAGAGGGCGGCTCGCAGCTACACCTGTACCAAGAGACGCTGCTTTCGCCGTCGAACCCCGACGGACCGTATCTCTACGACGTGCTCTGCTCAGGCTGTCACGGGGTTTTGGAGGATTCCGAAGTGGCGGATAAAGACGCTGGGGAGATCCAAGAAAAAATCGACGAGAACGAGGGCGGCATGGGACCGCTCCAGGTTCTGACCTGGGACGAGATCGTAGCCATCGCTGATGCGTTCGCGGAGGTGGGTGGTGCGCGCCGGCCGTAGAGAAAGTGTCGAGAAGAAGAGAGCGACAGGTGGACAAGTAGCGACTCCAAGGGAGGTCGATCCAAAATGGGCGCCAACGGAAAAGACAACTGGCTGAATCCTTCTGTCAACCGTCGGACCTTTCTGCAGGTCAGCGGAACGCTGGCCTCCGCGGCGATGGCGGGCGATGTCTTCGCCAGGGCAGAGTTCTCGGAGGGCACAGCACTGGTTACGGGAGAGATCCCCGCGGACGAGCTCGAGACCGCCGAGGACATCCTCTACACCGTATGCCAGATGTGCCACTCGCGATGCGGAGTGCGGGCCAAGCTGAAGGAGGGCATCCTGGTCAAGCTCGACGGCAATCCCTATCACCCGAACAACCGTGACGTGGACGAGAACAACGACCCGGACAGGCTGGCGTACGACGAGGATCCGGCGCTTGCGGTTGCGGAGCTGGGTCGCATGTGTCTCAAAGGACAGGCCGGCGTGCAGACGATTTACGACCCCTTCCGCGTTCAGCATCCCCTCAAGAGGGTCGGGTCACGGAACTCGGGCGAGTGGGAGGCCATCAGCTGGGAGCAGGCCTTCTCCGAGATCGCGGGCCAGATCGATCAGCTGATTCCCTTCAGCGAGCGAGACGAGCTCATCGACCCCAACCTCCCCGAGCTGGGTCCGAAGAGGAACCAGCTGGCGTTCGCTCCCGGTCGCAGCGTCGAGAAGGAAATGAGCGAAAGGATCTGGAAGCACGGCTGGGGCACCGTCAACTACGGACTCAGCCACACCTCGGTCTGCGAGTCGACGCGCCACGTGGCCAACGAGCTGATCACCTGGGATCCGAGCGGCACCAAGACGAGCAAAGGCGGCGGTCGCACCGAGGGCTGGCAGACAGACATCCTGGGAGCCGAGTACATCATCTTCTTCGGCGCCAATCCCCTCGAAGCGGACTTCCCCATGGTGGGCATGGCGCGCAATCTCATGCAGTTCAAGAGGAATGGTGGGACCTATGTTTCGGTCGACCCCCGCTTCAACAAGACGGCGGCCCAGGCCCACCAATGGGTACCGATCAAACCCGGTACGGACGCCGCCCTCGCCATGGGAATGATCAGCTGGATCATCGAGAACTGGCTCTATGACGAGGAATACCTTCGGAATACGAATCAGACGGCGGCCGCAACAGACAGCGAACCCACCTGGACCGACTCGACCTACCTGGTGGGGACCTTCACCGATGACCAGGGCGCGGAGTTCCAACGCTATATCACCGCTGAAGAGGCGATTCCAGGCGGCGGTCTCCCCGGTGACTACGTCGTCTGGAACAACGGGCTCAAAAGTCATAACGAAGTCGCGCATGGAGAGCTGGACAAAACGGTGGCCGTTGTCATCGACGGAGTCACGATCGAGGCCAAGACGGCTTTCACGCTCCTCAAGGAGTCGGCGTTTTCGCGAACCCGCAACGAGTACGCCTCGATCTGCGACGTGCCGCTCGAAACGATGGAGAGCCTGGCCCGCGAGCTCACCAGCCACGGCAAGAAGGCGGTGGCCATGACCTATCGAGGCCCGATCAAGCACACCAACGGTCTCTACAACCAACTGGCCATCCAGCATCTCAACACCCTGATCGGCAACTACGATTGGCAGGGTGGCTGTACGGCTGGCGGTGGGGGCTGGAACCACAAGTCCGGCGTGGTCGACCTGGGTCACGTCGCGGACGGCCCGACCGTGCAGGGCATCCGGATGGACCGCGCCACGACGTTCTACACCCCGGAGGAGGCCGGCAACCTCTTCGTCGACTATCCGGCGCCGCGCGCCTGGTTCCCGTTTGGCACCCACGGCAACTATCAGGAGGTCATTCCCAGCATCGAGGACGGCTACCCGTACCCGCTCAAGGCGCTGATCACCTACTGGAACGCCTGGCCCTATTCCGTTCCCACGCTGAGGGCGGTGTGGGAGCGGACGGTGGCGGACGAGAACAAGCTGCCGCTGCTGGTCGCCATCAGCCCGGTGATCGGCGAGGTGGCCGCCTGGGCCGACTACATCCTGCCCGATACCGTCTATCTCGAGAAGTTCTCCGTGCCCGGGATCCCCTGGCGAGTCAACAAGGGAACGGCGATCCAGCGCCCGGTGGTCGGGGAGTTCGACGGTTATGCGATCGGCGACGTCAAAGAGCTCGGCAACCAGATTCCCGTGAACTCGATCAACGACTATACGCCGTTCCTCCCCGACACCAAAGCCGTGCTCGACATCCATATCGGTCTCGCCAAGGCGCTCGGCCTTCCCGGTGTAGGTGACGGCGCCCTCTCGGTCACCGGCACTCAGCACAGCGGCGACTTGCACAACAGCTGGGACTGGGCCAAGGCGATCCTTCTGAACATCGCCAACAACGCCCCAGGGAACCCTACGATCGAGGAAATTCTCTCGAAGGGCGGGGTGTTCGACAACCCGGATGACGAGTACGAAGCGGCTCCGAACGGGGGAACCTGGCTCGCCTACCGCTACGGCAACATCATCCGTACCTTCATCGACCCCATCGCCCAGACCCGGGATTCGGTGACCGGCGAGTACTACTCCGGCGTGCCGCACTACCGGCCGATCGCTCACTCCGATGGCACCCCGGTCAGCGACCCCAACAACTATCCCCTCAAGCTAATCACCTATAAGACCGTCCATCACGGCCAGGCCCGGACCAACGTCAATCCCTGGCTCATGCTGATCATTCCGGAGAACCCGGTGGAGATCAGCGCCCTCGATGCGGCGGAGCTCGGGATCGCGACAGGCGATGAGGTCGTCGTCAGGTCGGAGACGAACCCCGAAGGTATCGTCGGTCGGGCCAAGGTTACCCAGGGATTGAAGCCGGGAGTCGTGGCGATCTCGCACCACTACGGCCACTGGGAGCAACACTCCCGGGCTCATGAGGTCAACGGTGTGGCCCAGCCACACGATCCGAGCCGAGGAGCGGGCATTCAGCCCACTCAGATCATGAGGACGGACGACCATTACCCGAATACGAGCCTACAGGAGCCGGTCGGCGCCAGCTGCTCGTTCTACGACACCTGGGTCAGCGTAAAGAGACCATAGCTAGGGAGGTAGTCGAAGATGGCACAACTAGGTTGGTTGATCGATCTGGACAAATGCACGGGCTGTGATTCCTGCGCGATCGCGTGCAAATCCGAGAACAATACGCGACCGCTCGCCTCACCCATGCCGTTCAAGCCTGGGGGCTTTCTCCCGGACCACGTGAGCTACCGCTGGGTGGTGAAGAAGGAGGCCGGGGTCTATCCTCTTCCGACCCTGACCTTCATCACCAGCGCGTGCAATCACTGTCAGCATCCGGCCTGTCTGGCCTCTTGCCCGAAAGCGAGCGTCGAAGATCCGCACAATCAAAACAACGCGATTTTCAAGCGGGCGGAAGACGGGATTGTCCTTATCAACCAGGAGACCTGCATCGGCTGCCGGCGCTGCATCCAGGCCTGTCCCTACGGCGCGCCGCAGTTCAACTCCTCCACCGAGTTGGTGGAGAAATGCACCTTCTGCGTGCACCGACTGTACGACGCGAATGGCCAGCGTACCGACTTCCAGCCGGCTTGCGTAACCACCTGTGTGGGTAATGCTCTCCATCTGGTGGAGGACTTCAAAGCCGCCAACTCGGGGCAGAACGCGCCGGAAGGCTTCGCCAATCCCTCGCTCACGGTCCCGGCAACCAAGTTCGCGACCGGGGCGCCCTAGCTGGTGTCCATAATCGATACGCTTCCTGTTGAGTGGTGTAGCCAATGTGTCAGCAAATAGAGGGAATTCCCAGCGAGCTTCGGGGCGACGCGCAAGCGACCAGGGATCCGGCGGGGCGGTCTTCCCGCCCTCGTCCAGCGGCGGCGGATGCCGCGGCACGAAGAGATTTCTATCGGTTTCTTGCCGCCGTCTATCTCGGTCCGCCCGAGGCGGATCTGCTCCGCCACATCCTCGACGAGGATTTTCTCGAGGAGCTCTCAGCACTGTTTGGGGGCCACGGACTCGTGATGCTCAAGGAGATCGCGGCAGACTGCCAGATCGAGGAAACCCTTCCCTCCCTGAGACAGGAGTACATGGATCTGTTTGCCGTGCCCACGGGGCGCTATGTCACTCCCTTCGAGGATGTCTACCGGGGAAAATCGCCCGACGGTGTGCAAGAAAGAGGTCCCCTCCTCGGGAGCCGTGCCATTGCGGTGAAGAGGATCTATCGCGCCGCAGGAGCCAGAATGGATCGGGAGTGCAGAGAATTGCCCACCCACGTCGGGGTGGAGCTTTCTTTCATGGGCCTCCTGTGCGCCAGGGAGGCCGAGGCCCTCCGGCGTGAATCAGAGGAAGGCCGGCGCGACCCGGATTCGAGTCAGGCTCTCGAGTCCGAGTGTTATCGCGAACTTCAAGGCAGTTTTCTTCAGGAGCATCTATCCGTCTGGTTTCCACAGCTGAGCGCGGCCGTTCAGAGCTGCGCCCTGAGCTCCTTTTACCAGGGCCTGGCGCTGCTTACCGAAGAGTTTCTCGTCTGGGATGCGGCACAACTCACCTGCCGTACGGCGAGAGCAACGAGTTGAAGTCTTGACGAGACCGGGAAGCCCCCGGTCTGGATGAGAACGCGTGGCTGCACCTTCCATTTGGCGACAGGCCCTCCCCAGGTCCTCCAACATCTCCGTTTCTTCAGCTTTCTGCCAGCGAGTCCGGTTCAAGAAGAGTCAGTGTCGGAAGTGCCTGGACGTCTGCCCGGACGACGCCATATCCCTCGACCCGGGTCCGACCCTGAGCAGTTCCTGCTCCGAATGCGACCTGTGCCAGACGGCTTGTCCAACCGAGGTCTTCCGAGACGATCTCCGTTCCGAGACTTATCTTCTGGACCAGGTCCGATCGCTTCTCCCCCGCAGTCGCTCACCAGGTGCGCAGCGACGGCTCTTCATCCATTGCCGCCAGGCCGAGGCTTCACCGGAGGCGGCTCTCTCTGTCTCCTGCCTCGGAGCCCTATCAGAAAACGTCCTGGTCGGTGCTGCGCTTCTCGGCTTCGACGCCACCGTGCTGATCAGCGGCAGGTGCTCAGAGTGCCGGCTGCAGCCGGGAGAAGCGCTGGTGGAGGCGTCGATCAAGACCTCGAGAACCCTGCTCCGCGGTCTCGGTCTGGGCGAGGTCTCCATTCAGAGGGAGGAGAAGCAGCGAGCAGCGGCCCGCGACCGCAAGGAGCTTTTCTCCTTCATTTTCCGCCGAGTGAGGGATCACACCGCCTCGGCTCGATATCAGAGCGAGTCGACACCGCCGGCGAGCCGGATCAGGGAGCTGCAAAGGGGAGACCCGGTCAGGCCTTCAGCCAGGAGGGAGACTCTTCGTCGGCTTGTGGCGCGGGAGGGGCCGGGGCTCGACGAAGCTCTGGACTACGACACCGATTCTCCGTGGGGCATTCTCCGGATTGAAGAAGCGAGCTGTTCGGCGTGCGGAACCTGCGCCGAGGTCTGTCCGACGGGTGCGATCCGGCAGGAAAGGAGCGCGAACGAGCACCTTCTGTATCTCAATAGTGGCTCGTGCACCAACTGCGCCCTGTGCAGCGAAGCCTGTCCCGAATCAGCAATCGGTTTCGAAGACCGGATCACGCTCGCCGAGATCTTCGCGGATAGGCTCCGAGTGCTGGCAAAAGTGAAGTTGGCCGCTTGCGTTCTCTGTGGGGAGAGGATTCCTGCCGACAACGGCACGATGTGCCCCACGTGCGAGAAACGTGACGCCTGGGCGGTACATTGTTGAGATCTGGTGGCGAGGGAGAACCGTGGCTGTAGAAGGCAAGGACCAGGAAAAGCAGCAGGCCGCTTTGCCCGACGTCGGCGGGGGGCAAGGAGACGGAGGCCTGGCCCAGGGGCTCCCCCTCCCGCTGCCGGTGGGGGTCGAAGCATCGAGGACTCTCGTCCAGACCTCGGCCAGATCCGGGAACGTCCTCCAGGATCGCTTCGGCCGGGTCTGCGACTACCTCCGGATCGCAGTGACCGATCGCTGCAACCTGCGCTGCATCTACTGCATGCCAGAAGCGGGCATCCGCTTTGCGCCGCCGGAGAAGCTGATCAGAAGGGACGAGATCCTGCGCGTGGTTCGTGTTGCATCAGACCTCGGGGTGCGCAAGATCCGCTTCACCGGCGGAGAGCCTCTGCTTCGTCGGGACATCGTCGCCATCGTCGCCGGTACCACTGAGATTCCCGGAATAGAAACGGTGCACCTGACCACCAACGGGGTGCTCTTGCCGCAGCTCGCGGAGGCTCTCCTCGAGGCCGGACTCCATGGCGTCAACATCAGCCTGGATACCTTGGATCCGCAACGGTTCCGCATGTGTACGCGTCGCGGCGGGATCGAGAAGGTTCTGGCGGGGCTCGAAAAGGTCCTCGAGCTCGGCTTCCCGTCGATCAAGGTCAACGTCGTGGCCTTGCGAGGCTTCAACGACAACGAGTTCCACGCATTTGCCGGGCTCACCCGCGAATCCTCGTTGACTGTGCGGTTCATCGAGCTGATGCCCTTCGACGCGAACCAGATCTGGAGATCGGGACGTTTTGTCAGTACGCGGAACCTGATGATCCGCTTCAAGGAGCTCTATCCCCTCTGCGAAGTCAAAACCGGTTCTGCAACCGAGCATCAAGTCTTCCGCATCCCAGGACACACCGGAAGAATCGCGTTTATCCCGTCGTATTCTCGAAGCTTCTGCAGCAGCTGCACGCGAATTCGATTGACTGCCGATGGCCAGCTTCGCAATTGCCTCTACTCCGAAACGGAGTACGGTCTGTTGCCCGCTTTGCGGAGCGGCGGAACAGACGAGGATCTCGTGCAGATCTTGAAGCAGGCAATGTGGGAGAAGCTCGAGAACGGGCGGGTGGCTCAACAGGAGGCGAGGCGAAGACAAGGACCCGACTCCTGGACGCGCGAGAGCATGACCCAGATCGGAGGATGAACCCGGCCTGGGAAGGGCTGATCCCAACGCATCCCCCCACGTCGCTCCAGCTCCCGGATCTCCATCGCCGCGTTGAGTCGGCCTGAGGCTGCGGGCGCGTCCGTCCCGAGCCTGCGGGGTTGCTTCGCCTGCTTGTCTCTGCTTCAATGAGCAGAACCAGGGAAGATTTCCCCGGTCAGACCGGGAAAGGCCCGACTTGGCAGGACGAAGAAAGCCGAAATCGGAGGGCGATCTCAGGGTTCTGGTGGTCGACGACGAGGCCGCCATGCGGGAGGTGCTCGACATGCGCCTCCAGCAGTGGGGCTTCGAGACCCATCTGGCCGCCAGCGGCTTGGAGGCGCGGGAGATTCTGCGGCGGGTGGCGCCCGACGTCGTCATTTCCGATGTCGTGCTGCCGGACGTCTCGGGTCTCGATCTGCTGCGCTCCCTTCAGGACGGCAAACCCGGCCGGCCGGTGATCCTGATCACCGCCTACGGCACCGTCGACACCGCCGTCGAGGCCATGAAGGTGGGGGCGTTCGACTTTCTCACCAAGCCGCTGGACTACGACAAGCTCAGGGCGACTCTGAATGCGGCCCGGCTCGAGATCGAGTGCCGAGACTCTGCCTTCAATCTGGAGAGGCGGCTGCAGCGCGGCGCCGGCCTCGGGGAGTTGGTGGGAGCCTCGAAGCCGATGCGCGAGCTCTTCGAGCTGCTCCAGGTTCTCGCCAACAGCGATGCCTCGGCGATCATCACCGGCGCCAGCGGCACCGGCAAGGAGTTTGCGGCAAGAACGATCCACAAGCTGAGCCGCAGGAGTCAGGGACCATTTGTTGCGGTCAACTCCGCCGCCATTCCCGAAGGCCTCACCGAGAGCGCTCTGTTTGGTCACGTGCGCGGCGCATTCACCGGAGCGGCAGGTACAAGACCCGGCTATTTCGAGCTTGCCGACGGCGGCACCCTGTTCCTGGATGAGATCTCGGAGATGCCCGCTAGCCTGCAGCCCAAGCTCCTCCGGGTAGTGGAAGACGGCCGCGTCAGGAAGCTGGGCGGGCGGCGGGAGCTCAAGGTGGACGTCCGCGTCCTGGCAGCGACCAACCGCGATCCGGAGAAAGCGGTCGAGAGCAGTCACTTGCGTCGTGACCTCTACTACCGGCTGAGCGTATTCACGGTGCCCGTGCCCCTGCTTCGTGATCGCGTGGAAGATATTCCGCTGCTGGCGCAGCATTTCGTCCGGGCGTTCAACGAGAAGCACGGCGCGGAGGTCGAAGGGGTAAGCGCGGAGGCCATGGACCACCTACGGGGATACTCCTGGCTCGGCAATGTCCGGGAGCTGCGCAATGTCATCGAGCGGGCGCTGATTCTTGCACGCCGGGGGTGGATCGAAGCGGTCCACCTGCCGCCTTTCATCCGCAATCCTCCAGTGGAGGCCGGTGAGGGTATCGTGCTGCCGCTGGGAGCGACCGCCGCGGAGGCGGAGAAGCACTTGATTCTGGAGACTCTAAAACGGGAGGGGAATAACAAGACACGGGCGGCGCGAATTCTCGGACTCGACGTCAAGACCATCCGTAACAAGTTGCGATCCTACGACGCCAGGCCGGAGAAGAAATGACCGTCGCGGGGAAGCTCGCTACCGGCTTCAGCCTGCTGATTGCGCTCCTACTCGCCGTTGTACTCTACGATCTAGCGCTCGTTCACCGGCTCGCTGCGAGCCATCACAGTCTCTCGGAGATCAATTTTCGGGCGACCACGACGGCGCTCGACGCGATCCGGCACCTCAATCAACTCGACGAGTTCACGCGGAAGCTGGTTGTCACGCGAGATCCGGCCTATGCGGAGCGGCTCGAGGAGCTCCACATCGGCTTCGAAAGCCACCTCCAGGAGCTGCGTTCGCTCGGTCTGTCCCGGGCCGAGGGCAATGCGGTCGCGAGCTTGTCGAAGCTCTGGACCGAGTACTCGGAGGTCGCCGAATTCCAGCGGGTGCTGGCTTCCGAGACCGACCCCGAGCTGGTGAGCGACTTGGGGGACCTTCTCGAGATGCGACTCAACCTGGTGGCGGAGCAGGCCACCCGGGTAGTGGACACGGCCCAGGCCTCGGTCAGCGCCCAGGTGAGCCGCTCGCTCGACGCCAGCCGCGCGGCCCGGCGACTCTCCTGGGCCGGAGTGGCACTGACCATCACTCTCAGCTTTCCCATCTTCTGGATCACAATGCGTTCGATTCGCGAGCCGCTCAGACGCCTGAGCGCGGGCACCAAGGCCATCGGCACCGGCGATTTTATCTATCATCTCGATGCGCCCGGCAACGACGAATTCTCACACCTGGCGCGGAGCTTCAACCAGATGGTGCACCGCCTGAGTGAGCTGGATCGCCTGAAGCGCGACTTCGTCTCCCAGGTCTCCCACGAGCTGAAGACGCCTCTGGTGGCGATGCAGGAGACCAACTCCTTGCTGCTCGATGAGCTTCCCGGCAACCTCAATGACAAGCAGCGGCGGCTGCTTCATCTGAACCAACAGAGCGCCCGTCGCCTTTCGGCCATGATCTCCAAGCTGCTCGATCTGGCACGACTCGAGGTCGGGGCGGTGGGCTACGACTTCCGGTCCCATGATCTGGCGCAACTGGTTCGCAAGGCGGTGGCGGAGCTCCAGATCCGAGAGCGAGGCCCGGCACCCCGAGTCGAAGTGCTGGCGCCAACCGAGCCTATTCTGGTTCGCTGTGACGCGGACCGCCTGTTCCAGGTGGTCGACAACCTCGTCGAAAACGCGGTCAAGTACTCGCCGACAGACTCCACGGTAAGCCTGCACATCGGCGCCGTGGTGCGCGGCAAGAGCCCGAGAGAGCGGCCCGCGACGCGCGCCGTGGTGGAGGTGAGAGATTCCGGTCCCGGGGTCCCCGACGAGGACAAGGAGCGCATCTTTGAGAAGTTTTACCAGATCAATCCCGGCCCTCAGGGCAACGGCGGCGGAGTCGGTCTCGGCCTCGCCATCTGCCGCGAGATCATCGAGTCGCACGGGGGACGAGTATGGGTCCGTGACAACCCCGGCCGGGGTAGCGTCTTCTCCTTCAGCGTTCCCCTTGCCGCGCCCTTTTACCGCACATCCAACTATGCGCCGTCATCCTAGCCCACCAACCGCCAGCGCCTGCCGCCGGTACCTGGTACGCGGACTTTCACCCCTTCTGGTAGCTCTGCTCGCCGGTGCCTGCGCCACCACATCCGCCGGCGATCGCTACTTCGACAAGGGCGACTACGCTTCGGCGGCAGCGGCCTACGAGAAGCACCTGGAGCTGGGCGACCTCCCCAACCCTCAACAGGCTCGCGTGCTCTACCGCCTGGCGATGATCTACGCCACCGCCGAGGGCCCGCTCAGAGATCCGATCAAGGCGCGGACGCTTCTTCAACACCTGCTGAACGACCACTCCGACAGTCCGTATCGCCTGCCGGCCCAGCTCTTCCTGGATCTCGAGCGCTCCCTCGCACAACTGCAGGAGGATGTGATGCGGGAAGAAGAGCGCATCGACTCGCTGACTCGCGAGCTGGCCGCCCTCCGGTCCGAGCCGAACGAGCCGGTGCTCGAGGCCAGCCCCGACAAAGCGCGAATCCAGGAGCTGACCCGTCAGGTGCGCCGGCTGCAGAAAGTCGTCGTGCGGCTCACCGCCGAGGTGGCCGAACGCGAGGCCGAGCTTCAGGGAATCAAAGAGATCGATCTGAACAAGCCGCCATGATCGGTCACAGTTTTCTCCTAGCCACTGAGCCGACTCGGGGCCCAAGTCTGAATCATTCAGGCGCACCCCACCTCAGACCAGACAAGAAACGAGCGGGCTCGTAGGAGACGATGATCCCGCTTCCCAAGTGGAGCAGGGGAGGGACCCTTCACGAAGATCAATTGTCAAGGGTTGCCTTCATCGCTCTCTTTACTGGGTTTGTGGCTGGAGCGCCTCGTACTCCGAGCGGGCCTTCTGCAGCACCGGGACGTCCTCGTCGGCTTCGGCCCAGAGCTCGAGGAAGTCGAGATAGGCGTTGCGAGCAGAGTCGAGGTCCCCGGCCTCCACGTGGGCTCGCGCGATCTGCAGCCGCGCCAGCGACTTGCGGGGGGAGACCTCGTCCACGCCTACCCAGTCGATCACCTTCTGGAATTCGACCAGCGCCTCCTCGACCAGACCCGCCGCCAGCAGCGCCTCACCCTTCTCATAGGGGATGTCGGTGTCGCTGCGCTCGAAGCGCACCTTGCGGAGCTCGTCGACCGCTTCCTCGGGACGGCCGGTGGCCATCGCCAGCGCCGCGCGCAGGCGAGGCGCACTGAAAGACTGTACCCATGTGGAGCTCGGATTCTCCTCGACGATCTGGTCGAGCAAGGTCTGTGCTCTCTCCACCTCCCCGAGCGTCGCCAGGAGCCGCGCGATGTTCGCCAGCGCTCCCGAGTCTCGATCTTCCAGCACCAGGTCATCGAGATGGCTGCGGGCACGATCGTAGTCGCCGAAGCTCAACTCGGACCAGGCCCTCCACTGAGGCATGCTGTCGACGAGACCCTGCATGCCAAAGCCGCTCGCCAGGCTCGCCATGCGGTCCAGGGAGTCCATGACATCCCGCCGCTTACCCCGCTGGCCGGCGACTCCCCCCTTCTGCAGCCACAGGATGGCTTCGGTCGGTTTGCCTCGATGCCACTCTTCCTGCGCCGCCATCAGATCTTCGTCGCCGGTTGCCGCGCCAACGCCGAAGAGCAGCCAGTGGTACTGGTGGGTATCGAGGCCGCGAGCCATCGCCTGGTCCATCACCGCCTTGGCCTCGTCGAAACGCCCCAGCCCGGCGAAAGCCCCGGCAAGATTCCCATGGGGGAAAACGTGATCGTCCTGCAACTCGACGGACCTGCGCGCGGACTCTAGCTGTTTTTCGTACTCACCGATCTGGCCGTAGAGTACGGCCAGGTTGTTATGTGGCGTCCAGTCGCGCGGATAGGTCCGCGCCCACATCTCGTAGGTTTCGGTCGTCTTGTCGACATCCTCCAGAATGTCATTGTAGTAGTGCGCCGTGATGTAGAGCCGCTCCGGCTCGCTCACCCTATCGCGCAGCTCGAAGGCCTTCTTGCGGTGCTCTCTGGACTCCTGCTGGCGACCGCCGATGTTTGCGAGCGCCGTCCCCAGGTAGCCGTGCGCCATCGCAAAGTTAGAGTCGAGCTCGAGCGCGCGCTCGAAATGCGGCACGGCCGCGGCATCTCCCTCGTGGGCGCGCGCCGCCAGACCCAGGCTGTAGGCCTTCATCGCCTCGAGCGACCTAGTGGTCGCCTGCTCGAGCGGCGCGTCGTAGCGCTCGATCGAAGCGAGTGACTCGCCGAGGTCGCGGCGCATGCCGGTCATCGCCTTGCCCAGGGCGGCGAGAACCTGATCCTGTCCGGTGGCCTCGACCTGCCGGCGGGCCAGAGTGTCACCCGACTGGCAGTCGACGGCATTCACGTTCAAAACGTACTGGCCACCGAGGGAGCTGATCTCCCCGGTCATCACCGCCCGGATACCGCGACGCTGGCAGATCTCGCGGCCAATGTCGCCGGTGATACGCGCATCCTCCTCGAGCTCCATGAAGCCGAGCGTCTCGTGCACCTTCTCCTCGGGAAAGACGTTGAGGAAGGGCGACTCCTCGAGCTTGACCGCCACCGCCTGTGTCAGGGCGCCGTCGAAGACCTCCTCGCCGGTGGTGTTCACGAAGTCGGTCAGGACGATGTAGTCCTCATCGGTCAGCTTCGGGCCACGATTCATCCACCACATGGCGCCCACACCGGCGAGACCCAGAACGAGAATGCCGGCGACGATGCTTTTCCAGTGCTTGGCTCCGGCCTTGTCGATCGCCTCGATTTTGGAGCTCGAGGTGGAGATCTCGGCGGCATCGGAAGATGCTCCGGCCACCGTCGTCGCCGCCACACCTTGCGACACCGCAGAAGGATCGATAGCGGCGGGCACCGCGGGCGTCGCCGCCGGTACCGAGGCCATGCTGCCGGAGGAATAGCCGGTCTCGCTCTGCTTGCGCAGCCGTCGCAGGTCCGCCGCCAGGTCGCTCGCCGTCTGGTAGCGCATGCTCGGATCCTTGGTGAGCGCCTTGGCGATCACCTGCTCGATCTCGAACGGCAGGTTCGGATTCACCCGCGCCACCGGGGTCGGCTCCTTGTGGAGGATCGAGTCGAAGATCGCCACCGTCGAGCTGCCGGCAAAGGCCCTGCGGCCGGTCGCCATCTCGTAGAGCACCGCCCCGAGCGAGAAGAGGTCGGTACGCGCATCGACCTCCTTGGCGAGCGCCTGCTCGGGCGACATGTAGGCCACCGTGCCGACCGCCGAGCCCGCGCTGGTCAGATCGCTGGGGTCGGAGGCGAAAGCGGCCGTCTCGTCCTCGTCACCGGCCTTCGGGGTCAGCTTGGCGAGACCGAAGTCGAGCACCTTGGCATGACCGTCGCGAGTAACGAAGATGTTGGCCGGCTTGATGTCGCGGTGAACGATTCCCTTGGCATGCGCCGCGGCCAGCGCCTCGGCCACCTGCCCGCCTAAGCGGAGCATCGTGTCGCTCTCCATCGGCCGGCCGGAAATCGTGTGCTTCAGGGTGTGACCCTCGAGCAGCTCCATGACCAGGAACGGCGTTCCCTCGTGCCGTACGATCTCATGGATGGTGCAGATATGCGGGTGGTTCAAGGCTGCGGCGGCCCGCGCCTCGCGCAGAAATCGCTCCAGCACCTGTTCGTCCTGCGCCACCTCCTGCGGCAAGAACTTGAGAGCCACCTGGCGACCGAGCTCGGTGTCCTCGGCCTTGTAGACGACGCCCATCCCGCCGCTGCCCAGTTCGACGAGGATCTTGTAGTGAGAGACAGTCGTGCCGATCATTTCTAACCTCTCGACGTGCGCAAATTGGCCGTGTAGGAACTCGCTTTTCTTGGCGTCGGCCTGGAGCGGCTGGTTTTGGCGCTCCGGACCCTCCGCCCGGGTCAACTGCGTTGCTGGACCTAACTTTAGCATTGAGATGCAGCTGGGTAGAGCGCCCGGCAGTGCAAACCCTGCAGGCTAACGTCCCAATGCCTTCTGTCTGCCAGGTTCCGCGACCGCACATGGCCGCACGGACAGAATCACTGGTGCGCAGGCGTCGCAGGACATGCAGGCTTCCGAGCTCTCCCCGGTTGAGCAGATACGGCACTCCACCACACCAGAGGTCACGACCGGACGGCATTCCTTGCCGACGGCCTCGTACTCGAGGCCTTTCAGAGGGCATTTGCACGTGGCGACGACTGCCGTGCACGCGGATGGCTCCCGCTCGGCCTCGTCACCGCGGATCTCAATGACAGTTGAACGCGTGCTGACACCAAGACCGATGCCCTCTTCGGTGACGATGCGATTGTCTTCGATGAAGACTCCTGGAATCTGGAGTCCAGGTTGCCCTGGCCAGTCGATACGTTCCTTGATCGTCGAGCCATTCCCGCACGAATCCCTCGCATCGTCGCAGTCCAATCCGCACATGATCCATGCGCCAGGGCCAAGCTCCCCATCATCGTAGGACTTGCCGCAGACCGCATGGCAGTCTCTCGCCACCTCATCGCAGCATGTGGCGCGCTTGTCCGGGTCTTGTTGGGAGCTGCATCCGTTGAAGTCTTCCCGGTAGCCCTTCGGTAGACCAAGAACCGCAGTCGCCGGTATCGCCAAGATCAGCAGTGTGCGGAGGATTCCCTTCACCGAACTGCGACGGCTCACATATTCCGACATATTCATAATGGGCCTCTTGCGTTGCCGTGTAGGAACTCGATTTTCTTGGCGCCGGCATTGAGGGTGCCGGACGCAGAGAAGGGGTTATGAGGCTGGGCGAGGCAGACACGCGATGTAGTGCCTGATTTGACTAAGTATTTCCTGGGTTTTCGCCAAGGCCGGGTGGAAAAGCCCAGGGATCTTCTGGTCAGACAGGCTTCTGCTTTGCCAATGCCCAGCAAATACCTGGAGTTTTTGCCTGCTGGGCTCCGAGACTCGTGGGTGAGGGCCTCTGCGTTACGGACTGGCATCCCTACTCCGAGTTTCGACTAATCAAAGCAAAAACTTTTCTCTTGACAGATTTTTTGAGGACTTTTTCGGACGGCTGCGGATCCGGCACCAATGCCCGCTGTGAGTTCGACATCCTTCGGCTGAGATCGGTTCTCGGGTCTCGAGACGCAATCGTTTCGAGGGGCCCCGTTCACCCTGCCAGCGGCACCTCAGAGCCTCGAAAAACCCCGTGATAGCTTGGTGAAAAGCTGCTTTTCGCGGGGAATGTCATGAACCAACAACCTCGAACATCAGACCTACAGAGCCCTGGCGGAGGGTCTCCTCTGTCCCTTGACCAGCTGGGCAACGAGATCGCCGAGCTCTCCGCCCACATCCATGCCGCAACTTTCAGGCTCCTGACCCTGATCCGGGAGTTCGACGAGCGGAGTGGCTGGAACACCGGCTTTCGCTCCTGTGCCCACTGGCTGAATTGGCGGACGGGTCTGAACAAGGGGGCCCCCGCGAGAAGGTGCGGGTGGCGCGAGCGCTAGGGGATCTACCCGTGATCGGCGAGGCAATGCGGAAAGGAGAGCTCTCCTACTCCAAGGTTCGGGCCCTGACCCGGGTGGCCACCCCGGAGAACGAAGAAGAGCTCTTGATCTTTGCCAAGGCCGGCACCGCCGGCCATGTAGAAAGGCTGGTGCGGGCTTGGCGGAAGGTGGATCGGTGGGAGGAGCTCGAAGAGGAGGAAAAGCGGCACCAGCACCGTTACGCCCGCGCCTACACCGACGAGGACGGGATGCTGGTGCTCCGTGCCCGGCTCGAGCCCGAGATGGGAGCCGTGGTGATGCGGGCTCTCGAGGCCGCGGCCGATGTGCTCTACCGGCAGACCGAGGAGGGGGAGAAGGCCGGCGACAAAGAGATCTCAGGGGAGCAGAAACGGGCCGATGCCCTCGGGCTGGTGGCCGAGAGTGCCCTCAAGGGGGATCTCGACAACAGCAGCCGGGGGGACCGCTACCAGGTGGTGGTGACCCACGGCCCCGATGGCTCGGTCCTGGATGTGGGGAGGAAAACGCGCACGATTCCACCTGCTTTGAGGTGGGCGCTGACCCATCGTGACCGGATCTGTCGTTTTCCGGGCTGGGATCTCAAGTTCTGCGACGCCCATCACATCGAGCACTGGGCAGAAGGGGGCAAGACCAAGCTCGACAACCTGCTCCTGCTCTGTCGATTCCACCACCGGCTGGTGCACGAAGGAGGGATCCGGGTCAAGATGCTTCCGGATGGCGAACCGAGGTTCTCGCGGGCCAGCGGCCGGCCTATCCCGTTGGCCCCCCCCAAACCACCGGTTCTGGCCGAAGATCCGCTCGTTGTGTTCGAGCAGCGCCATCGCGAAGAGGGGCTGGGGATCGATGCCGAAACCGGCTTTCCGAGTTGGGACGGCGGGTCCTGGGATCTCAACTGGGCGTTGTACTGCCTCCGGTCGATCGGCAGGCCGAAAGAACGTTCCCGCGGAAACGTCCGGGCCGATCAGGTGCTAGACGGAGAAGGTGAAATCGGAATCGCCGTCTCATGGTGATGGCTGAGACGGAATCGGACTCTTCAAGTTCTCATAATAAGAGGGTGGCACCTCTTCGGCAGCCGGGAGTATGCGCTGTACGAAAACGTCTGCAAGGCCGAGGCGCCGCCGGCCATCGTCATTCAAGCCTCCGAGCAGAGCCGGATCGAGCTGCGCCCCGATGATCTGACTTGGGAAGATCTCTTCACCGCCGAGCCGCTCGCCGCTCCGGAGGTCGGAGATTCGTCCCAGGTGACCAACGTTCTGTTCTCCTCCGGCACCACTGGTGTGCCCAAGGCCATCCCCTGGACCCACTTGACTCCGATCAAGGGTGCGATGGACGGTCACTTCCACCAAGATATCGGCCCGCACGATGTGGTGGCCTGGCCGACCGACATCGGCTGGATGATGGGCCCTTGGCTGATCTACGCAAGCCTGCTCAACGGTGCCGCGATGGCCCTCTGGGAGGGCGCACCCACTGGCCGCGACTTTGGACGCTTTGTCAAGCAGGCAGGAGTCACCATAATGGGTGTTGTGCCGTCACTTGTGCGGGCCTGGCGCACCTCGGGTGCCCTCGACGATTGCGACTGGCGGGGCATCCGAGTCTTTTCCACTACCGGCGACCCCTCCAACCAAGAGGACTACCTTTGGCTCATGTCGCGAGCCGCATACCGCGCTCCCGTGATCGAGTATTGCGGTGGCACCGAGATCGGTGGAGGCTACATTGCGGGTACGGTGGTGCAGCCGGCCTCTCCGGCCACCTTCACCACTGCCTGCCTGGGCCTCGACTTCGAGATCTTGGACCCCCAGGGCCAACCCGTGACCGAGGGCGAGGCGGGCGAGCTCTTCATCGTTCCACCGTCGATCGGTCTCTCTCAGACGCTCCTCAACGCCGACCATCACGACGTCTACTACGCTGGCTGTCCGCCGGGCCAAGGGGGGCGGGTCCTGAGGCGCCACGGTGATGAGATCGCGCGTCTGGCCCGTGGGTTTTTCAGCGCCGAGGGTCGGGCTGACGACACCATGAATCTGGGCGGCATCAAGATCAGCTCACTCGAGATCGAGCGGGTACTTGTGGGAGACGAGGCGATCTATGAGACGGCGGCGGTCGCCCTACCCGAGCCGTCCGGCGGACCCGATCGGCTGATCGTCTTCGCCGTCCTCGCGGGCGAGACGGATCTCGACTTGCTCCGGGCCGAGCTCAACCGGCGGCTGGCAACCGAGCTCAATCCTCTCTTTCGGATTCACGAGCTGCACCAGGTCGAGATGCTGCCGCGCACCGCGTCGAACAAATTAATGCGGCGTGAGCTCCGAGCCCGCTGCCTTGATGGCGGATCAGGCGGGTAGGGTACGCGATAAGGTGCACGAAAGGTTTTCGCCACAGACTGCCATGGTCGTGCCATGGCCCACGATTTCTCCATCGACTCCCCCTACGGCTGGCTGTGGATGCCAGCGATCTGCGCTCGACGGCTCTGCAGCTCGCTGACGGCCGAATTTTGGCCCCATGCGCGCGTGACATTCTGCAGGTTCTAGGATATAATTTTGATGGGTCGAAATTTAGTCTTTGACAGCTCAGACCCGACTGCTTTCGGGACCCAAGGAGTCCATTCGCAATGCCACGCCTCTCTCGCCGCTCCCTTCTCCAGGTCACCGGGCTCGGCTCTCTGACGGCCGGGCTCGGGGCCCTATGGAGCCGTCGCCTGTCGGCGGCCGGTGGAAGCGATCTCAGCCCGGGCCGGTTCGGGCATGCTGCCCACTCGATGGGCGTTGTGGGGAGGGTGGACACGGACACCTTCGATCCGACACGCTTTCTCAGGTCGTGGAACTTCTCCGACTATCCGGAGGAGGAGCGGGCCCTTTACTACCAGGAGACGAAGCAGCCCGACGGCACCCTCCTCCGCGAGTATGAGCTCTTCTCCGTCGACCGAGAGCTCGAGATCGCCCCCGGGGTCTTCTTCCCGGCCTGGACCTACAACGGCCAGGTACCCGGGCCGACCCTCCGGGCCGTCGAGGGGGATCGAGTGCGGATCCGTTTTGTCAACCTGGGGTCCCATCCCCACACCATCCACTTTCATGGCTGGCACCCACCGGAGATGGACGGCTCGTTACCCGAGCACCATGTTTTGCCCGGCGACGAGTTCCTCTACGAGTTCACGGCCGAGCCCTTCGGTGTGCATCTCTACCACTGTCATTCGGTGCCGCTGAAGCGCCACATCCACAAGGGTCTCTACGGAGCGTTCATCGTCGACCCCCGCTCTTCGCGCCCGCCGGCCGACGAGTTGGTGATGGTGATGAACGGTTTCGACACCAATTTCGACGGCGACAACGAGGTCTACGCAGTCAACTCGGTAGCCCACCACCACATGATCGAGCCGATCCGGGTCAAGCTTGGCGAGTTGGTGAGGATCTACCTCGTCAACCTCACGGAGTTCGATCCCATCAATAGCTTCCATCTCCACGGGATGTTCTTCGATGTCCACCGCACCGGAACCGCCCTTGAAACAAATGAGACCACCGACACCATCATGCTCTGTCAGGGTGAGCGGGCGATCCTCGAGACCACCTTCCGCTACCCCGGGCGGTTTATGTTTCATGCCCACCAGAGCGAATTTGCCGAGCTGGGGTGGATGGGCTTCTTCGAAGCGGCTTGACGGGATGACGACAATGACGGAACCGACGCACGCCACCGAACCAAAGGGCTCCAAAGGGACCCTGTGGCTTCTGGCCCTCCTGCCGCTCGCCCTCCTGGCTCTGCTCCTGTTCTTGATCGGCCGGTTCGATGTCACGGAAGCAATTCGGGGGGATGCACCGCCGGTAGAGGAGCTCGCCTTCCAGCGGGTGGAGCTCACGCCGGATGGCATTCGCGTCACCGTTCTCAACGACGGTCCCGACCCGGTGACCATAGCCCAGGTGCTGGTGGATGAGGCTTTCTGGTCCTTTGCCCAGGAGCCTTCCGGCGAGCTCCGCCACCTCGGACGGGCCCGCCTGGACATTCCCTACCCCTGGGTCGCGGGGGATGCCCACGTGATCAGACTGCTGACTGCGACCGGGCTGACCTTCGACCATGAAGTCGCCGTGGCTATCGAAACGCCTCGACCGAGCTGGGAGTTCTTTGGCATTTTCGCCCTGATAGGTACGTATGTGGGTGTTCTGCCCATCGCCCTCGGCCTCCTCTGGTACCCGGTAATCCGCCGGCTGGGGCGGCGCGGGCTGGATCTGGTGATCGCCCTGACCGTGGGGCTTCTCCTCTTTCTCCTGATCGACACCGCCCAAGAGGGGTTCGAGGCCGCCGGAGTGATGGCCCACTCTTACCAGGGTGTTGCCCTCTTCGTAAGCGCGGCCTTTGTCGCCTACCTTCTTATCGAAACCTTCGGTGCCTGGCTCAAATCCCGCGCACCCGATGCAGAGAGTGCCTGGGTCACCGCTCGGCTGGTGGCGATTGGCATCGGACTCCACAACTTTGGTGAGGGCCTCGCCATCGGTGCCGCTTTCGCCCTCGGGGAAGCCGCTCTTGGAACCCTGCTGATCATCGGCTTTACGCTCCACAACACCACCGAGGGTCTGGCCATCGTGGCTCCCCTGGCCAAGGTGCGGGCGCCGGTGAGCAAACTGGCCCTCCTGGGTCTGATCGCCGGGGTGCCGACGATCGTCGGCGCCTGGCTCGGGGGGTTCGTCTACTCACCGGTCTGGTCGGTAGTCTTCCTGGCCATCGGTGCGGGCGCCATCGCTCAAGTCGTGGTTCAGATTACCCGTCAAGTTGCCGGCGGCCGGCCGGTGGCGGCGTATCTCAGGAGCGGTCCGGTGATCGGCGGCCTTGTCGCCGGCTTCGCCCTGATGTATGTCACCGGAATGTTGATCGGATGACGAGCAGAGACGACTTCGAACGTGGAATGAACGGATGCGCAAGCGAATACTCAACCTGACAATTCTCGGCCTGCTCTGTACCGGCTTGGCGTTTTCCATAATGGCTAATTCCCGTCCGGTGTCGCGGGAGATTGTGCTCGAGACCCGGGGTATGGCCTTCTATCTTCCAGACAGCAGCGAGCCCAACCCGACGCTGATCTTGCGGGCCGGCGAGAAGGTCCGGCTTCGCCTCATCAATCGCGACCGCGGGTTCGAGCACGACTGGATTGTCGAGTCGCTAGAGCTTGCAACGCGTCTTCTCCCGGGCAACGGCGCTGCGGACGAGATCGTTCTTACGGCGCCCGACGAGCCAGGGCGGCACGAGTACGCCTGCAGCCTCCATTCCAGAATGATGCGGGGCATTCTCGAAGTTCTCTAGCAGCTCCAGGCTGCCGATGAAAGCCTCCTTCCTGGCGGTTGCCGTCCTCGTGTGTCTTACCGGACCCCTGGTCGCCCAGTCGGTCCAGGAGGAACCTCTCGTCACCGATCGACCCGACTTCACCGAGAGCGCAGAGACCATTGCGCCGGGTCGAGTCCAGCTCGAGACGGGCTATACGATGATCGACGAAGGGGAGGATACCGAAACCGAGGCTTGGGGTGAGGTCCTGGTGCGGATCGGTGTGAGCCAGCGTGTCGAGCTGCGCCTGGGCTTGAACTCCTACCTGCAGACGACCCGTCCTGGAGAGGATCTCTCGGGCTTCCAAGACAGCTCGGTCGGCGTCAAGATAAAGCTCCGTGACACCATCGAGGGTTCAGCGCGCCCCCAGGTGGCGTTGCTTCTGGGGACCACTCTCCCCACGGGCTCCTCCGAGTATCGAGAACCGCACGCGCGGCCGGGTTCGGCGCTGGCGCTGGCGTGGTGTCTCTCGTCGAGAATCGGCTTGGGTGCCAACCTGAACTACGCCTACCTCAGCGAGGAGGGCGAGCAGTTTAGCGAGCTCGCCGGCAGCGTCGCCATCGGGTACGGCCTGAGCAAACGACTCGGCGGATACCTGGAGTACTTCGGCTTCAATTCGCCGAGTCGCAGCGGGCCCGACTCCCACTTCCTGGATGGAGGCTTTACTTGGCTCCTCTCCAACAACGCCCAGCTCGACGCTCGGGCCGGTGTCGGCCTCAATTCCGCAGCGGCAGACTTCTTCGTCGGGGTGGGAGCGGCCTGGCGGTGGTAGGGACGAGCCGGCTTCAACTAGTCGACTTCCCTCGTTCCATCGAGGTCCGCGTCGTGCCTGGGGTCGTCGGCGTCCGATCTCGGCCGCGCCTCTGCGGCCTCGGCACCGGCGACCGTCGAGTGCGCAATGATCCGTGCGCCCCGACCGCGGGTGATATAGCTATAAGCCCACTGGAACAGAACAAGAATGCGGTTGGCAAAGCCGACCAGATACATGATGTGGACAAAGAGCCACAGCAGCCAAGCGAAATAGCCTGAGAAGTGGAATACGCCAAGATCCGCCACACCAGCGGCACGGCCGATCACTGCCAGCTCACCCCAGTTCCGGTACTTGAAATCTGTTGTCGTCTTGCCTGCTAGTCGACGCGCGATGAGCCGGGCTGCGTACTTCCCCTGCTGCATAGCGACGGGAGCCACACCGGGAAGCGGCTGGCCGTCGGGTCCGGTATGGTGAGCCATGTCGCCGAGGACCAGGATCTCGGGATGACCGGGAATCGTGCAGTTGCCGGTTACCTCGATTCGTCCAGTGCGATCCACCTTGGCCCCCGCGCGCTCGGACAAGACATTGGCCAAGGGTGAAGGTTGAACTCCGGCAGCCCAGAGGACGGTCGCAGCTGCCACCCGCCAGGTTTCGTTCTCGCGACGGAGGGTGACGGAAATGTCGCCAATGTCGGCGACGAGGACCCTGGGCAGCACTTCGACTCCCAGACGCTCGAGAGATCGCTGCGCGGCCGCGGAGAGCTCGGGCTTGTAAGGCGGCAGTACCCGGTCGCTGCCTTCCACGAGCAGAATGCGCGCCGCGCTGGGGTCGATGTGGCGGAATTCCCGCTTCATCGTGTAGCGTGCAAGCTCGCCGATCGCCCCGGCCAGCTCGACGCCGGTGGGTCCAGCGCCGACGATCACGAAGGTCAGCAGGCTCTGTCGGAGCTCGGGATCGGTCTCTAGCTCGGCGGCCTCAAAAGCCCCCAAGATGCGACCGCGGATCTCGGTTGCATTCTCGATGGTTTTGAGCCCGGGGGCGGCTTCCTCCCACTCGGAATGGCCAAAGTAGTGGTGCCGAGCTCCCGCCGCTACGATCAATGTGTCGTAGGGTAGCTCCCGGTCGTTGAGGATGACATGGAAACGATCAGGGTCGATATCGACGATCTCACCCAGAAGCACGGTGGTGTTGGTCTGCCGCTTCAGCACCGCCCGCAGCGGCGCAGAGATTTCGCCCGGCGATAGCCCGCCGGTCGCCACCTGGTAAAGGAGTGGCTGGAAGAGGTGGAAGTTCCTGCGATCGACCAGGGTGACGTCGACCGGTGTTTTGCCCAAGCCTCGCGCCGCCTGCAGTCCCGCAAAGCCGCCGCCGACGATGACCACGCGATGTCTCGTCATGCTCGGTGCTTGCTCCCAGCAGCCTAGGATATTGCTTTTCGAGGCCTCGCTCGGGTAGGTCTTCAAGAAATCTTGTCCAGGATGGAGTTCCGTAACCGCTCGAGGGTCTCTTCATCCGCCGATCGGGTTCAGGGATCTGGTGGGGTAGGGGAGGGCGTGTTCCATCAATGGCTGATATTGAAGGGTTCTGCTGGTGCCGGAGGGGGGAGTCGAACCCCCAAGTCCCGAAGGACAACGGATTTTGAGTCCGCCGCGTCTGCCATTCCGCCACTCCGGCTCGAGGGGTGGCACGAGCGTCGAGAATCCTAGGTCTGCCGGTCGACCCTGTCAAACCGGCGAATGGAGTCCCATCACTGCCGGCTGCAGAGGATTCGAGGCGGTTGGGAAGGGAAGGAGGGCTGAGAATCGCCTGGCACGCTTGAAGCGCTTGCGAGGGAGGGCGTTTGCGACATTTTGTCTCAAATGTTACAGAATTACACTGAAACCGCGCCAAAACTTGACTAATGAAGACCGATCGAGTATCATAACATTTGTCGGATCGCATGTCCCAGAGGGACATTACCGAAAAAACACAATTGGCAACACGGGAGTAGATAGGTGGCGTTTAAAATCGGTCAGAAAGTAGTGTATCCCACTCACGGAGTTTGCAAGATCGAGAAGATCGAGCCCACCAAGATCGATGGGATGGAGCAGGTCTTCTATCATCTGCGGCTGCTCTCCAACAATTCCAAGGTAATGGTACCGAAGGAGAATCTGGATCTCGTCGGGCTGCGTCCGCTCTGTCCGACCTCCGAGATTCGATCGCTGTTCACCATTCTGCGTAACGGCGACATCGATACCTACAAGGATTGGAAGGGGAGATACAAACAGAACCTGGACAAGATGAAGACGGGGCACCTCACCGAGGTGGCCCGGGTGCTCAAGAATCTGCGGCTGGTCAGCTCGAAAAAGAGCTTGTCATTCCGCGAGAAGAAGATGTACGAGCGCGCCAAGCACTTCATTGTCAGCGAAGTGGCTCACGTCAAGAAGATCGACGAAGACCACGCGGACAAGCTGGTGGAGAAAGCACTGGTCTCCAGCATGCAGAAGCGGATGGCTACGAGCACCATCAACTGACAGGCGGGGCACCACCGCCCCTGAGAATCTGGCAAGGCCGCCCACCTCGGGCGGCCTTTTTCTTGCGGCCAACCGGCCCTCTTTCATGACCGAGGAGCAACAAAGCCGACCTTTGCTCGTCGAGGTGGCGGTACCGCTGCCACTGGCACACCCACTTACCTACAAGGTGCCGGCAGCCTACCGCCGGCTTGCCGTGCCCGGAGCTCGCGCCCGGGTACCGGTGGGGAAGAGGCGAATGGTGGGACTGGTCCTGGCCGAAGTCAACCAGCCGCCTGACGGGGTATCGGTTCGTGCCCTCGAGTCCATCATCGACCGCGAGCCGGTGATGACGCCCGATCTTCTGGAGCTGGCCGCCTTTACCTCCGACTACTATCTAGCCCCCATCGGCGAGGTGGTGCGTGCCATGTTGCCCGCCGATCTGCCTCCCTGGGGCGACCGCCGGATCTGGCTGACCGATGCCGGTGCCCTCGCCATCCCCAGGAACGAAGAAGAACAGACCATCATCGAGGTGCTGCACCGCGAGGGTCGTCCCCGTGTCTCGGAGCTGCAAGCCCATCTGGGCGATGTTCTGCTGCATCCGACCATCGACAGACTCGAGGGTGCCGGATGGGTGACTCTCTCCGCCGGCGCCCGCCGCGGTGCGCGGTACCAGAGCGCCGTCGAGCTGGTCCCAGGGGAGATCGAGGAGCTGATGGAGAGGTGCGGCCGCTCGATCCCGGGCCGCGAGGTGGTCAAATACCTGCGCACTCTCGGGCGGCCGGCCACCGTCAGCGAAACCCTCGAGGCCGCGGGTTGCACGCGGGCGGTCGTGCGCCGACTGGTTGGCCTAGGGATCCTGCGAGAGTTCAGTCAGATCGCCCGTCTGCCTCTCGGGCACCATTTCCTGGAGTCTGCGGCAACCCCGGATATCACCCTGCGCCCCGATCAGACGATGGCGACCGAGGCTCTCGTGGCCGCTGTGCGAGCCAGCAAGCACGCCGCCTTTCTGCTGGCGGGCATCACCGGCAGCGGCAAGACCGAGGTCTACCTGCGGGCCATATCGACCTGCCTCGAGCTCGACCGCTCGGCTCTCGTCCTGGTGCCCGAGATCGCCCTGGTGCCGGCCCTGGCCCGTGCCACACGCGAGCGGTTTGGCGACCGGTTGGCGGTTCTGCACTCCGCCCTCAGCCGGCTGGAGCGCCAGCAGGAGTGGGAACGGATCCGACACGGTGAGGCCCGGGTCGTCCTCGGTCCACGCTCGGCGGTGTTCGCGCCGGTTGCAGAGCTGGGACTCGTGATCGTGGACGAGGAACAAGACTCCTCCTACAAGCAAGACAGCACGCCCCGGTACAACGGTCGCGACCTGGCCCGTCTTCGCGCTCATCGTCAGGGCGCCGTCGTCGTCGTGGTGTCGGCCACACCCAGCCTGGAGTCGCGCTACCAGGTCGAGACCGGAAAGGTGGGGAAGCTGGAGCTGATCCAGCGGGTGGGATACGGCAAGCCACCCGAGGGCATCCTTGTCGACCTGCGCACCGAGGGCGTGACAAGACGGCCTGGTGAAGCCCATTTCTCGGCCCGACTGCGTGACGAATTGGAGGCGGCCCTGGCGGCGGGAGATCAGGCCATCCTGCTACGCAACCGCCGGGGCTATGCGCCGATCCTCCTCTGCCGGGCCTGTGGGGCCGACATGCGATGCGCCGACTGCGGTCTGCCGCGGACTTTTCATCGGCGGGACAACGCCCTGCGCTGTCACTACTGCGGCTCGGCGATCCCCACACCGACGGCCTGCCCGGCCTGCGAAGAGGAAGCCCTGGAGCCGATCGGCACCGGCACCGAGAGGGTGGAGGAAGAGTTTCGCAATCTCTTCGCCGGGGTGTCGGTGGATGTGCTGGACCGAGATACGGTCCGCCGCCGCGGAGGTCTCGCGGGAGTGCTCGAGAGCTTTGGTCGCGGTGACACCCAGGTCCTCATCGGCACCCAGATGGTCTCCAAAGGGCATCACTTCCCACGCGTCGCCCTGGCCGGAGTCTTGCTCGCCGATACCTACCTTGGCTTCCCCGACTTTCGGGCGGTCGAGCGCACCTACTCGCTGCTCACCCAGCTGGCCGGCCGCGCCGGTCGGGGTGAGCGGCCGGGAAAGGTGGTCATCCAGACCTTTCATCCGCATCACTACGCCATCCAAGCGGCTCTCACCCACGACGACCAGGCCTTTGCCGAGGAGGAGATGCGATTTCGGCGGGTCTTTCACTACCCGCCCTACACACGGATGATCCAGCTGCTGGTCAGGGATGGCAATCGCACAAAAGCCGAGAAGAGCATGACCGACCTGGCCCGCAGGCTGGCGTCGCATCCGCTGGCGCGGGGTGTGCGGATAACCGGACCGGCTCCCGCCCCGTTCGAAAGGCTCCGTGGAAAGTGGCGATTCCAATTGCTGCTCCGGGCCGAGGCCGGAAGCCGCCTGCGGCAACTGGTGCAGGCCGTGGTGTCACAGCCGTCACCTACCGACCTGGTGATCGACGTAGATCCGTACGAGCTTTTGTAAGCAGGCTAGGGCTCGAGATTGAAGGGCGCGAGACCCTGGGTCGCTGTCGCCAGATGCTCGGCGGCGGACTGGGCCTGTTGCTCCATCACCTCGACGTTGTCATCGAAACAGGCCTGGGCGACCCTCTTGTAGGCCTCGTAGCTCTGCCGCAGGGCCTGGCCGATTGCCGGGTCGGGGGAGTCGAAGGCCGAGCCGTCGGTCAACAGATCGGTGCTCGTGCTGAACAGCGCGCGGCAGGCCGGATATTTCTCTCCGATATCGGCCTTGGCACCTATCGCCTGGTAGCGATCGATGGCAAGTCTCGAGGCCAGAGACTTGTCCATATAGACCACGTACCAGCGTTCCATCCTCTGCCGTTGGCCGGTCGTCCGCAGCACACCACCCGCTGCGCCCGCCGGGTCATCGCCACCAGGGGCCGCTGAAGAACCCTCGCCGCCGACGCCGGGGATGTCGAACTGGGCCTCCTCGGTGGCATCGGAGCGCCAACTCTCGATGGCGTCCCGGTGCAAGGCCTGTCGCGCCAGTTGTTGACGCTCTTTGCGAGCCTGCTCCTCCTCCCACGACTTCTTCTCCTCGGCGTACTCCTCGGCACTCAGCTCCTCGTAGGGCAGATCCAGGGTGGCGTCGAACCAGTCGCCCACCCTGCCCTTGGCCCCCAGGTCATCGATGACACGCTGTCGGGCGGCTGCCAGCTGAGACCGGTACTTGACCAAGACTTCGTCCCGCTCGGCGGGAGAGACCTCGACCAGCCACTGGATCTCCGCTTCGGCGGCTCTCAACGCAAACGCCGCATCTTCGACTTTGTTGTCGTAGGCCGATGACCCCCGCCGCTGGGTCGTTGCCTCGTTGCACAGCGCCTTCTGGGCTTGGACCAGGTTGTTGAGCGCGGCGTAGATCTCCTGCGACTCATTCTTCCGCACCTGCTCGAGGCGACGAGTAGCAATTCTGTCTATCTCGCGGGCGGTCGCCTGTTCCGGTTTCGTATCGTAACGGAAGAAATCGCTCAGCCTTTCCCGTGTGTCCTTGGCGACCTCGTCCTTGGCCGCCCCTTCCACGACCGGCACGTCCTCATAAATCGCTACGGCGCCGCGTGCGATCTCCAAACACCGGGCGGCGTTGTTCATGGCCAACACATAGACCTCGGCCGCCTCTCTGAGAGTCGGGGCGGTGGAGGCTGGAGGTGGGGAGGCTGCCGAATCGGCAGCTTCCTCGAGCGGGGCAGGAGTTGGGGCACAACCGGCGGTCACCAGCGGCATCGCCACCAGAAACAGCCCGAGCGGCAGAATCCACCCAAAAAGTGCAGCTGGGAGCGACGAATATCGCAGCGACATGGCGGTTATTACAGTAGCATGCGGCCCGTGATGAGCCCTGTTCGAACCTCCACAGGTCGACTTGGATCGAGAAACTCCGAGACAGGGTCCTTCGATGCCCGGTAGCACGATGCGAGCCCGAGTTCTCGGCCCCGCCGCGGCCATTTTGCTGGTGGTGGCAACACCGGCGCTCTGGGCCGCGCAACCCCGCCCCCTGTCCGATGTCGAGACCGCAGCCGTGGGTCTGGCGGTCGAGTATCTGAGCACCGGCGCCGACTCCTGGTGGGACAACCTGGCCCCCGATTCGCCGCTGCGGGCCCTTGGACGAGAACAAGCCGCAAACGAGATCGCCGTGCGGTTGGGCAGTGTCCCGGAGGTACGCTGGACGCTGCAGACCGTGCCCGCGCGGGCGGCCGAGAGGCGGGCGATCTTTGCGGTCGAGTATCCGTCGGGGATCGACGAGACCCTGACGCTCACCTTTAGCCGCCAGGGCGAAGGTCTGCAGCTCCAAACCGTCAGGATCTCGGCCGAGCCCTCGCGACCGGTTGTCGCCGCCGTTGTCGAACCCTTGGCGGACACTTCGCCGGCCGGGTCCTTGCCACCGATCCCCAGGTGGGTTTCGTACGCCAGTGGAGCGCTCGGCGCACTGCTCCTGGCACTGGCCGTATTTGGCACCAAGAGTGTTCTGCTACGGATAGTCCTGGGTGTCCTGGCCGTAGCCGCGCTCGCTGTCGGCGGTCTGACCTACTACACCGGCGGCACGGAGACTGCCGATCCGCCGGCAGCGGAGATTGCTCAGCCTCTCCTCATGGAGGGCGGTCAGGCGCTGTTGGCCTCGCTGGCGCCACTCCGACTTGCCGTCACCTCGGCGGGAGGAGCCAATGCAAGCCAGCTCGCCGCGGCACCCCAGGGCTCAGAGGAGGCCGCCAAGATCGCTCGTCTGTGGCAGGCCCAGTATCTGCTGGCCTCCCAGGACCTCAACGCGACCGAGGCGATTCTGGCCGGCTATCCCAGCCCGGGTGAGACCGCCCTGACCGAGCTGCTACGCGCCCGGCTCGGATTCCTGCGGCTGGAAGAGACAGCGACCCGCCAGGCCTATGAGCGAGCGCTCGACCTCGGCGGCACCCACGATCTGTTGCTGGCGGAAGCGGCCCAGGCCTTCTATCTGCTCGGCTTCGAAGCGCAGGCGCAGGAGTATCTCGATGGGCTGGCTGAAATCGGCTCCCGCCTGGCCGACGCCTACTACTTTCTGACCCAGTTCGCGGTCCTGGACAACCGGATCGCCGAAGCCATCGATCTGTTTACCACCGGCTGGCAGCTCCAACCCATGGAGCGCTCCGATGTCTTTGCCAACCCGCTGTTGGCCTATCTCCTCGACGACATCACGATGCGGGACCACCTGGAGGTCGGCAATCCCGCCGAGCCGATACCACCCTGCCGCTTCCGCCGGAGCAAGCCGGTGGCGGTACCCGATGGCACCCCCAGTCGTGTTCTCGGCAGCCTGCTGGTGGTGGATCTTGCCCAGGGTGAGCTTTGGGTCCCCGGGGGGTGCTCGCTGGCTTCCGCCACCGCCGCAGTCTACGACGGTCGCAGCTGGCGACGACGTGAAGAGACGCTGGTGCTCTCTCGCATCGACGAGCTCGCCGCCGTTCTGCAGTCGACCGGCGCCCTGACTCAACCGCGTATCCGCCGTGATCTAGAGCGCGCGACCATGGCCCTGGCGCGGCTGGGGAGGTGGCAGGACCTCGTCGACCTCACCCAGGGAATCGAGTCCGACACCAACCGACTCCCCTCCCAGCTCGTCCGGCTGCGCGCCATCGCACTACAACGGCTCGAACGGATCGGCGAAGCGCGCGACCTGTTGATCCGTCTGGCCAAGGGCAACATGGGCAAACGACGGGTCGATTCGGGGACGCTGCTCCAGCTCGCCGATCTGCTCATCGCCCAGGAGGAGTTCGATCTGGCCCTCAAGTTGGTGGCCAAGGCGGACGCCGAGACACCGCAGCCCATCGGCTACGACCTGGTGCAGCAGATCCGTCTACAGAAGAGCCTGGCCGAGTCCTATACCGTCTATCGGACCGAGCACTTCGTGATCCGCTACCCGCGGACCAAGAACGCCTACCTGGCGGAGGCCATGGGCAAGATTCTCGAGTCCGAGCGCCGTCGTCTGCAGCGCTGGATACCGATGGAGTCGAACGAAGTGACCCAGGTCCATCTGCTGCCCTGGAACGACTTCCAGGCCACCTGGTCCGGTGGAGTGGACCTGTTGGGGCTGTTCGACGGCGACATCCGTCTGCCCTTTGCCGATATCGTCGGCTTCGCCCCCGAGCTGGTGGCAATCGTCACCCACGAGCTGGCTCACGCCATGCTTGCCGAGCGCACCGCCAACCAGGCGCCGCACTGGTTTCAAGAGGGTCTCGCCCAGCACGTGCAGATGGTCCAGAATCGGATCAACCCGATGGAGAGCTACTACCTGACCAAGCGTCTGTTGGCCTTTCCGTTGGTCGACAGCGCCCTGGGCAGCATGGCGGCACCCGAGCTCGTCACCGTGGCCTATGACGAGGCCATGTGGACGTTGCACTTCCTGGAGACCGAGCACGGTCTGTCCGCCATCCACGGTCTGCTGGAGGCCTTTAGCGACGGGGTAGAGACCGACGAGGCCATCACCGGGGTGCTCGGCAAATCGGTGGCGGACTTCGACCGCGAGCTCTGGTACTGGTGTCTCAACACCGCCCCCGACGCCTGGAATCCACGGACGGTCGGTAGATAGTCGAATTGACTCCCGCGACGGCGCTCTGCTAGCGTCCCCGCCCTCCATGTCTGCCCAGGATGTTCCCTTCGAAGCGCCGATTGAAGAGCTGCGCCGGCGGATCGACGAGCTGGAAGGCTTTCCACCCGGCAGCGGTCGTCGCAAAGAGCTCAAACAGCTCCGCTCGGATCTCGAGAAGACCACCGCAGAGGTCTACAGCCGGCTGAGCCGCTGGGAGAAGACCCTGGTCGCTCGCCACTTCGAGCGTCCCTACACCCTCGAGTATGTGGCTTGTCTCATGTCGGACTGGGTGGAGATCCACGGTGATCGGGCCCATGCCGATGATGCCGCCATCGTCGCCGGACTGGCCACCTTTCGTGGGCGCTCGGTAGCGGTCGTCGGACACCAGAAGGGCCGGGGTACCAAAGAGCGGATCGAGCGCAACTTCGGCCAACCCCGTCCGGAGGGGTATCGCAAAGCGCTCCGGGTCATGCGGCTGGCCGAGAAATTCGGTCTCCCGGTTCTCACCTTTGTCGACACCCCCGGCGCCTACCCGGGGATAGGCGCCGAGGAGCGGGGCCAGGCCGAGGCCATCGCTCGCAACCTCATCGAGATGGCCTCCCTGCGTGTGCCCATCATCGTCACCATCACCGGCGAAGGCGGCAGCGGCGGCGCTCTGGCTCTCGGTGTCGGCAACCGCGTCCTCATGCTCCAATATGCCATCTACTCGGTGATCTCGCCCGAGGGCTGTGCGGCCATCCTGTGGAAAGACCAACAGAAAAAGCCCGAGGCCGCCGAAGCGATGCGTCTCACGGCACCCGATCTGCTCGAGCTCGGTGTCATCGAAGAGATCGTTCCCGAGCCTCTGGGCGGCGCCCACGCCGACCCCGAAGGGGCCTGCCGGCAAGTGGGTGAGGCCCTGGCCAGAAGCCTCGAGGCACTCGAAGGCAAAAGCGCCGACGACCTGATCGAGGAGCGCTATGAGCGCTTTCGGGTGCTCGGGGCGTTTGACGAAAAGGGTTGACCGGGGTGGATTCAACCGAGTGGTCGGCAGCTCCGACGCCGGAGCAAGCATCTCAGCTCGAACAGGACGGTCATCCCCCGTGGCTGGCCAAGCTGCTGGCCCGGCGGGGTGTCGCCGACGGTGCAGGGGCGGCATCCTTTCTCGCCCCAGCTGCCGACCAGCTCCACGACCCGGCCGGCTTGCAGGGTATGGACGAGGCGGTTGGTCGGCTACAAAAGGCTCTCGACAGCGGCGAACGGGTGGCCATCGTCGGTGACTACGATGTCGACGGCGTGGCGGCCACCGCCATCTTGACCGCGGTCTTCTCGGCCAGCGGGCTCGAGAACATCGCCATCCTCCCGCACCGACTCCGCGAGGGCTACGGCTTTCAACCGGTTCACGTGGAGCGGGCGCGCAACCAGGGTTGTTCGCTGATCGTCACCGCCGACTGCGGCACCACCGCACACGAGGCGATCGAGGCCGCGGCCGCTGCCGGGGTGGATGTCGTGATCACCGATCACCATCTACCCGAGCGTCCTCTGCCAGAGGGCACCATCGAGATCAACCCACACCGCGACAGCTGCTCTTATCCCTTTACCGAGTTGTCGGGGGCCGGCCTGGCATTCAAGCTTGCCGTCGGCTTCGCCCGTCAGGTCGAGCAACAGGTGCCGCTCAAGTCGCTGCTGCGGTTGGCAGCACTCGGCACCATCTGCGACCTGGTTCCCCTCATCGGTGAGAACCGAGTCATCGCCGCTCTTGGGCTGGCGGCCCTACCCGAGACCCACTCCGCGGGTCTGCAAGCCCTGATCCAGATAGCCGGTATCCGACCGCCTTTCTTGGCAGCCGACATCGGCTTTCGCATCGGTCCCCGCATCAACGCCGCCGGTCGCCTGGACGATCCTCAACCCGCCCTCGATCTACTACTGACCAGAGATCGAGAGCGGGCCTGGGAGCTCGCCAATCATCTCGAGGAGCTGAATCGAAAGCGGCAAGCGGCCGAGGCCCGGATCATGGAAAGTGCGCGAGCGCTGGTCGCAGGGCGCAGCCCCCTGCCTTCGATTCTGCTCGCTTGGAGCCCGGACTGGGAGCGGGGTGTGGTGGGGGTGGCAGCCGGGCGCCTGGCGCGCGAGCTGTCTCGACCCACGGTGCTGTTGAGCGTCGATGGGGAGGAGGCAACAGGATCCGGGCGCAGTCTGCCGGGGATCGAGCTGCACAGTTTTCTCGAGCCGTGGCGATCCGAGCTGGTGCGATTTGGCGGTCACTCACAGGCCGTCGGCCTCACCGCCGCCACCGACCGCCTGGAGGTGCTGCAACAGGAGTGGGAGAAGAAGGCCGCGGCCACCTGGGAGCCGGCGCTCTTCCGCCGACGTTACGAGTACGAGCTCGACTTCGACCCCAAGGCGCTGACCGCCGAGCTGCTGGCCGGTCTCAACCGTCTCGAGCCCTTTGGCATCGGCAACCAGCAGCCCCTGATCCGCGTCGGTCCACTTTCTCTGGCCGGCGCCCCGAGACTCTTTGGCCGTGGCCACCTGGCCGGTCAGTCGGTCTCACCGGAAGGTGCCGCGGTCGAGCTGCTCGGCTGGGGATGGCAGGAGCGACTCTCCGATCTCCAGGGTCAGTTCGAAGCCCTCGGCTCGCTCGAAGCCGACCGCTATCGTCAGACGCCGGTCCTGCGACTCAAGGATGCCCGACCCTTCGAGCGGTGAGCTGCCGACCGCTTTCTCGCTCCACTGCAGACACAGACGCGGCAACGTAGAATGACCGGCAATGGCCGCGACACCTCGCAGCAAGCCGTTTGTTTTTTTGCGCCGTACATTGTTGCTGGCATTTGTCGGCTTTATTGTCGTCGTCGCGACGACCTACGTAATACGCAAGAGGAGCCGCTCGTCGGTACCCACACCGGTCCGTGCACCGATGGAGGAGGCCGAGCCTCACCTCATCCTCAGCGGCGAAGGGTTCGACTACGCGCTCACCGAGGGCGGGCAGAAGCTGTTTCACATCCGGGCGAAACGGATCCTGTCCGAAGGGGAAGACGAGTACGTTCTCGAAGAGGTCGAGATCGAGATCACGAGAGATGACGGCGGCATCTACCAGATCGAAGGCGGGCGCGCCGAGGTAGATCTGACTACCAACAAGGCCAAAATGGACGGTGGGGTGAGGTTTCATGGCCCACGCGGCCTGGAGATGACGACCGATGGCCTCGAGGTCCGACATCGGGGTGATCTGCTGGTTGCCACCTCGCCGGTGGAGTTCGGTTTCCTGGGCCGGTTTACCGGGCGGGCCGACCATCTGCGTGCCAACGCCAGGAAGAACAATTTCGTGCTCGCCGGCGAGGTCACCATAGACACCTTTCCGGGTGACGAGGTTCCCATGTCGGTGCGCAGTCTGCGATTGGTCTACGACCGGGATATCAAACTGCTGCGGCTGGAGGGTGACGTCGTGCTTCGCCGTGCCGGTAGCGAGATACGGGCTCGGAGACTGGCTTTGAAGCTCGCCGAAGACGAGAACACGCTCGCCTTTGCCCGGGCGTACTGGGACGTGGAAGGACGACTGGAGCAGGATACCTCCGACGGTGTGCCGCGGGCCGTCGAGATGGCCGGCAACGAGCTCTCCCTTCTGTTTGTGGAAGGCACCGAACAGATTCTCAAAGCCGAATTGGAGGGTGACGGCACCCGGCTGGCGATGCTCACCTTCGATGACGGCCTCGGTCTCAAACAAAAAATCCAGTCGGACTATCTGCTCGCCGACTTCGATCAGGGCAACCCCCGTCTTACCCAGGCTTTCGATCGCGTCCAGATCGACGAATACATCGGTCTCGCCCCGGAGCCCGTGCTCAGAAGAATCTGCGCCGACTTCGCCGAGGCCAGCATCTTGGCCAGCGGCGATATCGGCGAGGTCCGACTGCTGGGTGATGTGGAGGTTCAGGATGGAGAGAGCCACGCCCATGGCGATCGGGTGCGCGCCGACTTTGCCGCCGACGGCGAGGTCGAGCTGGTGGGCGATCTGGCCCGGGTCTGGAGCCCCCAGGGACGCCTCGAGGCGCCGCGGATCGTCCACAACCGCGCCAAGGGAGAGATTCACGCCGGCGAGCCGGTCAGCGCCTGGATCGAGGGTGTCGGTCAGCTCTCACCAACTGGCATCGAGAGCGGCAACGAGCCGATTCGGGTCCAGGGACGCGAGGCGGTATGGTCAGAGGCCTCTTCGACGGTTCTCTTCCGCGGTGACGTGCGGGCCTGGCAAGGGGAGAGCTTTATGTTGGCCGATGAGCTGCTGGGAGACACCACGACCTCGACGTTGACCGCCACCGGAGCAGTCCGAACCGTGTGGCGTCCCGAGCCGGATCAGGTGTCCGCAGATGTGGAAGACCTACCGGCCGAGCCGGTCGAGATCACCGCCCCCAAACTCGTCTACAACCAGGAAGAAGGCCTGGTGACCTACTCCGGTAGGGTACAAGCTGTGCAGGGGCTGCGTGTGATGCGCTGTGACGAAGTCCTCGCCAGCCAGGCCGAGGAAGGGGGAGTGGATGAGATCACGTGCCGCGGGCACGTGCTGATCGACGACAAGAAGTCGGGCAATACCGTCGCCGGCGATGTTGCGGTCTACAATCCAACCAGCCGGAAGGTTCGCGTCACCGGCCGCCCGGTGATCTTGAAGGACAGCAAGGGGACCGAGATCCGCGGTCCGGTGGTCGAATACGATTTCGTGACCGGCACCGCCCAGATTCTGAGCGAGCCCGCGGCTGAAGACGAGCCGGTGGCTGACGAGCCGCCAGACGATCAGCAACAGCCATGACCGAACCCAAGAGCCTATCGACCCATGGACTGCGCAAGGTCTACCGCGGCCGCGCGGTGGTCGACGATGTCTCCATCGAGGTCCATCAGGGTGAGATCGTCGGCCTCCTGGGACCCAACGGTGCGGGCAAGACGACCACCTTCTACATGGTCGTGGGCCTGATCCCACCCGACTCGGGGAAGGTCTTCTTTGGCGAGCGGGAGATCACCGAGCTGCCGATGTATCTGCGGGCCAAGACCGGTATCAGCTATCTACCGCAAGAGCCGTCGATCTTTCGCAAGATGTCGGTGGCGGACAACCTCAGGGCCATCTTGGAGACCCTGGATATGTCGCACTCGCAACAAGAGGAGCGGGTCGATGTCCTGGTGCGGCAGTTTGGGCTCTCCACCGTGCGCAAGACACCCGGCTACGCGCTGTCCGGCGGCGAGCGCCGACGGGTCGAGATTGCCCGCGCCCTGGTGCTGGAGCCGGCCTTTATTCTTCTCGACGAGCCCTTCGCCGGCATCGACCCGATCGCCGTTCTCGACATCCAGCGCATCGTCGCGCACCTGAAAAAGATGGGAATCGGCGTCTTGATTACCGATCATAACGTACGGGAAACATTGAAAATAACCGACCGCGCCTATATCATTAACAACGGTGCAATACTCCGTACTGGCGATCCGCAAGAGCTTTCCACGGATCCACAGGTTCGCAAAATCTACCTAGGAGAAGACTTCACCCTCTAGCCCTCCAGGGGTGTTGCTGGGGACATGGCACTCGAGCAGAAGCTATCTTTGAAGCTGTCCCAGAGGCTGGTGATGACGCCGTCACTCCAGCAGGCCATCAAGCTTTTGCAGATGACCCGGATGGAGCTGCAGGGCATCCTCACCCAAGAGCTGGTGGAGAACCCTTTGCTCGAAGAGATCGACGAGAACCAGGAGGCCGAATCCACCGAGAACGAGGAAGAGGAGACCGAGGCCGAGGCCAAGACGGCGAAGGAGGAGACTGCCGAGGAGCTCGACCATTCCGAGTCGATGGAGGATATCGACCTCGACGCCTACTTCAACGACTACCTGGACAGCTCGACCGGGCCTTCGGTGTTCGAGCGCAAGGACGCCCCGCCGCTCGAAAACACCCTGAGCCGCGACCCCGACCTTTACGACCATCTACTCTGGCAGCTCCACATGAGCGAGGTCGGGGCAAGACAGCGCGAGATCGCGGAGCTGGTTATCGGCAATCTGGATCCCGAAGGATTCCTGGTGGCCACCTCTGAAGAGATCCAACGCATGGGTCAGGACACCCACGGCGATGAGCCCTACTCGATGGAAGAGGTCGAAGAGGCGATTGAGCTGGTGCAGGGATTCGATCCGCCTGGCATCGCCTGTCGAACCCTGCAGGAGAGCCTGGTGCGCCAGCTGGTGGCTCAGGGAGAACCGGAGGAGTCCCTGGCCCGGCGAATCCTGGTCGAGGCCTGGGAGCCTTTCCTCAAGCGTCAGTTCCCAGCCCTGGCCAAACAGTTCGAAGTCGACCTGGCGGCGCTCGAGCCGGTCATCGAGAAGATTCGCTGTCTCGAGACACGCCCCGGTCGCAAGTTCTCGACCGAGCGCACCCACTACGTCGAGCCCGACGTCTACATCGCCAAGGTCAGCGGCGAGTATGTGATTCTGCTCAACGATGACGGCATGCCGCGTCTGCGCATCAGTCGCTCGTACCGACGCATGCTCAAACAGATGAAGCACGACGGCAAAGAGGCGGATGCGCGGAATTACATCAAAGACAAGCTGCGCTCGGCCATCTGGTTGATCAAGAGTCTCGATCAGCGGCAAAGGACGATCTACAAGGTGGCCGACTCGATCGTGCGACAGCAGCGCAGCTTCTTCGACCAGGGCATCGAGCATTTGCGCCCCATGGTGCTGCGCGACGTGGCCGACGACATCGGCATGCACGAGTCGACGGTCAGCCGGGTGGTCTCCAACAAGTACATTCACACCCCGCGCGGTCTCTATCCGCTCAAGTTCTTCTTTCACAGTGGCATCGATCGCGAGTACGGCGCGGACATCTCGTCGCTGACCGTGAAACAGAAGATCCAACACCTGATTCAGGCCGAAGATGCGAAGCGGCCGCTTTCCGACAGCGAGCTGACCCGGATGCTCAAGCGGGAGGGAATCAATATTGCGCGGCGGACCGTGGCCAAGTATCGTGACGAGTTGAGAATTGCCTCTTCTAATAGTCGAAAACAAATATTCTAATAGACGAAAACAGAGGAGATCCATGAATATCGACTACGTGGCTCGTAACTATCCTCTCGACGACCAGATTCGGAGTTACACCTCGGACAAGCTGCAGAAAGTCGCCAAATTCCTGGACGACCCGGTCGAGATCCGGGTAACACTCGAACACGAGAAACACCGTTACATCGCCGATCTCCACGTGACCCACCGCTTTGGCGTGATCCAGGCCAACGAGGAGAACGACGACATGTACGACGCCATCAACCTGGCCGTGGACAAGACCGAGAAACAGGCCCGGCGCTCGCGTAAGAAGTTTCGTGACAAGCGTCGCAAGGCCGACCGCAGCAACGGCAACCAGTGGCCGGTCGAGGTTCTGGAGCGGGGATCGATCGGCGGCGGAGGATCGCCACGCATCGTCAAGTCGAGCGTGCTCAGCATCAAGCCGATGAGCATCGACGAAGCGGCGCTACAGCTCGAGGACTCCAAGAACGATTTCGTCGTCTTTCGGGATGCCGCCAGCGACCAGGTGAGCGTTCTGTACAAGCGACGTGATCAGAACTACGGGTTGATATCACCGGAGTAACGGGGCGAATGCGTCTCGCGAATCTGACCCACCCCGAGCTCATCTTTCCGCATCTTGCCGGGTCGGATCGGCCGACGGTACTGCGGGCTTTTGCCGACCGGCTGGCCGAGATCTCACCCGTAACCGACGCCGAAGATCTCTACCGGCGGTTGTGCGAGCGGGAGGATCTGAGCTCCACCGGCATCGGCTCCGGGGTCGCCATACCGCACTGCAAGATGAACGGTCTGTCGGAGGTGGTGGTGGCCATCGGTCTCTGTGAACACCCTGTCGACTTCGACGCCGACGACGGCGAGCCGGTGGATCTCCTGTTTCTGCTGGTCTCACCCGAGGACGCCCCGGCCGAGCACCTCCGATCTCTGTCCGCCATCTCCAAATGGGTCAAGGCGAACCGTCATGTCGAGAAGATCCGACAACTCGACGACGCCGAGTCGATCTACGAGCTCTTGGAGCGGGAGACCGACTGAGTGGTCCGACAGAGCGTCCATGTCTCGGTGTCGGAGCTTCTCGGGCAGGAGCTGGCGGATCTCGATTTCAGCCTGCTCTGTGGCGAATCGCACCTGGATAACCGGATCATCAATCCGCGGGTGCAAAAGCCGGGGCTGGCCTTTGCCGGTTACTACGACTACATCCGACCGGGGAGGGTGCAGATCGTCGGCGAGAGCGAGACCGAGTTTCTCAAGACCCTGTCGGCCGAGCGGCGCCAGGAGCGGTTCGAGCACATCGCCGGCTTGCCGGTCCCGGTATTCGTGGTCACCAAAGGTCTCGAGCCGCTGCCCGAGTTTCTGCCCGCCTGCCGTGCCGAGCAGATTCCGGTGCTGTCGTCGACGGCCCTCTCTTCCACGGTCATCAAGGGGATCAGCTATTTTCTTGAAGACCATCTGGTGCCATCGACGACTCTCCACGGCGTGCTGCTCGAGATATTCGGTCTCGGTGTGCTCCTTATCGGCGCCAGCGGAGCAGGGAAGAGCGAATGCGCTCTCGACCTGATCACCCGCGGTCACAGTCTGGTCGCCGATGACCGGGTGACGGCCAAACGCTACCCTCACGGCGATCTCATAGGCTTCTGCCAGGAACCCCTGCGCCATCACATGGAGGTGCGCGGTCTGGGCATCGTCAATGTGCAAGACCTGTTTGGGCTGGCGGCAGTCCGCGAGCGCAAGTCGATCGACCTGGTGATCGAGCTCGAGCCGTGGGACGAATCCAAGACCTACGACCGCTTGGGGCTGGAAGAGCGGGTCTACAAGATTCTCGATGTCGCCTGCCCCTACATCACCCTGCCGGTGGCCCTGGGTCGCAATCTATCGATTCTGGTCGAGATCGCCACCCGTAACCATGTTCTCAAGCTGCAAGGGCACCACTCAGCCAGGGACTTTGCCCGCGAGCTGGAAAAGAAGCTGCAAGTGGGGAGCAGCAAACCGGAACACGCTCCGACGTGAAACCCACAAGACTCGTTCTGATCACCGGTCTCTCCGGTTCCGGCAAGAGCACCGTCGCCAAGTGCTTCGAGGATCTCGGTTTCTACTGCGTCGACAATCTTCCCCTGCCACTGCTGCGTCAGTTTCTACACGACCCTTTCGCCCAGGTCGAAGGGCACCGCCGGATCGCGGTGGTGACGGATGTGCGGGCGCCGGGTTTTGCCAGTGAGTTTCCACGCCTCGTCGCCGAGCTCGATCGGGCACAGATCCACCCGACGCTGCTCTTTCTGGAGGCCTCCGAGGACGCCCTGGTGAGGAGATTCTCCGAGACCCGCAGACCCCATCCCCTGGCCGCCGACCGCGGAGCGATCGAAGGGATCCGTCAGGAGACAGAGATGCTGGCGGACGTCAAGGGAGCGGCGGACATGGTCCTGGACACCAGCGACTGGTCGATCCATGAAGCCCGGGACGAGGTCTACCGCGCCTTTGCGGCCGCACCGGGTGAGGAGCCCGCCCTGGCCGTCTCCCTGGTCAGCTTTGGTTTCAAACACGGCATCCCCTCCGGCGCCGATCTGCTGTTCGATGCGCGGTTTCTCTCCAACCCCCATTTTGTGCCGGAGCTGCGCCCGCTGACCGGTCGCGATGCCCCGGTGCGGGAGTATCTGCAAGCGATCCCCGACTACGAGGAATTCGTGGATCGATTGGAAGACTTTCTCGGCTACCTGTTGCCCCGCTACGAAAAAGAGAATCGAGCCTACCTCTCGGTCGGGGTCGGCTGCACCGGTGGTCACCATCGCTCGGTGGCGGTGGTCGAGGAGCTTTACTCCCGGTTGCGGCGCACCGACACGCGAGTTCGCCTTATCCATCGGGACATCACCCGCTAGGCAGAGGGCTGTGGATTCGCTCTCAGCGGCTGGCGGCCATTCGTTGTTAAGCTCCCGGCACGGAGATCCACTCTCATGGTCACTACTTTGATTGTCACTCACGGCAGGATGGCCCAGGAGCTACTCGACGCGGCGCAGATGATCGTCGGCGAGATGCCCCGCTTTGTGGCCGTCTCCCTGGATTGGGACGACAGCGTCGAAGAGGTCACCGAGAAGACCCGTCGCGCCCTGGAGACCGTAGATCCAGCCGACGAGGTGTTGATTCTCACCGACATGTACGGCGGCACACCCTTCAACGTCGCCGCCGGCTTCTTCCAGCCCGGCCAGGTGGAGGTGGTCACCGGTGTCAACCTGCCGATGGTCGTCCGCCTGGGCTGTCCCCGGTCCAAAGAGATGACGCTGGCGAAGCTGGCCGACTGGATCCAGGAAAAGTCCCGGGCCAGCATCTGTCGCGCCGGAGAGGGGCAACCGGCCAACGACACCCTAAAAGGCGCGCCACAGACACAGACCACCGCCGAAGCGAAGGACGGTGCCGGTGATTGAGCGCCAGGTAGAGATCGTCAACCGGCTGGGTCTCCACGCTCGGGCGGCCGCCAAGTTGGTCCATCTGGCGGGGAGGTTCGAGAGCGAAGTCTCCCTCTCCATGAATGGAGAAGAGGTGGACGCCAAGAGCATTCTGGGCATCCTGCTGTTGGCCGCCGCCCAGGGCTCACAGGTGATCGTCAAGTGCGACGGTGAAGATGAAGAAGAGGCGATGACGGCGGTGACCGGTCTGATCGCCAACCGCTTCGAGGAGCAGACCTGATGCCCCAGGCGAAGAGACTGGAGCTCCAGGGTCTCGGGGTCTCGCCAGGACTGGCCATCGGGCGGGCGGTCTGCATCGAGTCGCGGATGCTGGAGGTCTACCGCTTCCCGCTACCCAAGTCGGGCATCGGTGCCGAGATCGAGCGCTTTCGGCAGGCCGTCGAGATGGCCGAGGCCGAAATTCAGACGACGCGTCTCAAGGCTCACGAAGAGCTGGGAGACGACCTGGCGGCGATCTTCGAGGCGCATTTGCTGATGCTCGGCGACTCGGCCGTGCTGGGGCAGGTCGAGACCCGGATTCGCGACGAGCAGGTCAACGCCGAGTGGGCGGTATTCAAGACAGCCGAAGAGTTGGGCGAGCGGTTCGAGAGCCTCGAGAGCCCGCAATTCAGGGAACGCAGCGACGACCTACGCGACGTCATGCGCTACCTGCTGCGGGCGTTGCAGGGTGTGGCCCACCACGAGCTCTCCGAGCTTGCCACCGAGGTTGTCATCGTCACCCACGATCTCACCCCCTCTGAAGCGGTACGCCTGGGTAGACAACAGGTGGTGGCCTTTGCCATCGAGACCGGGGGTCTCACCTCGCACACCTCGATCATCGCCCGGGATCTCAACATTCCCATGGTAGCGGGGGTGGAAGGGGTAACCGCCAGCGTCACCGACAACGACCCGGTGATCATCGACGGTATCGACGGCAAGGTGATCCTCCACCCCTCCAAGACCGAGATCAAGAAGGTCCAGCGGCGGATCGGCGAGCTCGAGAACCGCGAACGGGAGTTGTTGAGCACCCGGGAGCTGCCGTGTGTGACCCGCGACGGGGTCGTAATCGATCTGATGGCCAACATCGATCTGCCCGAAGAGATCGATGATGCCAGGAACTACGGTGCCACCGGAGTCGGTCTCTACCGCAGCGAGTTCCTCTACATCGAAGCCTCGCCACAGCTGCCCAGCGAGGACGACCACCTCCGCATCTATCGGCGGTTGATCGACGAGATTCATCCCCATCCGGTCTATATCAGGACCTTCGACCTGGGGGGCCGCAAGCTGGCGCGGGATGTCATGGACACGCAGGAGGACAACCCGGTGCTGGGGCTCAGGGGAATTCGGCTGACGCTGGCGAGACCACAGATCTTCAAGACCCAGATGCGGGCCCTGCTGCGCGCCGGCGCGGGTCGCCGACTGCACGTCATGCTGCCGATGGTGAGCGCCCTCGACGAGATCTACGACTTTCGCGACTTCACCGCCGGAGTCCTGGCGGAGTTGGAAAAGGAGGGGCTCGAGCACACTCACGATTTCGACCTGGGGCTGATGATCGAGGTGCCTTCGGCGGCGCTGGTGGCCGATGTGCTGGCCCGCGAGGTGAGTTTTTTCTCCATCGGTACCAATGACCTCATCCAGTACGCGCTGGCGGTCGATCGCAACAACGAACACGTCTCGTATCTCTATCGGCCACTCCATCCGGCCATGCTGCGGATGATCCGGTTTGTCATCGACAGCGCCAACCAGGCGGGGATCGACTGCTCGATGTGCGGTGAGATGGCCGCCGACTGGCACTACACGGCACTGCTTCTGGGTCTGGGTTTGCGGCGACTGTCGCTCAGCCCGCGGGTGATCCCCGAGATCAAAGCCCAGATACGCGATTTGACCCTCTCCGAGCTCACCCCGATGACCGAGCGCTGTCTGGAGATGAGCTGTGCGAAGGAGATCGAGAGATACCTGAGCGAATTCCTCGTTCAATCGCCTCTTTCTTCCGCCTCGATCTAGCCCGGACGGAGTTGATGATGGAATCCGAGATTCGAAAAGTCGACAAGCCCTGGGGGTACGAGCTTATCTTCGCGCATACCGACCGCTACGCCGGGAAGATCCTCCACGTGGACCCGGGTCAGGCCCTGTCGCTCCAGTACCACGAGCACAAGGACGAAACGCTCTATCTGCACACTGGCGAGTTCGAGCTCGTCATCGATCAGGAGGGCGAGACCATCACCCGCACGGTCCATCCCGGCGAGGCGATCCATATACCACCCAATACCCGGCACCGGATGACGTCCGGTCCCGAGGGCTGTGACATCATCGAGGTGTCGACTCCCGAGCTGGATGATGTCGTGCGACTGGAGGACCGGTATGGCAGGGTTTGATTTGTCGCGTTCTGCGATCACGCTACTGCTCTTGACCATCGTGCTCCTCTGGTCGGCCGGCGCCGGAGCCGGCCCGCCGACAACCACCAAGACCCAGAAACCGGAGACCGAAGAACAAGAGCAAGAGGCACCCGAGGAGGGTCCCACGGCGGAGCCCGAGGCGGCGGACGAAGAAGAGGCTGAGGCTGCCGACGAAACCGGTTCGTCGGCGACTGACGCCTACGCCCTCGAGGAGTCAGATCAGTCGATGGCCGAGCGCGTGGCGGCGGACGACTCGCTGATGATGCTCGAAACGGATCTGGGCGAGGAGACCGAGACCCCGACTCTGGTGGAGGCGGCGCGGGCGGAGAGGGAGCGACGACAGATCTCCGACCAGCCGGCAATCGTTATCACCAACAAGAACCTGGCCGAGTATGCCACCGGCGAGCTGACCATTTCGGATACGCCGGAGACCGTGGACGTGGAGGCGCCGGCAGGCCGCAGCCAGGAGGAGACCGAACTGGCCGAGGACGAGGCCTACTGGCGGCGCCGGGCGCGAGAGATCCGCATCGAGTGGCGGGAGGCGGTCGAGGGCATCCCCGAGGCGGAGGGCCGAGTGGCCGAGCTCAGAATGGCCTTTTATCGGGAAGACGACGGTTTCTACCGCGACCAGGAGATCAAGCCGGCCTGGGACAAGGCCCTCCGGGATCTGGACGAGGCCCGCCGGCTGGCGGTGGAGATGGAGAAGGAGTTGGAGCTCTTTCTCGATTCCGGACGGCGAGCGGGAGCGCTGCCGGGGTGGCTGCGCGAGGGGATCGAGCTCGAGCCCCAGCTCGACGATGAGCGGCAGCCGGGAATCCAGACCTTCGAGCCGGTCGAGCCGGTGGTGATCGACGAGGTCGGGGGTGGGGGAGCCCGTTGGTGAAATCCCGACGTTTCCTCATCGAGACCTGGGGTTGCCAGATGAACGAGTTGGACAGCCAACGGCTGGCTGGACAGCTGATGCAGCAGGGGATGCTCCCCACCGCTGCCCCCGAGGAGGCCGACCTCATTCTGCTCAACTCCTGCAGCGTGCGCGAAAAGGCCCAGCACAAGGTCTACTCCCGCCTCGGCGAGTACCGGCTGTTGAAGAGCGAGCGGCCCGAGCTGCTGATCGGGCTCTGCGGCTGTGTGGCCCAGCAGGAGGGCGAGAAGGCTTTGCGCCGGGTCTCGGACCTCGATTTTGTTCTCGGTACGGCCCGGGTCGATGAGTTGACCCAGGTACTAGAGCGCCGGGCGCGGGGCGAGCGGGTGGTGGCCACCGGCTTTCCAGCCGAGCGCTCCTTCGACTTCGACGCCATCTCCCGGGACGGCAGCCACAAGGGAATGGTGACGATCATCGAGGGCTGTGACAAGAACTGCACCTTTTGTATCGTTCCCCAGACCCGCGGACCCGAGCGCTGTCGTCCGCTGGACGAGATCCTGCGTGAGGTCGAGCATCTGGTCGACTACGGTTTTCTGGAGATCGAGCTGCTGGGCCAGACCGTCAACCACTGGGCCGATCCCGCTGGCGGTGGAGATTTCGCCGACCTGCTGGCCGCGGTGGCCGAGACCCCGGGGGTCGAGCGGCTGAGATTCGTCACCTCCTACCCGCGCGACTTTACCCCCCGCATGGTGGCGGAGTTTGCCCGCCACGAGAACATCTGCCCCTACCTCCATCTGCCGGTGCAATCGGGCTCCGATCGCATCCTCAAACGGATGGGGCGGGGCTACACGGCGGCCGAGTACCTGGATCTTGTCGGTCAGCTGCGGCGGGCCCGCCCCGACACGGCGCTCTCCACCGACTTTATCGTCGGCTTCCCTGGCGAGTCGGAAGAGGACCACCGGCTGACTCTCGAGTTGGCTACCGAGGTCAGATTCGCCTCCTTCTTTGCCTTCAAGTACTCACCCCGGCCGGGGACGGCGGCGCTCCAACTCGACGACGAGGTCGCCACCGAGATAGCGGATCGACGGCTCCAGGAGCTGTTCCAGCTCCAGGACCGGATCCAGCGTGAGCTCAACGAGGACCTGGTGGGCTCGAGCCTGCGGGTACTGGTGACCGGCTGGGCCAAGCAGCCCGGCTGGCAGACCGGCCGCACTACCTGTCACCGGCTGGTTCATTTCCCAGCGGAGCCCGAGCCGGTGACGCTGGGTCGGACGACCGAGGTGACCATCGACAGAGCGCTGCCGCACAGCCTCCTCGCCAGCCGCCACTCCTCCGCGCCCGGCGCGCCGGCGGCTCGCGCACAGTAGCAGGCTAGCTTGACCTCACAGCGGGGGCATGCGCACAATAGGAACGCGATGAGCGAACCCACCGATCCGGTCCGGATGGAGATCAAGGGACTCATGTTGGATCCCTCGTCCAACACGCCCATCGTCGTCTTGCGGGACGAGGACAGCAAGGTCTTTCTGCCCATCTGGATCGGTGTCTTCGAGGCCAACGCCATAGCGCTGCGCATCGAAGGGGTCGATCCGCCTCGACCCATGACCCACGATCTGCTCCACGCCTCGTTGCTGCGCCTGGGGGCGACGGTGGAGAAGGTGACCATCTCCGATCTCAGGGAGAACACCTTCTATGCCCTCATCTCTCTCCAGCTGCCGGCGGCGGGTGGTGTCGAGCTCGATTCGCGGCCCAGCGATGCCATCGCCCTGGCGTTGCGGGCCGACGCCCCGATCTTTGTGCTCCAGTCGGTGCTACAGGAGGCCAAGGCGGTCAATCTGCTCACCGACGAGACCGACGAGGAGCGCCTCAAGAAGTGGCTCGAAGAGGTGAGCCCCGAGGATCTCGGCAAGTACACCATGTAGGCCCTCTCGATCCCGGCCGTAACCCCCTCTTCTGTCAGTCAGTTAGGACGAATGTCGGCACGCCGACATGGAGTGGCGCGTCCGTTTCTTGACCTGTTTGACGGCATTGCATACACTCCACCCGTCCAATGATCCTCGCGATCGCGAATCAGAAGGGCGGCGTCGGCAAAACGACGACGGCCATCAATCTAGCAGCCGCCCTCGCCGCCAAGGGTCTGAAGACTCTTCTCGTCGATCTCGATCCCCAGGCCAACAGCTCGATGACCTTTATCGAGATCCACGATCTCGAGCGCACCGTCTATGACGTGCTGGCCGAGCCCGACGGGGGAATCAAGGAGGTTGTCCGGCCGGTCGACGGTACCGAGAATCTGTTCGTCGCTCCCTCGTCGATCGCCCTGGCCAAGATCGAGGCCAAGCTGCTGGGGGAGCTCGACAGCTACTACCGGCTCAAAGACTCGATCAAGGACATCCGCAACAAGTACGACTACATCGTCATCGACACCCCCCCGACGCTGGGCATCATCACGGTCAACGCCCTGGTGGCGTCGACCCATGTCCTGATCCCCATCCAGTCGAGCTATTTTGCTCTCGAAGGTACAGACGATCTGTTGGAGACCATCGACAAGGTCAAGATGCGGGCCAATCCCAGGCTCCAGATTCTCGGCGCACTGTTGACCCTTTACGACAAGCGGACCCTGCTGTCCAGAGACGTTCGCAAGCAGGTAAAAAAGGTGTTCGGAGAAAAACTGTTCGATACGGTTATCTCCAGGAGTGTGCGGCTCGAGGAGAGCCCCGCCCACCGCGAGTCGATCTTCTCGTTTGCCCCCAGATCGAGCGGTGCGTTCGAGTACTACAAGCTGTCCGAGGAGATCTTGAGCCGTGTCTGAGAGTGTATCCAAGAAAAGAGGTCTACCCGTGCGGGTCAAGATGCGTCACGACACCCACTTCGTCGAAGAGCTGGCACTCCGGCACGACCAGCCGGTGGGCAGGATGCTCGCCCTGTCGGTGATCGAGCCCGACCCGAACCAGCCGCGGACGACGATGGGGGATCTAGAAGCGCTGACCGAGTCGATCCGCGAGAAGGGGGTGTTGGAGCCGATTCTGGTGCGGCCGCAGGGTGGCCCCGACGACGAGACCAGGGGCTATCGGATCATCTCGGGAGAGCGTCGCTACCACGCCGCCCACGAGGCCGGTCTGCTGGAAGTGCCGGTCATCGAGATGGATGTCGACGAGGACGAAGCCCTGGAGATCGCGCTCATCGAGAACCTCCAGCGCAAGGACCTCACCCCGTTCGAAGAGAGCGAGGGGTACCAGGCGCTCGCCGAGCGGCATGGCTATACCCATGAGCAGATCGGGGCCGCGGTGGGGAAGTCCAGGACCGTCATCACCGAGACCCTGTCGCTGCTACAGATGCCGCCAAGAGTGCGGGATGTGGTCCAAGCGCTGGGGATCAGCTCCAAGTCGCTATTGCTGGAGGTCCTGAAGCTCTCGGATGACGAGGACGAGATGATCGAGATTCTCGAAAAGGCCGCCAGCCAGGGGTTGAGCCGCGACGATCTGCGCCAGAGTCCCGAGCGCGAAGCCAGACGCGGCAAGCGCGGCACAGAGGGCCGCCGCAAACAGCCCTATACCTTCAAATTCCGCGCCCCCGACAAGACCTTCAATCTGACGCTCAAGTTCCGCAAAAGCACCGTCGACCGGGGCGATCTCATCACCGCCCTTGAGCACATCCTCAAAGACCTGAAGTCCGCAAAAGACTAGAAGCCAGGATCTGGGAAGGAGGTAGTGACAGATGATTTGTGTCACCGGGGCCAGTGGGACGCTAAGCACCGAAGTTATCCGGCAGCTTGAATCGGCAAAGGCACCCTTTCGCGGCGCCTATTTCTCGGACAAAAAGGCGGAAGCCGCACGCGAGAGCGGGATCGAGGCCGTCATCATCGACTACGACCGGCCTGAGACCCTTCGGGCCGGGTTTCAGGGATGCGACAGACTATTCCTTCTCGGGCCAAATGCGCCAAACCAGTGGGAGCTCGAGCGGAACGCCGTCGAAGCGGCGAAGGCGGCCGGTGTGCGGCACATCGTGAAGCAGTCCGTCCTGGGAGCCGCCGAAGAATCATTCAGCCTGGCGAAGGTCCATCGGCAGGTCGAGAAAGCGATTGAATCGAGCGGGCTGGCATGGACGTTTCTTCGCCCGAATAGCTTCATGCAGAATGCCGTGACCTTCATGGGCGAGACAATCCGGGCGGAAGGAGCCTTTTACAGCGCCAGCGGCGAGGCAAAAGTCAGCCACGTGGATGTGCGTGACATTGCCTCGGTGGCGGTGAAGGTGCTGACCGGGGAAAACCACGATGGAAAAGCATACACACTGAGCGGCCCCGAGGCGCTGACCTATGACGAGCTGGCGGGCGAGCTGTCGAAGGTGCTCGGACGCCCGATCAGTCACATCAACCTCTCACCGTCGGAATTGAAGAGCGGTATGTTGGCGGCGGGGATGCCCGAGGCGATCGCCGATCGATTGCTGGACCTGGATCGTTTCTTTCGCGAGGATGGGGCGAGTTTCATCACTGACGACTTCAAGCAGGTGACCGGACGAGAACCGGGGCGACTTGCAGACTACGTTCGGGAGACTGCCGCCACGGGCGTCTGGGATGGGGAAGAGGTCACGACGTGAGCGACGGATGGCTCCACTTCCTGACCCTTATCTCGGCGCTCGGCTGCGGGCTGATGGCCGGCTTCTTCTTCGCCTTCTCGGTCTCCGTCATGAAGGCCCTTGGCAACCTGCCGCCGGCGCAGGGCATCGCCGCCATGCAATCGATCAACGTGGTGGTCATCAACCCAGTGTTCATGATCGCATTCTTCGGCACGGCCGTGGCTTGCGTCGCGGTGGCGATTTCCGCCCTGAGAACCTGGGACGGACCCGGCGCCGCCTATCTGCTCGCCGGCGGCCTGCTTTACCTCGCCGGCAGCTTTGTCGTGACGATTGTCTTCAACGTGCCGCGCAACGACGCGCTGGCGGTGGTCGACCCGGCGAGCGACGCCGGCGCAGCCCTGTGGGCGAGCTACCTCAGCGCCTGGACAGCGTGGAACCACGTGCGGACAGCCGCAGCCCTTGCGGCGGCGGCAGCACTCTCCATTGCGCTCCGTCATTGATATCACGCGGCGAAAGCTCTGTATCAGGTGGAGACGAACATGACTGACCATGTAACGGCTCAGGAGTGGTTTTCATCGGGTACGAGAGTCCCGTACGACCCCGTCAGCAAGAAGATCTTGAGTCCTGCCGATGGGACGGACACCGCGGATTCTATTCGAGTATTTGAGCGTGTCGCGCGGGACGGTGGTCAAGACGACGACGCGGTCTGGACGACTTTCTTGCCCGGATTCCCTGACGGCTCCTTCGGATGGGCGAAGATCGACCAGCACCTGGGCGGCAACGGCATGGCCCCCAAAATCCACGTTGAATATGTTGGGCAAGGTGATTCAGATAAGCCCTCAAAGTATCCCTACGGGACGATGGAGCACGCCGATCTCGTTGAGGCCCTTTGGGAAGCGGAGGGAATTCGGTCCACATTGATAGTGTCGTTCGATTACTCCTCACTGGTCGCCCTGGAGCTCCTCAGCCGCCAGGAAGAGCGAATAGAAGGCGGCACCGACCTCAGCTCCAAGATCGAAGGAGTCTTGCTGATAAATGGCGGCTACTTCACCGACGCACACAGCCACCCCCTCATGACAACGCCAGCGCTGAGATCACCGCTCGGGGGCATGGTCACGTGGTTCGGTCAACGCTCCCGGTTCATGGCCAGGCAGCTGCTCAAGTCGATGTTCTCAAAGGAGTATCAGCTATCCTCCAGGGAATTCAACGAAATCTACGACGCGATCAGTCGGCGCAACGGCTTCCCCTTCGTCAGCAAGGCCGCTGGGTTCGTAGCGGAGCACCGTTCCAAGTACGGGGAGCGTTGGGATTTGCGCCGACTGTATCTCGCATTGCAGGAGTCGGTGTCGTTCCACGTCGTGGGCAGCGAAGGCGACATTTTTGAGCCGAACCAGGTTGTCAAAGCCAGGGAGCGTCTGGGCGACCAAGGGCTAGATATCCGCATGGTGCCCGGCGGCCATATGACGACTTCTGAACAACCTGAGCAACTCGCTCGAATCATCGAGGAAGTTGGCCCTACATCGACCTAGCGGCCCTGCCCCGGCTGTCGCCTTCCGGGGCCAGAGACGCCACTTCTGATCCACAAGTCTTGACAATTACTCAAGTCAAGTGCCAGAGGGGTGTTTGCCTCTAAGAAGGTGTTGGATTTTTGAGTGGGAAGAGGTTCTCCTGAGAGGTAGATATTATGTCAACTAGCGGGAGAAGCCTTGGGTTCTCAGTGGTTCGATGCGTGGCTAGTTGACATAATATATCTTATCGGACTCTGTATACGAATAGGAGACTTCCCCCCACTCTCCAGCATCCATACCACTACCGAGCGCTATTCCTTGAACAGCGGCTCGTAGTCGGTGCCGTAGATCTCATTGATCTCATCGTAGATCGGTCCCACGACCTCGGGAAAACCCAGCGCACCGGATCTGGTGAACTCCGAGAACGGTATGGCGTTACCCGTGTCCGGCGCAATCTTGGCTTTGAGTGGCGGGCTGGGCCAGATCTCCTCGTCGATGGCCGACATCCTCACCCTGATGTCGTCCCTCGTGACGTTGAAGACCATGTAGTCCGTGGCCAGGGCCAGCGGACCCTCGTAGGTCTTCCGAACCCGCGTCCGGACCTCAGGCTCGGTGTCGAAGTCGTTGTAGAAGTGGTAGCCGATGGCCAGACGCGGCTCGACCAGCGACATCACCTTGCCAAACTGCTCGGGTGAGGTGTGACCCTGGGTGCCGACAATGAGCGCCTCCTGCGGATTGAACCCCTGTTTGGTGACCAGAAGGGTTGGTGGCAGGAAACACTCGTGGATGGCGACGTCCGCTCCCTTGGCGTGCTCGATGTACCACTTGTTGGGAATCGTGTCGCTGCCGTAGACAAAGGTGAGCCCGTTCCACTCGAGGATGAAGCTCACCGCGCCGTCGAGGCCGTGGACCGCCGGAATGCTCCGTACGACTACCCCATTTTCGTTGAATATGACCTCATTGACGCCGTCGAACGGAAACTCGTGGACCTCGAGCTCCCCACCGCGGAAGTCGATGACCCCCGAGCGTGTCCCGATGTCCCAGGCGTACATCTGCTTCATCAGCTCCATGGCGTGCCCAGTGCCCAACTCGGGTGTGCCGCCGCTGGGTCCCCAGATCCGGAGCGGCGTGAGTCGGTTCATGACCGTACCGCCGAGCCAGAAGGTGGGCAGATCGCCCATATGGTCGACGTGTAGATGGCCAAAGAAGACCTTGTCCAGATAGTCGTATGGGATCTTTTGCGCGGCGAGCCGTTCGTGGCAGCCGCTGCCGATGTCGAAGAGAAACTTATCCCCGTTGCCCAGCTCGACCAGGAAGCACGCGGCAGCTTGCTTTGGTCTGGCGCTGGGCATACCCGTCCCCAGAGCGACGATTCGCATCTCGTCCGGCCCGATGTCCTCGGTGCCCGGGTAGTAGACATCCCTATCCGCCACCGCCTCGACGGGAGAGGCCGCCTTGGCCTCGGCGACCATGGAGTCCGAGCGCCCGAGGAGGTAAGCTATTCCGAGCAATGCCAACAGCGCCAACCCGGTTGCCACCGCTCTAATAGTCCTTTTCTGCATATTTGATCTCCTTTATCTTCGTTGAGTCGGCAGATGGTATCAGCTCCATACTTTCACCATGCAAGGCCACCTCGAAATGCCTAGCTACCGGGTCCAGATGAGACCGTGAGCGGCCTGCCGATGCACCGATCTCTCCTCGTCATCGCACTGGCGCTGTCGGCTGCCGGCTTCCCCGCCCGGGCGGACGAAGAGGTAGACCGCAAGGTTCGTCTCTTTGGTGATTTCCGCCTACGCCTCGAACAGGACTGGGATTCACTCCAAGGCGATGGCAGCGAGCGTGACGACCGCCTGCGGCTCCGCATCCGGCTTCGCGGCGGTGTCGAATTCCGGATCACGGACACCTGGTCCGCCCTGGTGCAAGCCCGCACCGGGCCGAACCAGTCGCAGCAATCGCCCCACATCACCATCTATGACTTCGATGGGGGTCCAACCGGTCCCTACGATCTCAACCTCGACTACTGGTACCTCGGCTATGCGTCCGGTGGCTTCGAGGTCTGGGCCGGCCGCAACCAGCTTTCCTTCTGGCACCATGACGATCTGTTTGTCTTCGACAACGTCACCTATCCCGGTGCCGGCGCCAGTTACCGTCACGGCTTGGGTGAGGGCGCACTGACCTGGCGCTTCAACTATGTCGCCTTACCGGTTGGCATGCGGGACTTTTCGGGCACCGGAATCATCGGGCAAGTGGCTTACGAATTGGAGCTCGAGAACTCGGGGTTCACCGTGGCCGGCGGTTTCATCGGCACCAGAGCCGATCCCGACGACCCGGCGGGCGAGATCCTGCTGACCGAGAACAACACCCGGGACTATCGGTTATTCGACCTACAGCTCCAATATCGCTCGCAGGCTTTTGGCAGACCCTTCAAGATCGGTTTTGACTACACCCACAACGCGGAAGACTACGACGATGCACCACCCGGCAGTTTCAGCGAGCTCCACCGGGATCACGTGGATGGATACGTGTTCGAGCTACTGTGGGGAGAAACCGGGGACGCCGGTAACTGGCAGCTGGGCTACTACTATGCTCACCTGGAGGCCCTTGCGGCCAACAGCTCCTACATCCAGGACGACTGGGTGCGCTGGGGGGACGCCAACCAGGTCCGCGCCACCAACCTGAAAGGCAGCGAGCTCCGGCTTATCTACACCATCCGACCCAACATGAATCTCTTCGCCCGCTTGTTCTTTGTCGATGCCATCGATCTCCTCGAACCGGGCGACACCACCAAGGAAACCGGCAATCGCCTTCGCATCGACTGGAACGTCTCCTTCTGACCGGGCGCCCGCGGAGGATCGCCAGCGCTTTTCCAGCTCCCCCACCGAAGCGCAATGTCCACTTTCACCGTGCCCTCTTCGAGGATCTGGGCAACGACTTACCAGATATCTGTTGTGAGAGCTAGACTGCCGCGGTTTCTCGAGGCCTGACTTCACGCTCGATTCGGCCAGCCAGGTTGAGTCTGGCCTCCTCGAGGTCGAAATCTGCTTGTAGGCCAAGCCAGAACCGCTCAGATGTTCCGAAGTAGCGAGCAAGGCGCAGAGCTGTGTCAGGAGTTATGGCGCGTTTGCCGAGGACAATTTCATTGATTCTCCGAGGAGGAACAGACAAGAGACGCGCCAATCGATTCTGACTGAGCTCCAGGGGCTTGAGGAACTCCTCCAAGAGAACCTCACCGGGATGGATATTGGGCAGTGAACTCTTCATTTCGTTCTCTCTAGTGGTAGTCAACAATCTCGACCCGAAGCGCATCTCCGTCACACCATTCAAAACAGATGCGCCACTGCTGGTTGATGCGGATGCTATAACGCGTCGCGTTATAGCTGTCAAGGGCAACCCTCGGCCACCTGCTCTCTGTTACTAGATTGTCTATTGAGCGATCGCCGTGGCGCTGGCTAGGATTACCCCCGACTCCCCCGCCATCTCTTCGTAGTAGCCGATGAAGCGGTCGATCTCCGGCGCCTGCTGGTCGGCCAGGTTGTGGGCCCAGCGGTAGGCCACCGGCTGGTACCAGAGCTCGGCCTCGATGACGAACGGGCCCTCTTGCCCGCCGACGTCCACCACGTAGCCCACCCGGTCGCCACCACCGATGAAGTTCTCGTCCTCCCCTGCCCCACCGTGGACCGCGATGTCGTGGTCGGCGGTCGTCTTGTCGAAGCCAGCCGGTAGCAAGCGGTTGTCCTTGAGATAGGTCGACGCCGACAACAGAACCGTGGTCACCGAGCCGTCGGGCTCGCCCATGATCGCCTCGTAGACCTGGACCTTCTCGGGGTGGTCGATGGTGTCGTAGTGGGGCTCGAATCGTGACGGCTCGACGTCGTTGTCGTTGCCGGAGATGGAGCCGTCCGGGTTGAAGCGTCCCGACTCGAAGACGATGTCGCCGCTGGCGCTCACAACCCGGAGGTGGATCCAGGTTCGCCGCGAGGGGTAGGCCGAGGGCAGCTTGTGGCCGGCGAGGTTGGTGATCACTACCTCGGCCCGCAGCAGGTCATCCCCAGCCTCGGCATTCTCGATCGCGACCTTACCGGCGCGGGTCTGAAGATTCCTAGTTGTCTGCTCGACGGTCGTTGCTAGCTCCTGCGGCAGAGCCGTGACCGCGAGCACCTGGCGGTGAGCGTTGAGGATCCGCGGCATGAGGATGTTGCCACCGCGGAAGACATGCCGCGACACCTCCTGGCGTGACACCCCGAGCACGCTGCTGATGGCCACCTCACCCTCGACCACCGGCATGTGGCAATCCTGGCAGCTGGTGACACCGGCGTAGGTGCTGTGCTTCCACTCGAGGTAGGGCACCTGTTCGGGCAGCTCCCCCACCACCTCACCATCGGCGTCGAGGGTGTGGGTAAAGAGGGTGTGGCAGGTGGCGCAGAGCTCGGAGCTCTGGATGTGCCCACCCTTTTTGGGCAGAAAGCGGGAGGCCGAGCGCATCAGGCTCATCCGTCCCTCGCCGACCTCGTAGGGACCATAGACCTGCCGCTCGCCCTCGGGGGTGGTGGTGTCCAGATGGAACCCGGCGGTAAAGCTCGAGCGCTCGCCGAGCTCCTCGTCCCCGATCTGGTGGCAGACCGAACAGGAGACGCCGTCGGCGGCCCGCAGGTCGGCGGGGTCGGCGCCGTGGCTCAGCGGTAGATGGCTGAAGATCTCCCCCATCCGTCCCTCGGCGTTGTCCTGAAAGCGGGCCATGGGCATATGGCAGGCCGAGCACTCGTTCTGGATCGCTGCCGAAGCCGTCGGGTGGATCAGCGTCTCCCGCCGAACGGCGGCCTGCCAGTAGGGGTCTCGCGCCGCGTTGGCCATCATCGAGCCGCGCCAGCCGACACCGATCGATACGTCCTCACCGGTCGGGGTGAGAAGACCGTTGTGGCAGGCCATACAGTTCTCCGCGGTGACAAAGAGGTTGGGTACCGGCTGGGCAGTCACCATCGCCGCGTTGACGAGGATCAACGCCATCACCGGTATGCAGTCGAGTTTGCGTGTCATCGTCCTACCACCCCGCAAAAAGTGAGCCGTCGAACCAGTCCCAGAGCAGGTAGAAGATCACCTGTGTGTCTCTGATCTCCCGTTCGTTGAGCGGCGCTCGGAGCCCGATGTTGAACATGATGTGCTGCCGCTTGTTGAGCGTGATCTGCATCTGGGGCACGACGCTGTATCTGATGGTGGCGTCGCCAGCAAACTCACGGCCCGCGGTGAGCTCCACTATGGGCGACCAGGCCCGACCAAACTGACCCGTGGTCCCGGTCCAGCCTAGCGCCACCCGGAAGAAGGCCGCGTTCTCCGCCTTCTCCTTGTCCGCGGTGAGCTCGAGACCGGCCTGGCTCTGGAAGAAGAAGTCGGCGGGCAGGATTTGACCCCAGAGGACCATGGGCTCGAAGACCCAGGTGCCGTTGCCAAAGCCGAGCTCGGCGTCCCCCGTGGGGGCGATGAGCTCGCCCGCCACCGAGACGATCGTGCCCTTCTCCCCACTGTGGTAGACGGCGCGTTTGAGCGCCACGGCGATATCGCCGACGGAGGAAGTCCATCTGGTGGAGCCGTCGTCCTCGATGACATCCGGTGTTTCGAGCCACCCGAAGGGGAAGACGACTTCCCATTGGTTGCGGGGACCAAACCGCTGCTCGTACACCAGCTTGTTGAGAACCTCGCCCCGACCCTCGGTCTTGATGAGAGTGGTGATCACCGCCTCGTCCTCGGGGTAGGCCTTACCCGTCACCAGCGCCCGGGGCAGGTTGAGCTCGCCGCGCGGCCACCGGTCATCGGTGCAGAAGGTGCGGATGTAGTCGACCGCAAGCTGTACCTGATCGACCGTCAACACACCCTGGAAAGCGGGCATCAGCTCGGAGAACCCGCGCGAGGGCCCGCCCTCGTAGGCGATCCCGACCCAGTCGCTGTCCGGCTCGCGGGCCGCGAAGTCACAGTCGGTGAAGTCGGGCAACGGCGTCGAAAAGCCGACCAGGCTCGGCGGCGCACCACGACCGTCGGCACCGTGACAGGAGGCGCAAGCCGCCTGGTAGATGCCGCCTCCGGTCGTCGGGACGTTACCGTCGGCGACCGCCGGCATCACCACGGTCAAGGCACCCCCTAGCAGTGCCAGGGCACACCAATGGCGGGCTGTGCGGGATCGCAGATGGCCGAAAAGGAAATCGAATCTCAAGGTCCACCTCCCTCCGAATGGCTGGACCAGGTCTGCTCGTCCGTATAATGTCACCCTCGATGCGCCGAGTCACCCGTTATGTGATGGCGGAAGTCCTCGGGCCCTTTGTCCTCGGGTTCCTGCTTTACACCTTCCTGCTCCTCATCCAGTTCCTCTTTGCCTCGGCGGAGATGATCATCCGGCGGGGCGTCCCCGCCGTCCAGGTGGGAAAGCTGCTGGGACTGACCCTGCCCAATATCGTCGTTCTGACGATCCCGATGTCCTTTCTCTTTGCCATCCTGGTGGCGGTGGGGCGGCTGGCCTCCGACAGCGAGCTCACCGCTCTGCGCGCCTCGGGGGTGAGTCTCTTCTCGCTCTACCGGCCGATTTTCGTCTTTTCGCTCCTGCTAACGGCTATCAACACCTACCTGATGGTCGACACCCTTCCCAAGGGCAACACCGCGCTGCAACAGCTGCGCATCGACATCATCACTCAGAGTGTCGATCGTCAGGTCGAGCCACGGGTCTTCTACGAGGAGTGGGAAGGCGTGATGCTCTACGTCTTCGAAGTGCGCCCCGGCGAGTCCGAGTGGCAAGGCGTTTTTGTCGCCGAGAATCTTCCCAGCACCGAGAACCAGGTCACCGTCGCCTCACGCGGCGAGGTGCGTCTGGATGACGCCGGTGAGCGGTTGGTTCTCCATCTCGAAGATGCGGTCGTCCACAAGGTGGATTTCCGCAACCCCGACAAGTACACCATGAGCAGCGTCAAGAGCCTGGACCGGGTGCTGGTCGACCGCTTTACCACCCAGCAACGCAGCCGCGCCCGGGCCTCCAAGGGACTGCGCGAGCTCAACCTGCGCGAGCTGCAGGAGCGGTACCGGGACCCCGATACCTCGCCCCAGCTTCGCAACCTCGCCCGGGTCGAGATCCACAAGAAATTCTCTATCCCCGCGGCCTGTATCGTCTTTGGCCTCGTCGCCCTGCCGCTGGGGTTCATGGGTGGGCGCGGCAGCCGCACATCGGGATTCGCCCTCTCGGTGGCCATTGTCCTGGTCTACTACATCTTTCTCAACAACGGTGAAGAGGCGGCGCGAATCGGCAAGATGGCGCCATGGCTGGCCATGTGGCTACCCAACTTCGTCCTCGCGCTGGTGGGTCTGTTCATGCTGGCGCGGAGGAATCGCGACAAGAACATGCTGCTGCTTCCCTTCGATCGATGGCTGCGCCGTTTTCGCTGGCCGAGTCGCAAGGCAGACGATGCCGGCCAACCGGGCGAGCCGGAGAGAGCGCGCGAACGCCCCCTTCGACAGCTACCGGCGCAGACCGACGTGGTGCTCCGACTCCCCCACTTTCGCTTCGGCTTCCCCAGCCTCCTCGATCGCTATGTCGTAAAGATGTTCACTTCGACCTTTCTGCTGGTCCTGCTCTCAGGTGTCTCCATCTACGTCGTGGCCGATCTCACCCAACAGATGGAGAACATTCTCAAGAACAAGATCAGCGGCAGTGTGGTCTTCGACTACTACAAGTATCTGTCGCTGCAGCTCGGCTATGAGATCGCCCCAGTGGCGGTTCTGGTCACCATCCTCGTCGTCTTCGGGCTGCTCTCCAAGACCAACGAGGTCGTGGCCGCCAAGGCCCTGGGGGTGAGCCTCTACCGCCTGGCGCTCCCCGCCCTGGTGGCCGCCGCCGTCGTTGCGCTGCTGGCGGCGGTCCTGCAGTTCCGCGTGCTACCGGCCTCGAACGCCCGAGTGGCCCAGCTCAGAGACGAGATCAGGGGAAAGTCGTCAACCCGCACCTACCGTCGTGCCGATCGCCAATGGCTCTTTGGACAGGGCCGGTACATCTACAACTACCTTCACTACGATTCCGAGCAGAAGAGCCTGCAGCGGCTCCAGGTCTTCGAATTCGACGACGACTACCAGCTTGCCAGGCGGTTTTACTCCAACACGGCCAGCTTCCTCGGCGACGCCTGGCTCTTCGACAGCGGCTGGGTAAGATCCTACGAAGGACCGAGTGTGCTGGAGTATCAGACCTTCGACGAACCGGTCATCGACTACTACCCGGAGACCCCGGAATACTTCGAGTCGGAGTTCAAGAAGCCCGAAGCCATGAGCTACAACGAGCTCAAGGAACACATTCTGGAAGTCCAGGCGAGCGGCCAAGCGGCGCCCGAGCTCGAGGTCGAGCTCCACAAGAAGATCTCGTTCCCGATCGTCTCCCTGGTCATGGGTCTGGTGGCGCTGCCCTTCTCCTTCCGCCTGGGCCGGAAGGGCACCCTCTACGGGGTGGGTGTCGGAATTCTTCTAGGAATGGTCTTCTACGGTGTCTTCGCCTTTGGCTCGACGCTGGGTGAGACCGGTGCCTTGCCACCGCTGGTCGCGGTGTGGAGTCCCAGCATCGCCTTTGCGATCTTCTCTCTCTATCTCCTTCTAGGTGTGCGGAGCTGACACTCGATGGAAGTCTTCTTTCTCTTTCTCCTGGCCCTGGCGGTGGGCTCGCTAACCACCCTCTTTTGGATTCCCGGGCCCGATCTCGGCCGCGGCTATTTCCAGCTCAACTGCCTGATAATCCTGGGGCTGCTCGGGCTGGCCACCGCGGTCTACTATCTCCACCCGTTTCAACCCTTTGGCGACCGTGCGGACCTCGGCACCGCGGGTCTGGTGGGTGGACTTGTGGCCGCCTTCCTCTACTACGGGGCGATCTGGCGTGAGCGCTGGCGTGCCGCCCGCTGGCCCCTGTCGCTGACCCTGGCAGGGGCGGCGATCGCGTTTCTGGTGGCGGGAAACGAGCTCGTCCTGACGATCACCCCCCTCCCCCACCGACAGCTGCTGCTGCTCTTGAGTCTCGCCGGCTCGGCCCTGCTGTTGGGCTGGTCGCTCGGCACCATGTTGCTTGGCCATTGGTATCTGATCTCCCCCAAGCTGACCTTTCGGCACCTGGTGATCTTCTGCTCGGTGCTCCTGGGGATCGTGTTCTTCCGTCACCTCTCGGTGGCCGCCTCGCTGATCGCCGCCGCATCGGTCGACCAGATGGTCGAGCCCCATCCCTGGCGGGCCCTGGTGAGCTTTGGCGGTCACGGGATCTTCTTCTGGTTTCGTCTGGTCTGGGGTCTGTTGATGCCGCTGCTGCTCGCCCTGATGGCTCTCCACTGCGCGCGGCAGCACTCCAACCAGTCGGCAACCGGGATCCTCTATGTGCTGGTCATGGCCAGCATCATCGGCGAGCTCACCGGTTTCTATCTGACGCTTACCACCGGCGTACCCATGTAACAGAGATGAGGATCCGCGCCCAGTGCCGCGAATGTGGCTTGCCTTTCAACGACTCCATCACACCGGAGACCGGCGAGCTGCCCTGCCCGGGGTGTGGCGCGTTGTTTTCAGTCAGCGCCGAGGGCTGGAGTGACGAGCCACCGCGTCGAGTCGACGTCTGTCCTCTTTGTGATTGTCGCCATCTCTACCGCCAGCGAGACTTCAACCGCGGCCTCGGCTGTCTCCTGGTGGCCATCGGCGCCGCCCTGGTACCGTGGACCTACGGTCTGTCGCTGATCGCCCTGTCGCTAGTCGATGCGGTGCTCTACTACCGGCTTCCCGAGGCAGTGGTCTGCTACCGCTGTGACACGGTCTATCGTGATGCCCGGCCCGGGCCGCGGCAAAAGGAAGTCGATCTCCTCAAGCACGACGTGCTCAAGTACGGCAAGAGCTGGAGTGAGCTGGACGAGGACTTGACCGATTCAAAGGAATGAAGTAAGATTTCCTTGTATCATTACTGCTGAGGCAGATCGATGCTGGCAAAAAAGACGGTCAAGAATCAAATCACCCTCCCCAAGAAGATTGCTGATCAGTTTCCGGGGATCGACTACTTCGAAGTCAGGAAGCAGGGGGACTCGATTGTGCTCGAGCCGGT
>JBAUDS010000253.1:0-3581 GCA_049678185.1 Thermoanaerobaculia bacterium
AGAAACCGACACCTGAGCTCTGGCTGGAGGTCGAGTCCGAGGGCCTGATCAGTGCTCTGCACTATGACAACAGCTCCGGCTCCCTCTTTGCCGCCGGTGGCAAGGAGGGGGTCCTCTATCGTCTGACCGAGCACGGCGAGGGTCCACTGCCCACCTTGATCGCCGACTCTCTGGGCTGGCCGGTAGGTATGGCGATCGACGCCGACCGCGGGCGACTCTACGTCGGCGATGCCCAAGGCAAACAGATCTGGCGTATCTACTGCCCGGCCGCGGCCGAGTGCACCGAGCCATCGACCTTCATCAGGAGCGAGCTCTTTGTCCGACCGGCCGATCTCGAGGTGGCGCCCGACGGAACCGTCTGGATCGCCGATCGCCAAGGAGAGGTGATCGTGGCCGTCTCACCCGACGGCGAAGTTCTCCAGACGATCACCGAACTCCCGATCCAGTGAACCTGCAGGGCGGTCCTACGGCGCGCCCACGGGTGTCGTTGTGCTCGCCCTCAGGACTGGGTCCACTGGCCGTCGATCGAGCGCCAGAGATTGGCGACCGGGCTCTTGTCCCGCAACTCCGCCGGCAGACGCTCTTCACGGACGTTGTCATAGCACTCGAGCATGGCGAAGCGGCGTAGGGAGGCTGGGATCCCCACCGAGGTAAAGCCGGGGTGCCCGGTCGCCGGATAGGGGCCACCATGATTCATCGACGGCACGACGGCTACACCGGTTGGCATCTTGTCGTTCAACAGTCGGCCTACGCGCGGTCGAAGCCGGGAGGCGATCCGCTCGGCGAGTGAGTCGTCCTCGCCATTGGCGTGAGAATAGATGCCCCCCGTCAAGCTCCCTTCGATCAAGCCGGCGATCGCCACCATCTCGGCTTCGTCGGCGGCGACAACCACCAGCGTGCAGTTGCCAAAGGCCTCGGTCTGCAGCACCTCGGGTGCTCCTACAAAGGTCTCGCCGGGGACCCGCATCAGCGTGTTCTGAAACCGACAGCCCTGACCCGAGATCTCGCTGCCACCGATCACCAGCTCGGCCCCCGAGCGCAATAGCGTCCGCACCGATTGCCCCAGACCCTCGACTCCACCGACACCAAGCAGGGCACCGACGGCCGCGGAATGGTAGCGCTCCCCTATCAGCTCGATAAACGACTCGGTCTCCTCCCCTGCCTGCAGCACGATGACTCCCGGATTCGTGCAGAACTGACCGGCGCCGAGCAGTGCCGAGCCCGCCAGCTCGTCAGCGATCTGCTCGCCCCGCTCCCGCAGCGAGCCCGGCAGGATGAAGACCGGATTGACGCTGCTCATCTCGAGATAGATCGGCTTGCCGGCGCGATCGGCGGCGGCCTTCAACTTCAGGGCTGCCGAGCGCGATCCCGTGTAGCCGGTGGCAGCGACCGAAGGATGGGACACCAGGTACTCGCCATCGGCGTGGCTGGTGCGGTAGATCATCTGCACGGTGGCCGCGGGTAGACCGCTCTCCCCTACCGCCTCCAAGGCGGCCTCGGCCAACAGCTGACTGGTCCAGGGGTGGCTGGGATGGGCCTTGGCGATCACCGGGTTCCCCGCCGCGACCACGGCGGCGAAATCGCCACCGGCGACACCGTTGAAGGCCAGGGGAAAGTTGTTGGGACCAAAGACGACAACCGAACCCTCGAGCGGGCCATACATCGAGCGGATGTTGCTGGCCGTGTCGATGGTGGGCATCGACCAGTTGCGATCGCGGGTCGCCGTCGCGGCTTGCCGCAACTGATTGGTCGTACGTGGCAGCTCGACATCCTTGAGTCGTGGTGAGACCGGGAAGGCCGTCTCCAGACTGGCGGCTTCAGCGATTTGATCCTGTCGCTCATCGACGAGGTCGGCGTACCTCTCGAGAAACCGGGCGACGTTCTCGCGTGGCAGATCTCTGAGCTCGCGGCTGGCTTGAAACCCTGCTGCCAGCACCGCATCGACATCGGTCCGGCTGCTGACCGGGTACTCTCGCTCCAGAACCTCACCGGTATTGGGATCGATGGCCCGAAATGAATCCGTCGCCGCCGCCTCCCGCCATTCGCCGTTTACAAGAATCTTTTCCATCTCATCCTCTCTTGACATTCATTAGATCTGGGGTCGTGAGCTCAGGCAGTCGCGAATCACTTTCAGCGCTTGCTCGCGAGCAGCTTCTGGCAAGGGCAGGCGGGGTGGACGCACCGTCTCGGATCCCATTCCTACCTCGGCCTGGACCAGCTTGATGAGCTGGACGAACTCGGGAACCGTGTCCAACCGCAGCAGTGGGAGGAACCAGCTGTAGAGCTCGAAGGCCTCCTTACGCTGCCCGCTCACCGACAGCTCGAACAACCTGACGGATTCGGCGGGCAGTGCGTTGACCAGACCGGCAATCCACCCCGAGGCGCCGGCCCAGGCGGCCTCGAAGGGCATGTCGTCGAGCCCGGCAAAGACCGCCAGTCGATCTCCGACGCGTGCTTTGGTGGCAGTCACCCGACGGATGTCGCCACTGGACTCCTTGACGGCCTGCAGATTGGCATGTCGGTCGGCCAGGTCGGCGATGATCTCGGGGGTGACGTCGGTGCCATAGGCGATCGGGTTGTTGTAGAGCATGCAGGGCAGGTCGGTGGCCTCGAATATGGCGGTGAAGTGGGCAACGGTCTCGTGCATCTTGCCGTTGTGTACGTAGGGTGGCAGGACCATGAGAGCACCGCAGCCCGCCGTGGCCGCTCCTCGAGCCAACTCCACGGCGCCGGCTGTGCTGAGTGACGAGATGCCGGGCATCACCGGAACACGCCCGTCCAAGGCCTCGACACAGGTCCGAACGATGTCGATCTTCTCGTCCAGCTGCAGGGTGTTCCCTTCGCCCAGCGAGCCGAGGGGCACGATCCCAGTACAGCCGTGATCGACGAGCCAACTCACGTGACGGCCGATGAACTCGTGATCGATGCTCAGATCATCGTTGAACGGCGTGGTGATGGCCGGCATGACACCCTTGAATTCCATACTCTTCTCCTCGAGCCAACTGACAGATTGGTGGTGGGTTCCGCCTCTGGACTCGTTTTTATCCTCCCCAGATATCCCCCACCGTGAAACCGTTTGGAAATGGGTCCTCGGGATCGACCACGTACTGAGCAAAACCTGTTATCCACGCGCTGCCCGAGATCGTCGGGATCACGGCATCATACTCACCCAGCTTGGTCTCGCGGACGAGCCGGCCGGTGAAGGTGGTGCCGAGAATACCCTCATGCACAAAGTCCTGATTCAGAGGGAGCTCGCCCTTGGCCCAGAGGGCAGCCATCTTGGCCGACGTCCCCGTGCCGCAGGGCGAGCGATCGAGCGCACCCGTCCAGGTGCCGGGTCGATCCCAGTCCAGGTTGCCGGTGGAAACGATGACCGTGTTCTTGCGATGGGCATCCGGGTGTGTGGGTGGCGCCGACAGCTGCCCGATGGTGACTCCACGGATCTGCGGATTCTCGGGATGCACCGGCTCCTCGAGCTGTTCGCAGGTCGCCTTTTTGATCATCTCCCCGATCCTGGTGGCCTCTTTCGCTTCCTCCGGCGCCAGGGTCAACCCGACCTGGTCGGCATCGGCAATGACATA
>JBAUDS010000254.1:0-61369 GCA_049678185.1 Thermoanaerobaculia bacterium
CCCGGAAGTCCTCGAGCTGGAGGAACAGATCGCCGCGGCCGAGAAGGGCGCCACCGCCGACCAGGAGGTGCCGGCGCCACCTCCACCGCAAGCGGCGCCGGCCGCACCGGAGACGCCTACACCCGCACCGGAAGCTGCTGGGCCAACACAGCCGCCGGCGGCGCCCACACCAGAAGCTGCCGCGCCGGCGGCCGAAGCTGAGACGACGGAGGAGGCCCCGTCGATCGACCTCCTCGGAGATGAGGGGATCCTCGGTGAGCCGAGCGCCAGTCTCGATGCCGAGAGCGAGGCCCGAGTCTCGGAGCTGCTGGCAGAAGGCCAGGCCGCCTTCGATCGCAGCGAGTACCAGACGGCCATCGACGCCTGGTCACGGATCTTTCTGATCGAGATCGATCACCCCGAGGCCAATCGCCGGATCGAGATGGCCAGAAAACTGAAGGAGGAGCTGGAACGCAAGGTGGAAGAGGCGTTTCACGAGGGCCTCTCCCATCTCGAAAACGGCGCCCTGGACCAGGCCACCGCTTCCTTCAAGAATGTTCTCAGAATGCAGCCCAATCACCTGGCTGCGCGGGAGTACCGGCAGAAGATAGAGAGCGGGGAAGTGACCGCAACGGCGCCGCCGGCAAAGCCCGACGAGGACCAGTCGCCCGAGGGGGACTTCCTCGACACCGGCGGCCTGACTTCACCGGATGCCACCATCCCGCCGCCCCGCCCAAAGGAGCCGGGCGAAGAAGAGGCCGCCAGAAAACCGGTCACCCAACCCAAGAAACCGGAAAAGTCGCGAGGCCGAACATTTGCCCTGATCGGTGCCTTGGTGCTGCTGCTGGTGGCGGTCGGCGGCTGGATTTTGTTCTCCAAGCGGGATCAGATCTTCCCCAATTCCGGGGCCGACCAGGCCGACGGCACCGATGTGGCGCAGGATCCCATCTCGCGGGCCAAGAAACTGCACGAGGTAGGCAGGACTTCTCTCGCTATCGTCGAATTGCGCAGACTGCCACCCGGCCACCCGCAGTATGCCGAGGCAAAAGCGCTCATCGCCCAGTGGGAGTCCATTGGCACCGATCAAGATTCGACCGGCCCGGGTGAAGAGGAGCTGGCGCGACGAGAGCTCATCATGGACCAGGCAAAACGATCGGCCGGTCTCGGTGACAATCTCCTGGCCTGGGAGCTGCTCGAGCGTGCCGCCGAGATCTCTTCTCTCAACGAAGAGGAGGTCGCACTCCAGGCCGCGGTGCGGGAGAATCTCGAGGTCCTCCAGGCCGAATGGGATCTGTTCCAACAAGGCGACTGGGAGTACGCCATCCCCAGTCTCTGGCGCATCTACGAGCAGCACCCCGACAATCGTGATGTGCGCAGGCTGATCGTCGACTCGTACTTCAATCTGGGCGTGCGGGATCTGCAGCGCTCTGATCCGTCGCAGGCAACCGATAAGTTCAGAGAGGCACTCAAGCTCCGACCCGACGACATCGAGTTGAAGCGACTGACGGCCTTTGCCGAGACCTACAAGCAACGGCCTACCGATCTTCTCTATCGCATCTTCGTCAAGTACCACCCTTTTCGGTGACATGAGCTACAGAAACACGCCGGACGAGACACCGGGGCTCTTCGACCTGCCCCTCGATCCGGAACCGCATGCTGACGATCTGGTTGCCCCGGCCCCACTCTCGGTCGACGAGCTGCCGATTGACGAGCAACCAGTAGACGAGCAGCCGCCAGCCGAGCTGCCGATCGACGAAGTGATCCCCCCCGATGCACTGTCTCTTTTCGAGGAGGATCTTGCCGAAGAGCCAGTGGTCTTGGAAGAGCCGGTCGACCGCCAATTCTCGACCGCCGGGCCTGCTTTGGCTCCGGCGCCCGTCGTCCCCCGCCTTCTTGCGGGCCTGATAGACCTTGGCATCCTGCTGTCCGTGGCCGTCTCGGTCTGGATCGGTCTCCGTCTTCTCGGGGTTCAAGTCGATTCGACAGTCTGGCTGCCGGTGGCCATCTTCTTACTCTCTTTTTCCTTTCTCTACTATGTCTTCCCACTCGCCTTTTGGGGCCGCACACCGGGGATGAGCCTGGTGGGATTGGTGGCGCGAACGCCGGACAATCGACCTCTTACCTTCGGGCAAACAGCGCTGCGTTGGCTGGGCACCCTGGGCACCGCGGCAGGACTCGGCCTGCCGATCCTTCTCACCCTGTTTGGTGATTCGTTTACCGATCGTGTCAGCGGCTCTCGGACGCTAATCCGTCCAGTCGCCAAATGGGGCTAGCGCGACTGCCGCCGGATACCCCACGCCGTCCACAGATTGCCGACAAAGACGGTGGCGGCGAAGACCGCCAGCGGGCTTCCCCCCGGCCACAGAGCGAGCAACCCACCCGCCTGATAGATCAGGCCGCTTGTGCGCAGGGGTGAGAAAGAGAGACCACCGACCACGTAGAAAGAGTGGCCGAGGATCAGCAGCCACAAGCCGGGAAGCGCCCATGTCAGCCCTCTGGCCACCAGCAGAACGGAGAGAGCCAGACCCACCAGCGACAGGTTGCCCTGAATTCGCAGAACCCATGCCGCCAATGGTGTAGACGGTCCCTGCCGGGTGCGACCGCGCATGATCTGACTCATCTCGACCGCACCCCCGACCAGCACACCGACCGACCACAGCAGGAGCACGGCGAAGCGTCCGAATCGGTCGAGGACTGCCGGCGTGACAAGTGCCGTTGCCGGCAGGATGAGCGCCCACGCGAGCCAGGACCAGGGAGAGCTCAGGTAGGGGCGACCGGCCCGCTCGAACCGATCGCGAACGGACTCCAGATCGTCGTCGATCGCCGCGGAGTCGCGGGAGCGGCCGAGAGGATCGTATTCGGAGGACACTAAGAGCTACTGGAGGAGTCGGAGCTGCACTCGCGCCCGTTTGAGGGCTCGTTGCCGTGCCACAAATGAGATGTCGTCGGTTACCGACATGGATTTGGCCTCGCTCAAGCCCCTTTCCGCCGCTTCGCGATCGAGCTCGTCCGGAGGTCGGGCGTCTTCGGTGAGGATAGTGAGCTGGTTGTCCACCATCTCAGCCACACCACCGTCGACGTAGAAGACAAGTTTCTCTGCCGGTGTCTCAATACGCAGACGACCCACATCGAGCTTGCACAGGAGCGGTGCCCGGTCGTGGAGCACACCGATCTCACCGTCGTGTGCCGGCAGGACGACGAATCGGGCCTCGATCTCGGCGACCACCCCCTCGGGGGTGACAACGCTACAAACAAAGGTGTCGGTCTTGGCCATGCCGGTCCCGTCCTACTCCTTCTCGAGCTCCTCTGCCCGCTTGGCCGCATCCTCGATCGTACCGACGTACATAAAGGCTCCCTCCGGCAGATGATCCCACTTGCCGTCGCAGAGCTCCTCGAAGGATTGAATCGTGTCTTCGCGCGAGACAAAGGTGCCGGGGAAGCCGGTGAACTGCTCGGCGACGTAGAACGCCTGCGACAGAAAGCGCTCGATCTTCCGCGCTCGGTTGACGACGACCTTGTCCTCTTCCGACAGCTCTTCGACTCCCAGAATGGCGATGATGTCCTGGAGATCCTTGTAGCGCTGCAGGATCTGCTGGACCCGCCGGGCGACCCGGTAGTGGCGCTCACCCAGAAACTCGGGCGACACGATCCGGCTGCTGGAAGCCAAGGGGTCGACTGCCGGGTAGATTCCCTTCTCGGAGATCGAGCGCTCGAGATTCACGGTCGAGTCGAGGTGGGCAAAGGCGGTAGCCGGAGCCGGGTCGGTGTAGTCGTCCGCCGGGACGTAGATGGCCTGGATGCTGGTCACCGCACCCCGCGATGTCGAGGTAATGCGCTCCTGGAGCTCGCCCATCTCGGTGGCCAGGGTCGGCTGGTAGCCCACCGCGGAGGGCATACGACCCAGAAGAGCCGAAACCTCGGAGCCCGCCTGCGAGAAACGGAAGATGTTGTCGATAAACAGCAGGGTGTCGGCTCCGCTCTGATCACGGAGGTACTCGGCCATGGTCAGCGCCGACAGCGCCACGCGGAGACGGGCGCCGGGAGGCTCGTTCATCTGCCCAAAGACCATGACGGTCTGATCGATGACACTCTTGCCCGTATCCCCGATCTTGGCCTCCTGCATCTCGAGCCACAGGTCGTTGCCCTCACGGGTCCGCTCGCCGACGCCGGCGAAGCACGAATAACCGCTGTGGAAGCGAGCCAGGCGAGCGATGAGCTCTTGGATGATCACCGTCTTGCCGACACCGGCACCACCAAACAGCCCGGCCTTGCCACCGCGCACCAACGGACAGAGTAGATCGATGACCTTGATGCCGGTGTCGAACATCTCGGTCTTGGTCGACAGCTCTCCCAGCTCCGGGGGATCACTGTGGATCGGCCGCCGGGCCTTCACCTCGATCGGACCCCGGTCGTCGATCGTCTCTCCCACCAGGTTGAAGACCCGACCCAGGGTCTCCTCGCCGACCGGCACCGTGATCGGCTCACCGGTGTCGAGGATGGGTGTGCCGCGTTGGACGCCATCGGTCGAATCCAGCGCCACCGCGCGGACCCTGCTGCCGCCGAGATGAGAGGCCACCTCACACCAGAGGATCTCCTTCTTGGTTTCACCAAGAACGGTCCGCTCGACCTCGACGCTGAGAGCGTTCAAGATCTCGGGGAGCATGTGCTCGGGGAACCGAGCGTCCAATGTCGAGCCGATAACCTGAGTGATTACGCCGTAGTTGCCTTCTTCCATCTTGTTCCTTTAACCAATAGATTGCAGATTATTCGAGCGCGCTGGCTCCGCCGACGATATCCAGAAGCTCCATGGTGATCGCTGTCTGCCGCGCGCGGTTGTACTGCTGGGTCAGACGCTTGATCATGTCCTCGGCCGCGTCGGTCGCGGCTTTCATGGCCACCATCCGCGCTACCTGCTCGCTGACCGAGGCGTCGCTGAAGCACTGGTAGAAGTGGATCTTGACCGTGGCCGGTAGTAGCTCGGCCAGCAGCTGCTGGGGCTCGGGGGAGTACTCGTACTCCACCTCCGAGGTGTTCTCCCGGGGCTCACTCTCTCCGACCTCCGTGTGTAGCGGCAGCACTTGATCGACCACCGGTCGCTGTCGGCTGGTGGAGATGAACTTCATATAGGCCACTCTTACCGAGCCGATCTCACCACGACCAAAGCGGTCCATCAAACGACTGGCGAGGGGCTCCACCTCGTCGTAGCGGGGCAGATCGCTGATGTCGGTGATCGCCTCGGTCACGCTGTAGCCGTGGAACTGGAGGTAGGCGTTCCCCTTCTTGCCGATGACGATCAGCTCGCTCTCACGCCCCTGGGCTTCGAGCTCCTTCAGGTGCTCGCCGGCCTTCCTGAGCACATTGGCGTTGAAGCCGCCACACAGACCCCGATTGCTGGTGAGCACCACCAGGAGCTCGGGCTCCGCCGCCTCGGGCGTTCTCATCAATGGATGATCGACGTCGGTGGCGGCGGACGCCAGGCGGTCGGCAAGCTCCGTCAGTTTCTCGGTGTAGGGTCTGCTCCCCACCGCTCGCTTGAAGGCCGCCTGAAAGCGCGCGGTGGCAATGAGCTGCATCGTCCGCGTGATCTTGCGGATGTTCTGCGTCGCCCGACGCCGCTTGACGAGTACCCTACGGTTGGCCATGGCTTCAGCTGGCGTCCTTTTTCTCGAAGATCTTTTTGAAATCCTCGATGGTCCGGCCGAGCTTTTCTTCGACCTCCGTGGAAAGCTGTCCCGTTTCTCTGATTGACTCGAGAACATCGGGCGCCTTGGCGCGGAAGTAGTCGAGCAGCAATCGTTCGAACTCGGACACCTTGTCCACCGGCAGATCGTCCAGATACCCCTTGCTACCGGCATAGATACTGACGATCTGCTCTTCGATCGGAAACGGGTTGAACTGTGGCTGCTTGAGCAGCTCCACCAGCCTGTAGCCCCGGTCGAGCTGACGTTGGGTGGATGGGTCGAGGTCGGTACCGAGCTGGGCAAAAGCCTCCAGCTCGCGGAAGGCCGCCAGATCCAGACGGAGCGAGCCGGCGATCTGCTTCATCGCTTTAACCTGGGCGTTTCCACCCACCCGTGACACGCTGATGCCGACGTTGACCGCCGGTCGAACACCCGCAAAGAAGAGGTCGGGCTCGAGATAGATCTGCCCATCGGTGATCGAGATCACATTGGTGGGAATGTAGGCCGCGACCTCGCCTTCGAGGGTCTCGATCAGGGGCAGCGCGGTCATCGAGCCGCCGCTGTCCGGGAATCTGTGGATCTGGTAGCTCTCCTTGCCGGGGAGGGTCTCGAGCCAGGCCTCTGCTCTCTCCAACCCCTGCGGTCGATGGTAGGTGCCGTTGTCCTCGTCCGGCCGGTGCTCTTCGGCAGCCTTCAGACCCTCCGGGTGCCTGTGGGTGACCGATCGATCACGGCTGTCCACGGGTGTGTCCTTGGGCACGACGGCATATTCCTCGCGCATCTTGACCGCCCGCTCGAGAAGTCGCGAATGGAGATAGAAAACGTCCCCAGGGTAGGCCTCGCGACCCGGCGGACGCTTCATGAGCAGAGAAAGCTGGCGGTAGGCGTGGGCCTGTTTGGAAAGATCATCGTAGATCACCAGCGTGGCTCGGCCCTCCTGGTACATGAAGTACTCGGCCATCGCCGCGCCGGCGTAAGGGGCGATGTTCTGGAGGGGGGCAGGGTCCGAGGCGCCGGCCGACACCAGGATGGTGTAGTCCATGGCCCCCACCTCCCGCAGCTTCTCCATGATCGCCACTACGTTCGATTCCTTCTGACCGATCGCCACATAGACGCAGATGACGTCGGCGCCCGCCTGGTTGATGATCGTATCCAGAGCGATCGCCGTCTTGCCGGTACGGCGGTCACCGATGAGCAGCTCCCGCTGACCGCGACCGATGGGGATCATGCTGTCGATCGCTTTGAGCCCCGTCTGCAGGGGTTCGTTCACCGGTTGCCGCTGGGCGATGCCCGGCGCCTTGAATTCCACCGGCCGCCGGTGGGGCGTTTCGATCGCGCCCTTGCCGTCCAGAGGTCGTCCCAGGGGATCGACCACCCTGCCGATCAGGGCTTCGCCACAGGGAATGCTCAAGAGCTCTCCGGTGCGACGCACCTCGTCGCCCTCCCGGATGTCGATGTAGTCGCCGAAGATGATGACGCCCACCGAGTTCTCTTCGAGGTTGAAGACCTGGCCGAACTGGCCGTTGGCGAACTCCAGCTGCTCTCCGGACATGGCATTCGACAGCCCATAGACTCGAGCAATGCCGTCGCCCAGCTCGACCACCCTTCCAACCTCGGCGAGATCGACCTCACTGCGATAGTTTTGTATCTCCTCGGTCAGAACCGAAGAGATTTCATCGACCTTGAACTTCATGTCCTCACCTCTTATATGCCGCCCTGAAGCTCTCGCGATGCCCGCTCTACCATCTGCTCACTGAGCTTGCGAATCTCCTTGGCGATGCTGGTGTCGATTTTTCGATCTCCGATCCGGAGAATCATCCCGCCGAGGATCGACTGGTCGACCATCTCCACCAGTTGAGCCTCCTTGCCGGTCACTTCTGAAGTCGCCACCCGGAGATGCTGGCGCAACGCGTCGCTCAGGGGAACAGCGGTTGTCACCCGCACGTCTACTCGTCCCTCGAGCTCTTCGTACTCCTCACGGTAGGCCACCACCAGCGCCCGTATCAGTCCGAGCCGCCCCTTTCTGTTCATCACCTGTAGGGCGTCCACCAGCAGATCGCTCGCCCGATCCCGGAAGAGCTTCTCGAGCGCAACTTTCCGGGTCTCTTCCTGGACGAGAGGGGTGCCGAAGAAATCCTCGAGTGCCGGAGTCTCGTCCATCAGCGATCTCAACTGTTCCAGCTGCTCGATGATCTCGCCGGCCTCTCCTTGCCCGTCGGCCAGACCCAAAAGCGCCTGGGCATAGACCCGCGCCACGGGCAGCTGCCGCTCGTCGATGGATCCGGACATATAGAGCTCTCCAGGTGGCAGGCCCCTCAGCGCCGCCTCAGTTGCCGTCCAGCTCCTTCAGGTGATCGATCGATTCGGCGATCAGGTCCTCGTGATCCTCGGCGTTCATCTCTCGTTTGAGGACCCGCGAGGCGATATCCGACCCCAATGTAATGCTGGTCTCGTACAGCTCCTTGATGGCCGTCTGTTTGGCGAGATCGATCTCACGCTTTGCCCGCTCGACCATCTGCTCGGCTTCGGACCGCGCCTTGTCCTCGATCCGCTTCTTGACCACCTCGGCATTGCGGCGACCCTCTTCTAGTACCTTCAGCACCTCGGCGGTCGCCGTGTCGAGTTTCTTGTTGTACTCCTCGAGCTGCGCCTGGGCCGCTTCGCGATCCTGCCTGGCCTGTTCCAGCGAGTCGCGAATGAACTGCTCGCGCCGCTGCAGACCGCTCAACATCGGACCCCAGGCGAACTTTCCGAGGACCAGGATGACCGCCAGGAAGATCACCAGCGTCCAGACGGCGTTGCCTATGTCACCCGCAAAGAGGTTGACTTCACCCTCTTCCGCCGCCCACGCGGAGGCCACCGGGGCCATCGCCATGACCAACAGACCGATAACAGCCTTTTGCTTCACCGTTGGCTCGACCTAGAAAACCGCCAGCAGCGTCACCACCACGGCGAAAAGCGTGGCGCCTTCGATAAGGGCGGCGGTGATGATCATGGCGGTATTGATCTGACCTGCGGCCTCGGGCTGGCGGGCCATCGATTCGACAGCACTGCCACCGATACGGCCGATGCCGGCGGCTCCACCCATAATCACCAGACCGGCACCGATCGCGCCACCCAGCTTGCGGGCGCCGTCGGTGGTCAGAAAAATGGCCGACTCTCCCTCGGCGTCGGCGGCATGGGCGGCCGGGGCGAATACGAGCACCACGGCGATAATCATGAATCCGAGTACCAGCTTCGAGAACTTCTTGCTCATGTGAATAGCTCCCTCGTTACTTCTTGGCGACCGGGCGGGGCCGATCACCGGTTTGAAATTCGCCATCGCAGTCACGCCTCGCGGCCCGCGTGCCCCGCTCATCTCCGGGCATGGCGAACAGAAGACTCAAACGTGCACCTCCTCGTGGTGCTCGTCGTGGTGGAAAGACACCGACATACCAATAAACAGCGTGGTCAAGAAGGTGAAGATAAACGCCTGCAGAAAAGCGACAAAGATCTCGAGCAGGCTGATACCGACGCTGCCCAGTACCACCGGCACCGCGACCGCCAGGCCAAGACCGGCGCCGCCGGCACTCCCCGCGCTCAGGATAAAACCCAGCAGCACCGCCAGCAGGGTATGCCCGGCCACCATGTTGGCGAAGAGTCGAACCGCCAGGGCAAAAGTCTTGGCCAACATGCCCATCAGCTCGACCGGCACCAGGATCGGCGCCAGCCACAGCGGTCCGGGGCAGAGGTGGGCGATGAAGTCCTTGCCACCGAGACGCAGACCGTTGAACACCATCATAAAGAGGGTGGTGATGGCAAAGGTCCCGGTGACCCAGATATTGGATGTAGCGGTGCCACCGATGTGCAGGCCGAACAGTCCCGTGATGGGGGCGATCGGCAGCAGACCCAGAAGGTTGATGGTCAGGATAAAGAAGAAGGTGCTCCAGATGTACTTGATAAACCTATCGGTGTGCTCGCCCAATGCCGGCTCCGCCACCTCTTTTCGCAGGTACTGGCAAATGGCTTCCATGCCATTGGCGAACCCCTTGGGCACCATCCCCTCCAAAGAATCGTCGTCGCTCTTACGGCGGCGAAACAGTGGCGGCAAAAACAGGGTCAGCAGCAGGCCCGCGGCGATGATCATCGTGATGTGATCACTCAACAAAGTGATCTCGCCATTGGGCGTCAGCGGGCCGAGATCGGCCTCTGTGGTCACGATGGGGTGTTGGACTACGTGACTGAGTGGATTGCTGCCGGCAGCCATTATCTTAGATCTCGGTTCTAGCCTTCGTTAGTCACGACCGCGTTTCACCGCATACCCCACGTCGATGGCCAAAAAGGCCAGATAGCTGATGGCCACCCAGAGGAGCAGGGCCGGACGATCGACCTCGATCGTGAGCAGAACGACGAGCGCTCCACCGAGGACCACGAGCATCCTGATCGCCATCGACGCCAGGAGGTAGGGTCCTCGCGCCTGGGGCGACCGACCGGCGCCAACAGCCAACGGTATGCCGCCCGCCAGCGAGCCGGCAAAGCTCAGCCCACACCCGATGACCATCCCCCGGACGGCCTCGGAGCCACCGAGCGCTCGGGTGGGAACAAAACCAAGACCGAGCGTTCCCACCGCCACCAGACATAAAAAGAGCACAAAACGCAAATAAGACCGGACCGGGTCCGGCCCCACGCTCATGATGAATCCTTGCTGCGCTCCGAGTTTTGCGCTTCCGCGGCCCCTTTTGCAGAGGTGATCCGCGTGGCGCGAATCAGATTATACATACCGCCGACGATTCCCACCGCCGCACCGATCAGCAGTCCGAGGGCGCCATTGCCGTAGTACCGTCCTATCCAGTATCCAAAGAACGCCAGCCCGGCGACGCCCGCTGCAAACTCGAACCCGAGACCGGCAAGTCTCGAAGAGCTCGGCCTCTGACTCATGGGTAAAGCGACTCCGGACTGCACCGCGGCGGACGGATCTGCTCGTAGGAATGGACCAGCCACCGCGGGCCGGCGTAGTCTAGCAACGTCGCTCGAGCCCTTCAACGGGAAATGGAGGGAAGGGTTTAGGGGCTTGAGGGCTTGAAGGGGCTTGGGGGGGGTGGAGCTACCGCTCTTGCCGATAGACGTAGCGGATCCGCGCTCCCGGCGAGAGATCGCGGATGGTGAGTCCTACCTGACGATCACCTTTGACAAAGCTCTCGGCAGATTCTCGTGATAGCGGTTGCCACCCGGATTTGGCCAATTCGCCCACTAGCCGCCGCCTGACGGCCGCCACCGAGTCGGATGTATCGAATTCGAGATAGTGCAATCCGGCGTCGGCCTCGCCGAAGTCGACCAGGCTCGACGGCACGTAAAGGGGCACGTCGCCGGGAAAGCCCTCGGGCAGCATGCCGGAGATCTCCGGCCCCACCTGCTTCGCCTTCTCGTCATAGGCGGTAGTGAGCCCGGCGTCGAAACCTTCGCCGACTTCGACGGTCTCCAGCTTCTCGGCCCGCCCGCGATCTTTCGATCTCTGACAACCAATGGCCACCGGCAGCGCTGCTGCCAACAGCAGGACGCTCAGGCGTCTCATTCTCGGTTGGTGGGGCACCGGGTTAGATCTTTGCGGTCGGCGTGGGCGCCTCGAGCTCGACCAGGGCATCGAGGGACGCGGCACCGGGACACTCGATCAGGGGCAGATCGAGAGGGATCTCGATCCCGCGCTCGAGGATCTCCCGCTGTCGACTCACCAGCGCCGCAAGTGAGATATCCGAGAGAATCCCTTCGACCGCCTTCTTTACCGAGAGCAAAACCTCGCGGATGGAACAGTAGCGGGTTCCCACTTCGATATTGCAGGGCAGCGACAGAATCTGATCCACAGAGGTCGTCTGGCCCTCGAGGGCCACCAGGATGTCCCGTAGGCTCATCTCCGCCGCCGGCCGTCCAAGGGTGTGCCCCCCTTGGGGTCCCCGGTTCGAGCGCACCAAGCCGCACTTCGCCAGTTGCGCCAGGATCTGCCGCAGATAGGGCTCGGGGATCGCCTGCCGCTGTGCAATCTCGGCGCTGGTGACCGGCCCCTCCTCACCCTCCATGGCGATAAAGATCATTGCCCGAAAACCGTATTCACCTTTCATCGAGATCTTCATCGACACCTACCGTAGCACATCAACAATTCTCATCCGGCAGCGGCAGCTCCAGATCGAGAAGTCCAGTCAAATCCTCGAGATCTCCCTTCGCCTGGTGGCGGTCCAGATGGAGAGCCCGCATACCGATCGCCTGCGCCCCCTCCACGTCCTCACGCCGGCGATCGCCGACATGGAGAGCCAGCGACGGGGGCTCACCGAGTAGTTCGAGCGCGCGCTGGAAGATGGCGGGATGCGGTTTTTCGGCACCTACTCCTGCCGAGTAGACGATGGCCTCGAAACCAGCGACCAGGTCCAGGTCCTCGAGCAATCCCGGCAGCCGTTCGTCCCAGTTGCTCACCACCGCCAGTGGGATTCCCCTTGCCGCCAGCTGATTCAGGACTCGTGGAACTTCCGGGTAGATCTCCCAGGCCTCCGCCCGCGCAAAACGGTCGTAGAGCTCCGACTTGGCAAACCGGCTCGGTCGCTCGACTCCGAGATGTTCGCAAACCCGATCCGCAAAGCGGCCCCACCAACCTCGAGCGCCTTCAGTGTGCGCGGCAAACCGGTCCTCGCCATAACCTACCGAGCACTCGAGCTCCTGCCACACGAGTCGAACGACAGATTCCAGCTCGAAGGCCTCCACTTCGGTCCCATGTCTGGCCAACACCTCGCTGTAGATATCGAATAGCCGCGGCGGATGAATCAACGTACCGTTGACGTCGAGAGTAATAGCCCGAATCGGTCGGGCTCGCAGATCATTGCCTGTGCTACGCTGCCGATCGGTCATGTCTCCCACCCTCAGGCTCCTGATCTCGGCGGCCTTGCTGTCGGCTTGGCTGGTGCTCCTCTTCAGCGGTTGGGCGTTTGGCGGTGCTGTCTACCTGCTGTTGGGGGCGGCGCTGGTGGTCTTCCCGTGGACCGCCCTGCGCACCTTTCTGCGTTCGAGCTCTCCCGAAGAGAACTAGCCTGCATTATTCACCATCCCCCCGGCATAATGCCGCGATCGCCCGCCACCTCGGGCCGTACTCGGACTTCGCATCCTCGACATACTTTCAAGTATGCCTCCGGTACTCAGCCCTCCGTGCGGCCCGATCTGGCGACCGCTTGCGACATTCTGCTCGCGCGGTGGCGAATAATGCAGGCTAACCGGAGTGCCCCGGCTCCTGGCGCTGGTGAAGTTGCCGTAGGCGGTCGACGGCACCAAAGGCCGAGTAGACCAGTGCCGTCACCGCCAGACCAATCAGCACGGCGTGGTGCCAGAAGAAATCACGCCAGACGAGGAGCACGGCAACCGTGATTCCGCCGGCCACAAAAGCCCACACCACCCTGTATTTCATCCTCTTCGCCAGTCTTCCACCGGGTTCGACAGCACCCCCACAGCGGAGATCTCGACCTCCACGGCATCCCCATCGGCCAGCCGGCCGACACCACCGGGGGTACCGGTGAGGAGCAGGTCACCGGCTTCCAGGGTCATCATGCGCGAGGCATAGACCAGCAGCTCGATCACTCCCCAGGTCATATCTGTTGCCTTACCCCGCTGCCGCTCTTCCCCATTGACGCGGGTGACTACCTCCAACCCCTCGATCTCGGGGTCGACGCGTATCGCCGGCCCCAACGGGCAGAAGCTGTCGAACGACTTGGCACGGGCAAAGGTGGCATCCCGGCGTTGCAGATCACGGGCCGTAACGTCACAGGCACAGGTGACGCCCAGGATGGCCGCACGCGCTTCGTCTGCCGAGGCTCGACGGAGCCGGTGACGCAGAATCACGGCAATCTCTCCTTCGAACTCCACCTGCTCGCTCTCGGGTGGGAGGATGATCGGTGCCCTGGGGCCGATTACCGAGGAGGGCGATTTGAGAAAAAGGACCGGCTCTTCCGGCATGGGATTCTCGAGCTCGCGCACATGTTCCCGATAGTTGCGCCCACAACCCACAATCTTGCCGGGTACCACGGGCGCCATGAGCCCCTTGGTCGACTCGACGACCCGGCCGAGCTCCCAGCCTCCTGGGCGGACCTCGAAAGGCTCCGAGTGGAGCACACGGAGATCACCGTTCTCGTCGGTGGCGGCGTAAAAGCCCTCTGGACCTATGCGGTAGAGAAGCATGATCGTCTGACACCTTTCGAGGAATTATGTTCGGCTACCGCCGCACGAGCAACAGCCATAAAAAGAAGGGGCCACCCAGGAGCGCTGTCAGGATCCCGACCGGCAGCTCGGCCGGCGCCATGATGGTGCGTGCCCCCAGGTCACAGATAGCCAGAAAGATCCCCCCACCCAGTAGACAGGCGGGAATCAGATACAAGTGGTCGTGTCCCACCCAGCGGCGCAGCATGTGAGGGACAATCAGCCCGACAAAGCCGATTGGACCGGTGACCGAGACCAGGGCGCCGATCATCGCCGAGGTCACACCCAGAACGGCAAGCCGCACCCTCACCAGGCTCACACCACGACTGGCCGCCAACTCCTCTCCGGTCAGCAGCAGATTGAGATCCCAGCGATGCCCCAAGAGCACCACACCTCCCACCACGACCCAGGGCAATATCCAGAAGACCTCACCGTAGCCGACCACCGACAGCCCCCCCATCATCCATCTCACCATGCGAAATGTCTTGGTGAAGTCGGCCAGATACTGGAGAAACAGAATCATCGCCGAGCACGAGATGGAAATGGCTATCCCGGCCAGCAGGAGAGTGGTCACCTCCACGCCGAAACGGGTCACGGCGAGGCCCAGAATGATCAGCGACACCGAGAGCGCGCCAATAAAGGCGGCCGCCGCCACTGCCGGGAAGCCGACCGCAGAGCCGATCCACTCCAACTGCATGGCCAGCACCGCTCCCAGAGCCGCGCCACCGGCCACGCCCAGGGTGTAGGGCTCGGCAAGAGGGTTGCGAAAGAGGGTCTGAAAGGCGAGACCCGAAACCGCCAGGGCACCACCGGCCAGGATGGCCAGCAGCACCCGCGGCAGCCGGATGCGCCAGAGAATCGTGGCCGCGGTGCCCTCGCCGCTCAGGGCATCGGCAAGTGATATCGCCTGGCTTCCCACGAGCGGCGCCCCCAGCGTGGTCACGACCCACAGGACTAAAAGCACCAGCAGTGCAGTTCGCGGATTCAACGCCCGAGCTCCAACAGTGTCACCGGCCGCTCTCCCTCTCGCACGATTTCGAACGGCGCTCGAAAGAGCTCTCTCAGCAGCTCCGGTTGCAGGATCTTCGCCGGGACATCACACGCCAGAGCCCGTCCTTCACGCAGAGCAAATATCCGATCGGCTATGAGCGAGGCGAAGTTGAGATCGTGAGTTGCCGCGACGACGGTCTTCTCAGCCTTGCGGTTGAGCCCCAGCAGCAGGGCCGCGATCTCCCGCTGGTGGCTCGGGTCGAGATGGGTCGTGGGCTCGTCCAGGATCATGACCTCGGCCTCCTGCGCGAGGGCGGTGGCCACGTAGACCGCCTGCTGCTCACCACCCGACAGCTCTGTCAGCAGGCGCTGCCTGAGGGCACCGATACCGACCTCGTCCAGTGCTCGTCCGACGGCCTCGAAGTCGCTCCCTCGAGGTGCTCCGCGGAAGGGCGAGAGGTAGGGGTAGCGCCCGAGCAACACCATCTGCTCGACGGTCAGGGGCACGCGCGTGGGGCGAATCTGCGGTACATAGGCGAGGTGGCGGGCCCTCTCACGTCTCGACAGGGAAGTGAGACCGGCTCCCTCCAGACTGACCGCGCCGCTCGTGGGCTCGAGGAGGCCCACCAGGATTCGCAGCAGGGTCGTCTTGCCGGCGCCGTTGGGCCCGACCACCACCAGACACTCGCCGCGACCTACCTCGAGATCGACATCGTCGAGGATCTGCCGGCCGTCGAACTGCCAGCCGACGGCTTTTGCGGCGAGTATGGGCGCCGCGGTCATCTAGATTGGACGCAATCGAACAAGGCCCTGCGGAGCTCCCAGTAAATGCGAGGCAACCTGGGACCCGGGACCAGGACATGGTCTCCGGCCACTACCTGTACGCAGCCGGTGCCGGCGAGCTGCTGTTCGGGAAAGGCGGCCCAGTCCTGCTTGAGCCAGGCTATCGATCCGGGAGAGGGCTGCAACTCTAATATCGCATCGGGTCGGCGCCCGAGAATCTCTTCGAGTCCCACCTGGGGATAGGAGATCGGGGAATCGGCGAAGGCATTGAAGGCACCCAGTCGAACCAGGAGCTCATGGAGGTAGGTCCCGGGGCCCGCCACCAGGATGTCACTGAAGTTCCGGGGCCGCCGCCCCATGGTAATGACGACACTCGGAGCGCCCCCGATCCGTCTGGGCATGAGATCGATCTCGAACTGACGCACAAAGTCCTCGGCCGCCTCGCTGACACCGGCCTTTTCGCCAATCCGGCGTGTCGTCTCGATGATGTCGGCGATGGTATCGCTTTCGACGGTGAGCACCTCTACCCCCAGGCGCTCGAGCTGGCCTCGAAGTTTGTCTTCGCTGCGCAGCAAGATAGCCAGGTCGGGCTCGAGAGCCATGATCCCCTCCAGGCTCACGTCGAACAGCCCACCCAACTTGGGCTTGCCGGCCACCTCGGGAGGCCAGACACTGTAGTCCCCCACTCCCACCACCCGGTCGCCGAGACCCAACACAAAAAGGGTCTCGGTCACGCTTGGGGCCAACGCCACTATTCTCTGCGGCTCGCCCCGCACGATCGGCTCATCGCACGCCACCCCCGCGAGCGCCACCAGGAGTACCACTCCACCGAGCAAACGAGTCGACCGTCTAGTCGAAATCAGAAGGAGACCTCCAGACCTCCCACAAAAGTTCGCCCCGGCGCCGGAAACCCCAGTGCCTCGGCGTATTCCTCATCGGCGACATTTTCGATCCGAGCATAGGGTGCAATCCTACCAGTGACACGCCACTCGGCCGCCAGGTCGAGCCGCACGTAGCCGTCGTTTGTCGACCGGACAAAAGTGATCGGGTCGACGTCGGCTCGTTCCCCGACGTAGCGCAGTGTGGCGTTGACGGTAAAAGGCTCCGGGTAGAACGTGGCGATCAGGTTCGAGGTCTGCCTGGGGCGGCGCAACAGCGGCAGCCCGGTCTCCAGGTCCTCGGTTTCGAGATAGGTCGCGCTCCACCGCAGCGCCAGAAGCCGGGTCCAGAAACCGGCTTCGAGCTCGAGGCCACGGGTCTCGGCCAGTCCCACGTTGATGTTGCGAAAAGTCGCAAAGTCGAAATCGATCAGATTCTCCAAGCGGTTTTCGAAACCGGTAATACCCACTCTCCAGCCTTCAGCTTCGTAGTCGACGGCCAGCTCGAAGCTGCTGTTGGTCTCCGGCTGGAGATCCGGGTTGCCGGTGGCCGGGAAAAAGAGCTCACCGATCGAGGGCGCTCGAAAGGCCTTGCCGTAAGATCCTCGCACCCGCAACCGCTCCGATATCGCGTAAAGCGCTCCCAGGCGTGGGCTGGTCTGGGAGCCAAACACGTCGTTGTCGTCGTAGCGCACCCCCAGATCGAGAGTCACCGGACCCAGGGTGTGGAAGGTCTCCCCAAACACGGCCCAGGTGCGCTGGCTCTGGCCATCCAGACTGACACCAAATACCGAGCTGTCGGTCACCTCGGCCCGGTCGTACTCGCTCCCAAATGCGACCCATCTGTTCGGGGCGAAAGCATAGGAGGCCACGGCCCTCGCTCGCCGCGACTCCGATTCGGTGTCGGAGGCGGTAAAACCGAAGGGATCGTCCGGATCCCGAAAGGCGCTGTCGTAGGCGACGGTCGACAGCCGGGCATCGACCTGCCAGCGCCCAAGCTCGGCGCGAAAGGGAAGCGAGAGCTGGCGCTCCTGCCAACTGATTTCCCGATTCGGTGACGGAGCACCGCCGCTCAGCGGGATCCCGGTCTGCGAGTCGTTGGCCCGGGCGACGACACCAAGAGACATTCCCGGACCCAGCAGCCACTCGAAGCGGGCCATCAACTCCTCGCTGTCGTAGAAGTCGTTCTCCAACTGGCCCGCACCGCGCCTGAGGTGCGCCGAGACATCGAAGCGGGTCGGCCCGAGTTGGGTGCCGGCGCTCACGGCACCCCGCAGGTAGCCGTTGCTCCCACCCTCGAAATGGGCATCGCCGCCGTTTTGGTCAGCCGAGAAGATCTGCACCACGCCACCGAGCGCGTCACCGCCGTAGAGCGAGCTGAACGGTCCACGCACGATCTCCACCCGCTCCACTCCCTCGGTGGGGAGGAAGGCCCAGTTGAAGCCGCCAAAGTAGGGATCGTTGAGCTCGACCCCGTTCCACAGGACCAGGGTGCTGTCCGAGTCGGTGCCGCGGGTAAACAGCGACGTCACCTGTCCAGGCGAGCCCGAGCGCACGACATCCAATCCGGGGACGACCCGGAGCAAATCGGACACCTCGGTCACCTGCCGCGCCTCGATCTCTCGAGATTCGATGACGGTCACCGAGGCCGGCAATTGTCTCTGCTCCTCGCTCTCCAGGGAGGCGGTGACAACGATGTTTTCGCCAATTACGAGGGGGCTGGGGCTCTGGGCGACAACCGGAATCGAACCCCCGACGATTCCGGCGAGCAGAAGGGCGTAGCGCACGGTGCTCTCCTTTTCGGATACAGAAATGCCCCTCGACCCTGGGGAGTCGAGGGACATCGAAAGGCGCTAAACCCTTGGAACCCCACACCCCGGGGAACTGGCTCGCGAGAAGGCGATCAGCCGTCTCAGCGGGCAGGGACGTTGGTGCAAGGGCAGGTCTCCTGGCTTCCGGATCACTCTAATCCCGGGCCTTCCCACGCGGGCCACCGCCGGCCGGCAGGCACATCGGCCGCTGACCTTACGATCGCACTCGCGCAGTGGTTCCCCGGTTTTGTCCCCGGTCACAGTGGCGGGGGCCGCACCGGTCTTTCACCGGTTTCCCTTCCGCTTCCGCGGGTTACCGTTGCACGTCGGCTGTCAAAGAGACTGCAAGAAAAATGGCGCAAGACCCAAAGGGGCTTGCGCCATCGTTATATCACAGCTTGGTCGGGGTTTTAGTTGTCGCCTCTCCCGCCGCGGGGTATGACGATATTGGTGTTGCCACCACCACCGACAGACCCCGGTGCCAGATCCCACGCCGGCAGCCCGCCGGTCATGCCCGCGTCTTCGGGCTCGACGAACTGCTGCACCGAGTAGTCGGGCCGTTGGTTTTGAGAGTTCATGTCGTCGATCCAGCCCATCAACCGGGCCTGTGGGTCCTGGGACTCCTCCGGCAGCTCGGCGTCATTCGGCGCCGGGCCGAGAGCAATCGTGTTGTTGCCGATCACCGTGCCAAAGCCTCTTATCTGGCTGTCCGCCTCAACCTGGGCGATATCGCTCCGGTTCAAGGAGATCCGGTTCCCCATCGAGGTGATGAGGATAACCTTGTTCTCATCCCAGCTCGCAATCTGCGGACGGTAGCGGGTCTCGAAGGTGTTGCCGTTGTTCAGCGTCAGGTAGTAGACCTCGGCGATGGCCGGCAAAGTCGAAAGCAGCACAAGAGCCGCCAATAGGGCCAATGGAAGTCGCATCTCTCTCATCTTCGGGGCCTCCCCGGTGTTTCTGGCGCTATTCTAGCACCATACCGACCGAGTTTACGCTCCACGAGGGCGGTACCCTGTGGACTATTCCACTCTCGAGCGACCAGGTCTGAGGCAAGATGGTCCTCATCGGAGGTGCCAGATGGTCGCCAGCGGTTGTCCCCACGACGGCGGGGTACCGGCGCGCAGCCGGCTGCGGGTCTTTCTCCGGCGCTGGTTCTTGGCCAACTCGCTACTGGCCGGTTTCTTTGCTCTGTGTTGGCTGCTGCTACGGAGTGGCACCCGGCCAGGCCGATTCGCCTATCCCTGCCAGCAGGCGGCTCTGTCCACGGCTTCGCTGGCCTTCGGCGCCCCGGTGGTGACCGCGGTACTGGCCTTGCGACGCGGAATGTCGGCCGGCCTGAGGTCTCCTGCCGGGGTTGCCAGCGCGCTCGCCGGTCTCGTCGTCACTTTCGGTATCTGGGGTTATCTGACCCGATTGGAAGCCTCGTCAGTCCCGGAGCTGCCCAGGCTCGAGGCCGCCGCCGACTACCGGGCTCGGGTCTTTCACCTCAGTGCCTGTCCGCAGGACCCGGTCCAAGATCGGTTCTTGTGCATCGAGGGTCTGCTCGGTCTCATGGGAAACCAAGGTCTGAAGTTCCACCGGTCCACGACCGTTACCCAGAGCGCCGGCCCCGACGGGATCATCGCTGCCGACGACATCGTCATCATCAAGATCAACTATCAGTGGGACGAGCGGGGCGGCACCAACACCGATGTACTCCGAGGCCTGATTCGCAGCGTCGTCGATCACCCCGACGGATTCGCCGGTGAGGTGGTGGTCTGTGAGAACGCCCAGTTCGCCTCGGTAAACGGTTTCGATCGCTCCAATAACAACGCCCAGGACCAGACGCTCTCGCCACACGACGTCGTGGTCCACTTCCAGGGTCTCGGTTACGACGTCTCCCACTACGACTGGACTGTAATAAGGACCACCAGTGTCGACGAGTACTCGGCGGGAGATGCGGATGACGGCTACGTGGTCTACCCCTGGAGCTCACAGCTCAACGGCGCCGTCTCCTACCCGAAGTTCCAGACCGACTACGGGACCAACATCAGCCTGCGGGACGGTATCTGGGATCCAGTCGGCGCCAGCTACGACCACGGCCACCTCAAGCTCATCAACCTGCCGGTGCTCAAGTCCCATCACGCCACCTATGGCGTGACCGCCGCGGTCAAGAACTACATGGGAGTGGTGACCCGCGAGTTGGGCACAAACTCGCACAACTCCATCCGCAACGGTGTCCTCGGGGCGCTGCTGGCCGAGATCCGACCGGCGGATCTCAATATCTTGGACGCCATCTGGGTCAACGCCAACCCCAACAAGGGCCCCGGGACCAACTACGGCGACGCCACTCGTCGGGACGAGCTGGTCGCCGGCACCGATCCGGTGGCCGTCGACCTCTGGGCCACCCAGAACATCCTCATCCCGGCCTTCGAAGCCAACGGTTACTACCCACCGTGGCCGTACCCATCCGCCGACCCTGACGACCCAAACAGCCAGTTCAGGGAGTATCTGGACAACTCGCTCCACTACCTCCTGACCGCCGGCTTCAACGCCACCAACGATCCCGACCGGATCGACACCTTCAGCCGCGCGATCCAAATCTCCACCGACGGTTTCGAATCGGGAGACACCTCGGGGTGGACGCGTGAGGGGAATGGTGCGCCCTAGAGGATTCGAACCTCTGACCTACAGCTCCGGAGGCTGTCGCTCTATCCAGCTGAGCTAAGGGCGCCAAGGGCCAAACATCGAGTGGGGTGAGCGATGGGGCTCGAACCCACAACCACCTGAGCCACAGTCAGGAGCTCTACCTATTGAGCTACGCTCACCACAGATTCGGAAATTCAGAGAACTTGGCCTGCCAGGAGGGATTCGAACCCCCGACCCGCGGCTTAGAAGGCCGCCGCTCTATCCAACTGAGCTACTGGCAGCCGATGACGGGGAATCGTTTTCACTCCGTCGGGCTGTCCGGTCGACTCACCGTCGATTTCGGGGCGCCCAGATTTGAACTGGGGACCCTCTGCTCCCAAAGCAGATGCGCTACCAGGCTGCGCCACGCCCCGCCAAACGATTCAGTCTAGAGCACGCTGCCAATAACTGTCAATTTGAATTGGGGGGTGAGTTCCTCGATTCCTTGGCCGACGCCTCTTCTCCACCCAAATTCCTAAAACTGGCATGGACGACGGCGGCACGAATGCGTATTGGTTGGCTGTGTTCTTCCTGTAGCCGTGTCTGAATTTCCTTCAGGGCCTCTCCAATTACACCCACCTCGGCTACGATCCTCGTCACCACCACCAGTTGCCCCCGCTCTCTGACCACCTTGAGCGAGCTGATCTCGTACGCACCGCGAGCGTGCTCGGCGAGCATTTCAGAGAACTGTGCCTCTACTTGCTCCTTTTGCAGTGCCCCAATGGTCCTGAAACCGAGAGGGATGAGCAGCAAGATGACACTCAGGGTGGCCAGCAGCAGCCCTCGCCTCGCTTCTGCCCCACGCTCGGCTCGGGTCGGTCGGAATCCCAGCAACAAGAAGACGAGGGCGCCGACCAGAACGATGCCCACCAGATTGGTCAGGAAGAGGAGGAGGGAGCCGCCGGCGATATCGAAGTTCGATGACCCCACCCCGTAGCCGACGACACACAGGGGGGGCACCAGAGCCACACTGATGGCCACCCCGGGCAGCGCCGCGGCCACCGACGAGCGGCTGACCGCATAGGCGGCCGCCGCCCCCGCCGCCAGGGCCACCATGAGATCGAGCAGATTCGGCTGCACCCGGGCCATGATCTCGGCGGTAGGACGCAGCGCCGGCACCAGCATGGTGACAACCGTGGCCACCGCTATGGCGAGGATCGCTCCCTGGAAAGTCGAGATCCCCGCCCGCCTGAGCATGCGCGCGTTGCCCTGCACGATGCCATGGGCCATGGCCAGAATCGGGCTCATGAGGGGTGCGACCAGCATCGCCCCGATGATGACCGCTGCACTGTCGAGAAGCAGCCCCAGAATGGCGATTGCCGCGGCCAGCGAGATGAGGGCGTAGAAGTCGACCCCGGCCCGCGCCATATGACGCATCTGCAAGAACACCTCTGAGCGCTCCTGCACCGTCAGTGTGGGCAGCGGGTGCGAGACGAACTCCCAGAGCCTTCTAATCCAGAAGCGAGTCGCCTTCTCCGCCCGTTTGAAGACGATCGTCGGTCCCGAGCGTCGACCCGCCACCTCCGCCGGGAGCCCGCCCGGGACCGTCTGACCGAGAAGACGGTCGATGGAGGCACCCAGTACCAGAACGTCCGACGACTCGGTCTCGGCCAAGAGACCCTGAGCGAGATTGTCGACAACGGCAACGCGTTGCTCCACCGCACCGGTCGTTTGCGCTTTGTCCATTGTCCTTTGGATCGCTTCGGCACCCAGCTCGGCCGGCATCGATCGCGGCACAACGGCGAGGCACTCCACGCTGGCTCCGACGCTCCCGGCCAGCCGGTCGGCATAGTAAAGGGCCACCGGGGCGTGAGGGCCACCGGCGGTGCCGACGGCAATGGACTTCACCTCGGCGGGAAGATCGCCCTGGAGCACACCGATCGGCCGGGAGGTCCTCAGGAAGATCCGATTGAAAGAGGACAGGTCCCTCGGTCCCCGAGATTTCCCCTCGGCCGCGATTCCCAGGAGGATGAGGTCGACGTCGTACTCTCCCGCCGTGGCCAGCACGCCGTCCTCGATCGTCGGTGCCATTCTCACCAGCGGCTCGACATTCACACCCGCGGCCGTAGCCATGCTCGCCGTCAGCTCGGCCAGGTCTTCCCACTCCTCCTCCGCGTCAGCGCGAACCCGCTGAATCGAAAGCTCGTCACGGGCGGCCACCACCCGTAGCACCAGGACCTCGCCGTCGTGGGCCCGGGCCACCGCGATACCGACGCGAATCACGGCCGTGGGATCGACCGAGTCAGTATCCACCGCGACCAGCACCTGAAAAACCGCTTCCTCGGTTTCGGCTTCTCCCAACACCCTCATTCGCTGAATCGCCTCAAAGCTGCCCCGGCGACCGTAGGCGAGATAGACGATGACTCCGATCACCAGCCAACCGAAACCTGCGGAAAGACCTATTTTGGGTAGGACTGCGATGAGCAGCAGAGACAGACCGACAGCCAAGCCCGGGAATAGTGGGTGAAGGGGAAGCCGGAACCGACGTGTGTCGGGTAGCTCTCGCGCCGGGGTGGCGGCAAAGGGTGCCATGACCAACACCGTGACCCAGAGAAAGGTGCCCGCCGCGGTCCCCACAAGCGCCGACGTGGGTGGCAGTGCCAAGACCACGACTACAGCGGAGATCAGGAGCAGACGTACCGCCAGATGACTCCTGTCGGATCGGCCTGCTCCAACGAGCGACGGCAGGAACCCATCTCCAAGCATCGCCTCCACCAGCCGCATCAACCGTGACAGTGTCCAGGAGAGAGCTACTGTGCACAGAACAATGCTTACCAGAAGGCTCAGCATCTCGGATTGGGACTTCTCCCAACTGAGCGGTCTCACCCAGTTCTCCGACTTGAGCGCGGGATAGCGAATGACGACAAACCAGGCTACCGCCCCCACAACGCAGGTACCGATCGAGGACGCCAGCAGAGAGATGGCCATGGTGCGATCGGGTCGGCGAAGCTGCCGGCGGTGGTTCAATATGAGATCGACCCCCCACAGGCTGGAGGCGAGCAGAGCCACCGCCGCCAGATCGTGACCGGTGAACTTCGTCTCCGCGAGACTTCCCGAGGTCGACAGCTCGACAAAGAACACCCGGAGGATGAGACCCACGAACACGAAGACCGCCACCCAGACCAGGATCGATCTCGAGCGCCAGCGGTCGTCGGCGCCGATGAGCTCGTTGAGCGCTGCCAGACCCACCACAGCGAGCACCAGTACAGACCTGTCGACATCGACGCCAAACAGGCCGCTAATGCCTACGTCGAGGTCCTCGCCAACTGTCCCGGCAAGCAGGGCGGCCACCGACAAAGAGCCACCAAGAATCAACCAGCCGACGAAGAAGGCTCTCCAGGGCGCGCCGTCGGAGCGGGAGAGCTGGTAGGCGCTGGCACTCCCCGGTCGCCCTTGGGCCCGCTCGATGTAACTGAGGACGATGGGGAGGAAGAGGATTGCCGTCAGGGCATAGATCAAAGGTAGATCGTCACCGGCCACACTCCAGATCAAAGAGCCGCTGGCGAAGACTCCGACCCCAATACCGGTGGCCAGACCCAGGGCAACGGCGTCGCGCACGCCGAGAACCCGGCTGAAGCCGACGGCGGAGGCTTTATGAGACTTGGTCACCTCGGCTCCACCACTTCAGACCACGAACGACACAAAAACGACGACGATGAATGCCAGAGGAAAAATGAATCTGGATCTGGCGTCTATCTTGTGGGCCAACTCGGCTTGGTCGCGATCGGCCAACGAGGAGGTCAGAAGTGCCTCACCAAAGGCGAGAAACACCAATACCGCCGACCCCATCACAAACCGATCGGCGCGGGTCAGATAGGACACACGCGGCAGCAGGTAGCCCAGGCTGAACTGAAAGGCGATGAGGGTGAGGACGGCGGAGGTGGAGACACCGATCTGTGCCGGCAGGTGTCGGGGGTTTATCCAGAAGACCGCCCACGACATGCAGATGATCAGCGACAGGGGAATGAGCACCTTGATGACAAAGTAGCCCCGGTTGCGATTGACCGTCAGCCGATAGAGGATTCTCGGGAGATATCTCTTCTGAGAAGCGAGAAAGAAGGGCTCGGTGACGACGTCTCCCTTTTCCCCTACCGACCAGTCGGCGATGGTCAGGTTTTCCGACCGGCCACCGACCTCCGGACTGGTGACAAACTCGACCTCTTCGGGGCTGAACCCTGCCGCCACCAGTTCGAGACGCAATTCCTGGCTGTCGAACGGGAAGTCCCTCAGATCCAACGGCGTGGTCAGCTCACCCTGGAAGCGCTGGGCGTAGCGGACAACACCGCCCTCCTCGATGCGCACCGGCGTCTCGAATTGGCCCACGAGACTCCGGTCGTTGAGAATCACCGCGTGGGGATCCCAGATGTCCGCGAGATTGACCGCACAGCCAACCAGTGAAGAGTCGGCGTCGAGGCCTCCCAGACGCGGGTCCTTCCAGATCAGAATGAGGATGAAATCGGCCTCGAAGGACTGTTCGGAATCCTTGAGTTTGCGCAGGTCGATCAGATAGATACCGACCGTGACCCGAGTCGGCACTCCATCGGGGTCGGGTCGCGTGGCGGTGGCCCCGGCCGGCACCACACAGCCCTCGACGGTGGCAGCCTCGACAGCCGCCACAGACAGCAGCAGCAAGACAAACAGAACGGTGACGAGTCTTATTCTCTCTTCCATTCCGAACCCTCTAGCTTGCAGGAACCGCCCAAGCTTACAACGACCAAAAGAAGAGCTCTCACCCGTTGGTCAGGGCATGCTGCGACGGTCGAGAACAGCGAGACGCTCGGCCAATAGCTGCCGGTGGTACTCCAGAATCTCGGCTCGCTCTCGGTAGAGATTGGTGGCCCTCTCCTTCTCGGCGGGCGACATGCCCTCGAGATAGTCTGATGGCGGATCCGCCGGGCGCAGCGCCAGCAGAATCGTAAAGTTGTCGAGCCAGGTCTGATTCCGTTCCAGCAGCCGGCCGCTCTCATACTCCACCCGTGGGCGGTCATCGGTGTGGACGGGAATCTCCTCCAGCCAGGGTGCGAGATCCTTCTCGGTGGCCAGGAGTAGGGGGATCAAGTCCGCCGGACCGAGGATTCCCAGGCTGGCGAGATCCTGGCGGATCTCCGGTAGCTCGAAGGCAGGACGAAGCGCATCGGGGTTCCAGACGGGTAGATCCAACTTCCCAGTGACGATGGTGAAGGCGTTGAGCGTGCTCGGTTCGTACCACACCGCCACATGAGGAAACACCTCCGCAAAGGCCTTGAGGATTCCGCCGAAGTTGTCCGGAGTCAGATAGTAGGTGGGGAGCCACATGGAGGCAATGCCTCCGGGCTTCAGGCGCTTGCTGACCAGACGGAAGTACTCGAGGCTGTAGAGCGAACCGTTGCCAGCGTAGGCCGGGTGGATCGAATCGGAGAGCACCGCATCGAAGCTCTCGGGGCTGGCCAGCATGAAATTGCGACCGTCGTTGATCTCGAGACGGACCCGACTATCCGCGAGAACGCCGTGGTTGATGTTGCCGAAATAGGTATCGGAAGCCTTTATGACTTCCGGGCTCAACTCCACCACGAGAATGTCGTCGACCGGACTCAGGGAGACCGCGTGCGCGGTGCCCCCACTACCGAACCCGATATGGACCACCGATTGCACGTCGGTGCCGAGCATCATGGGTAGATGTCCTTGCATCCTCTGGACCGCGTGGAGCTCGGGACTGGTTCCCGCCACCGCAACGCCGTTGACTGCGAGAGCGTGGTAGGGCTGACCGTCCTTCTCCCGTTGACGAATGGTGACAGTGGCCTGGGCGTCCTCATGAAAGTAGACGAGATCCTCGGGCGTGTCGCCGTAGAAGAGGCCCGCGGACAGAATCACCCGGTCGACGGGGAACAGGATGATCGTCGCCAAGATCAGGACCGCGCTGGTCAGGGTCGCGGGTAGCAGGATCCGGCCCCCTGCTCTCCTGGCAATCGCCGCGGCCAGCATGGCGTTGACGGTGGCGACGACAATGAGTGCGTTCTGGGTGCCAACCGTGGGGATCAGGACAAAGCCCGCGGCGAGCGCTCCGACAACCGCGCCCAGAGTGTTGGCCCCGTAGACTTTTCCGACATCGTCGCCCAGCTTCTCCGGATCCTGACTCATGGCGCGCACCGCCAGCGGAAAGCTCATTCCCATCAGCAGGGTTGGCGGTCCGAGAAGCGGCAGGATCGCCATCAGCTGGCCAAACGTATAGCGACCGAAGCTGACGGGTTCGATGAGCTCTACCGCTGTCAGCAGGAGGAGATCGAGTTGCATGAAGAGCAGGATCTGAATAGGAATCCAAAGTCCGATTCCCAGCTCCACCCAGACGAGGGCGCGCAGCGGAGAGCCCACCCGATCGGCCCACGGGATGGCCAGCAGGCTGCCGATGCCGATGCCCAGCAGGACCGCCAGCAACATCAGACTGTAGGCATAGACGCTGGATCCCAGATGGAAAAGAAGGATGCGAGTCCAGAAGACCTCATAAGCCAGGCTGGTCGCTCCCATTGCAAAGAAGATCATCAGGAGCCACCGGCGGCGAGGACCTGTGGTGACAGGTTGTCTTGGGGTGGCCTCCATAGCGAACCGCGGCGCCACAACGAGGCTGCCAATGGCGGCGATGAGATTGAATACAGCGGCGATGATCAGCGTACGGTAAAGGCCCAGTTGCCAGATTGAGAAGAAACCGGCGAAGGCGGTTCCGAGAACCGCTCCAGTGGTGTTGACTCCATAGAAAAAACCACTCGAGGCGCCAACTTTTCCGCGCGCTTTGGTGGTCGCACGGAGAACCAGCGGCAACGTACCCCCCATCAGAATGGTAGGGGGCAAAAGAAACAGGGCTGCCAGCAAGGAACGGCCGACGGCAAAGAGCCATGGGATGTTGCCCCAACCCCTGTAGACCAGGACGTAGGCACTGTCGATCCAGGACAGAAGAGTCGGCGAGGCCAGAGCAATGAGACCGATGGCAATCTCCATAGCTGCGTAGAGAGCCAGCGGGCGATCGATCCTGTCGGCCCAACGTCCAAAGAGCAGGGCGCCAAGACCCAGCCCACCCATGAAGACCGCCAGCAGGGTGGCCGCCGCCCAGGTCGTATTGCCAAAGATGAGACTCAAGTATCGGAGCCACACCACCTGGTCCATCAGGGATGCAGCCCCGGACAAGAGGAACACAAATGCCAGGGCCAGTAGCGGTGACGTGAGGCGGAATTTGGCGGGTGGTGGCAAGAGAATCGACCAGGTTTTCGGGATTCTACAGCGTCACCACCCGATCTGTATGTGAAGAAAACGTCAGCAGGAGCAGCGCAGACCGAGCATCAGGCCAGGCTTGCAACGACGTAGGGAAGAGCTCTCCCCTTAGAATGGGACCTTCAGGCTGTAAGGCTGACCCGTCGTTTCGAGCCTCGATCCGAGATACAACAAAGACGCCCGCCGTGAGTTTTCCCAGGCTGCTTCGCCGGTTCGTCCTAGCCGTTGCCTTCGTCGTCGGGGTGGTGGCGATCGTCATCTTCGGCTTGCTGGTCTTTCAGCCCACACTCGAGCTCACCCGCGTCAAGGAGCTGTTCGAAGAGCAACTGACCGCCTTTGTCGAGGCCCCGGTCACGGTGGAGTCGGTCTGGCTCAAGCCCGCCCTCTGGCCCACCGTCGGGATCCGTGGACTCGTTATCGAGAGCTCGGACACCCAGTCATCCACCGGCTTCGCCCGCCTCGAGTCCGCCGAGATCCAGCTGGGGCTCCTACCGCTGCTCACAGGCGAGATCCGGGTGCGAAAGTTCTTGGGAAGTGGCGTCGAGCTGCGCGCTCGTCGTAACCGGGATAGAACCGGAAACTGGCCGGTTTGGACCACCGTCACCTACGACATCAAGGAGCTAAAGGGGCTCGAGCTGCGAGACATCTCGGCCGAGTACGAGGACCGGATCAGCGGGGACCGCAAATCCACCCATCTCGACCTTCTCGAGGCCGAGATCGGCGAGACCGATCCCCTACAACTGGAGATGGAGGGGCGGCTCGGCGAGACCCGATATTCGCTCTCCGCGAGCGGACCGACCCTCGATGACCTCTTCCAAGGAGAGACGCGGTGGCCCCTTGATCTCGCACTGGAGATCGGAGAGGCCCATCTGGAGCTGGGCGGAGAGATCGATCCACGACCAGGGGGTCTCGGCTTCGACCTTCTGGTCGCGGCCGAGGTCAGCGAGCTCGACCGGATGGCTGCCAGGATCGATCTCAAGGTGCCGGCGGTGGGCCCTCTCGAGCTGCGTAGCCGGGTCACAGCTCTCGACCAGGTCGTCACCTTTTCGGAGATCGAAGCGCGGCTTGGCGACAGCGATATCAGCGGGTCGCTCGCAATCGACCACTCGCAGGAGGTACTGCGGCTCACCGGGCAGCTGACCGCCGGGCTTGTGGATCTATATCCCTGGCTTGGTGAAACCGAGACGGGCGTCTCTTCGAGTCCTGCGAGCCCGAGCTCGGACGACACCAACGATTCCTCCTTTGCCGCCGAGAGCATCGAGGCCTGCAGCGCCGATGTCGAGCTGAGAATCGACCGGGTGGCTGCCCCCGGACCAGAGATACGCGACCTCTCCTCGAGGCTACAGCTCGACCAGGGGTTGCTGGTCGTGCCCTTGGAGCTGGTCTTGGCAGGCAACGGTGTTCGGGGTCGGCTGGAGGCCGAGCGTGAGGACGAGCTGCATCTACGCATCGACCTCGATGCTCAGGGGACGCGGGTAGGTGAGCTGGCGCGCCAATTGGCGGCAGTGCAGGGGGCCGACGGAACGGTCGGCAGTCTCCGTCTCCGCGCCGAGAGCCGAGGGACCACGCCCGACCAGCTGGTCGAGAGGCTTGCCTTCGACCTGCGGGCCAGTGACGCTAATCTGACCTATGGGGTGCAGACCGAGAGTGATCCGTTGGCCGTTGCGGTCGACCATCTCGCCTTGACCCAGCAGGCCGGGAGCTCCATGCGCCTGACAGCCGATGGCTCCCTGCTCGATGAAAGGTTGACTCTCTCCCTCACCACCGAAAATCTGGCCGAAATTCTGAACGACGCCACCGTGCCGCTCGCGCTCGAGCTCCGAGCGGCAGGTGCCGCAGCCCTGGTCGAGGGGACGATTGACGTCGCATCGGAAAGTGCCGGCCTCGACCTGGGTTTCCAGATATCAGGTGACCGGGCGGGCGACCTGAGCGGCCTGCTGGGGGTCAGCGCCGAAGCGGACCTGCCCTACAGGGTCGAAGGCCGGCTCAGCAGCGACGGCGACGGGACGCGCGTCCGACTCGACGAAAGTTCTTTGGGCCGCTCCGCGCTGACCGGTGAGCTGGCTTGGGTCGAGAACGAGGGGACACCCCTGTTCGTCGCCGAGCTCGAGGCATCGGTCGTCGATCCCACCGGGTTGGCCCTACTTGTCGATCCGGTGATCGAGGTCGACACCGCCAAGGGAGAGCTCGAGATCGCGTCACCTCTCCTGCCGAGCGGAATCTACTTCGACGATGCCGAAATTCACCTCGAGATCGATCGTCTGCTTCGCCGACCGGTCGATGTCACCGATCTCGAGGCATCGATCCGCTTCCGGGACGGCAAGCTGGAGCAATCTCCTTTCTCTCTGACCTTGGGTGACACTTCTTTTCGCGGCGCTCTCGGCCTCGATTTGAGAGAAGAGCCACCCGAGGCACGGCTGCGGTTGACGGCCGAAGACGTTGATCTCGGCAACCTGCTGGCGCAGGAGGAGCTCGTGACCGATGTCGAGCTGACCGTGGAGCGGCTCGACATCGATTACCTGGCCCGAGGCTCTACAGCAAGTGAGCTCTTCAGCCACTCCGAGCTACACGCCACTTTGCGGAGGGCCCATTGGTTTGTCACCGAGCCCGCAACCGAGAAGACCTTCGAGGTCCTCATCGACCGGGCCGAGATCACCGGTCCCGAGCTCCAGCCAATCGAGCTCGAAGCAGCCGGAACAATTGGCGAGACACCCTTCGAGGTCGCCGGGACACTGGGCCTGCTGACGACGAACGAAGAAGAGATGACAAAGATGCCGGTCAGCCTCACGGCAAGTGCCGCCGGGGCGCGTCTCGATCTCACCACCGACATCGACCTGCCATTCGATCGCCATCGACTGACGGTCGACCTTCAGCTTGCGGGTGAACGTCTGGACACCCTGTCGCCGCTAGTCGGCATTGACCTGCCGCCGGTGGGTCCCTACCGCCTGTCGACCGATGTGGAGATCAGGGAGAATAGCTACGCCCTCCCCAATCTGGACGTGAGCATCGATGACAGCGATCTCCAGGGCATGATCTCCCTGACCTTCGGAGAAGAGCGCCCTCGTCTGACCGCTGAGCTGATGAGCAGTCGGCTGGATCTCGACGACCTGTTTGGCAAGAAGGCTCTTGTTGACACTGCCAGCGAGCGAGACGCGGCCCAACCTCCAGGCTCGACCGATAGGGCAAGTGACGAGCCTCGCGAGCCGCTACTCACCGCCGAGCTCCTGCGGAGCGCTGACGCCTTCGTCCGTGTGAGCCTGGGGACGGTCGAGTCCCAGGGGCAGCATCGAGGTGGAGGCGAGCTGACCGCCCGCCTCGAAGACGGCCAACTCGAGATCGCCCCTTTCTTGGTGGAGCTCCCCGAGGGATCGGTCGATCTGCGGATCGACGTCACGGCGATCGGCGACCTTCTCGAAATCGCTCTTCAAACCCGTATCGAACGCCTCGATTACGGCCTGCTACTCAAACGGGTGGACCCCGAAAGCGAGGTAGAAGGGGCCCTGAGCTTGGACAGCCACCTGCGGGCCCTGGCACCCTCCCTGGAAGAGCTTTTGGTCTATGCCGATGGCCACCTCGACTTCACCCTCTACCCGGAGAACTTCCGCACCACGCTCTTCGACCTCTGGGCGACTCATTTGCTGGCGGCGCTGATCCCCACACTCGACTCGGAATCCGGATCGCAGCTCAATTGTGTCGTCGGGCGCTTCACCGTCGAGAGCGGTGTCATGACTCCCGAGGCGCTGCTGATCGACACCTCGCGCATCCGGGTCCGCGGCAAGGGGAAGATCGACCTGCAGACGGGAAAGCTGAACTTGACCCTCAAGCCCCGACCAAAGACCCGCGGATTGATCAGCCTGGCCACGCCTGCCAAGGTCACCGGACGCCTGGACGACCCCTCCATTCGGCTCACCACGGCTGGTCTGGCCCGGACCTTCTTTCGCCTCTCTGTCTGGTTTTGGACCGCCTACCTGGAGCTCTTTAGAAGGCCCCTACCTGCCGATGGAGCGGATGTCTGCATCGATCCATCTCCACGAGCCGGCCTCCAAACCTATTCTACGATCGACTGATCACTCTGTTCGAAGCTCGCCTCGAAGCGTAGGACTGCGAGCAGAGCGAAGTGATCGGAGAGAAACCTTTCCTCCACCTCGTGATCCAGCTCCATCTCGGCCGATTCGACTGCAAGACCCTCGGACACGAATAGGTGGTCGATCTGGCGAGCGGTGGTGCGCCGGACCGCCAGCAGCTCCTCGATCTGCGGCAGATCGAAAGTCGGGAGAGGCTCCGCGCGCTTGGTGCCGATCGAGTAGTTGGCCTCGTTTTTGGCCGGGTTCCAGGTCGGCAGCTCCGAACCCTTGGTCACGCTCGTGAACCCCGCTGCAGTGATCGCCTCGATGGCCGGGGTTCCTGGCGCGGTATTGAAGTCGCCGCCAAAGACGACGGGACGCACGCGGCCCGGGTTCTTTCGATCGACGCGGCGCTTCTCGACCTGGGCCAACAGCCCCTCAGCCTCCGCCAGATTTCTCTGCCGCTTGCGCTCAAGCTGCGCCAGGATCTCGTCTCGTTGCGCCTCGTCCAGGGTCCCCTCTTCTACCAGACCTTCGAGATTCTCCTCGAAATCGGACAGAACAAAGGGTGGCGCCGACAGATGGGTTGTGGCGACGAGAAGGCTGCGGCCCTGAACGGTGATCTCGCCAAACAGCGCATAACGGGATTCCTTGGTCTGGAAACCATAGGTGGCTGTGCACTTGGCGTTGCCGCTCAGCCGTTTCTTCCCGATCTTCTTCAGACCCAGCTCGGGCCGGGCCAGGATGGCGATCCCCTCGTTCATGTTGCGCGGAATCTTGTAGAGCCCGCCGATGTGGAGACCACAGCTGGAGACCTTGTGGATCTCGTCGTAGCCCAGAGCCTGGGCATATTTGCGCGCCTCGGGCTGGTTGGGATTGACTTCCTGGAAGAAGATCAGGTCGGGAGCGAGCCGCTCGATCTCCCGGATCTGCGCGGCGACGCGGCCCTCCTTGTCAGCTGGGTCCTCACCGGGGAAGCGTTTGTTGCTCTCACCGCTCCGCAGACCGTGCCAGACGTTGTAGGTGAGGACCCTCAGCGTGTCACCGGTCTCGGCGTCGGCAGCCTCGGCCACAGCTCCGGCTCCCGCCAACAGGAGTGCGAATACCAGACCGAACCTGGTGAGTTTTCTGCAAAGGAAATCGCGTGTCATCAGTCCTCCGATACTCCAGCAGCGATTAGATTGTCCTACCGACAAAGAGATAGAGCTTGCTATCGCCGGTGTCGGCGTAGCCATAGGCCAGGTAGACGGGTCCGATCACAGTGTCCATCCCCAGAAAGACGGTGCCGGTATAGATCAGATCGCCGAAATCGACCTCCTCCCGGGTGAGCCAGGCGTTACCGGCCTCGAACCAGCCACCAAGAAATCTCTTGTCTCCTATCTGGCGGAAGTAGCCGAGCCGGCCCACGCCAAAATACTGCCCGAGGATCTGGTTCTCTTCGAAACCAGAGAGGGAGAAAAAGCCGCCGATGCCAAAGAGATCGTAGATGGGCAGCTCACCTCCCGGGCTCCATCCCCCCTGGAGGGTGGCCATAATGGTGTTCTTCTTGCTCCATGTCCACCAGTATCCGAAGTCCGACTCCAACTGGTGATATTCGTCGTCGGCGCCCAGTCTTTCGTCGCTGTAGACACTCAGACCGCGGAAGACATACCCCCGACGCGGAAAGTAGGGGTGATCGAGACGATCGATGATCACCCGGGTCTCCAGGGCTCCGATATCGTGTTTGCCTGCCGGGTTGATCTCCTCGCCGGGTAGACCCCCGGTCTTGAGCTCCACATCGGCCTTTCCCCTGACCAATCCGATCCGCGCCTCACCGTACTTGCCGAACTGGTAGCCCAGATCGACGGCTCCCTGGTAGGTCGTTACATCGAAATCGGCGATGGCCTGCAGATCCCGGAACAGCCGGTAGGGCCGGGCACCGAAGACCAGCCGTGGAGCTATAAACCAGCGCCCCTTGTAGTCCAGCGGCTGGTAGAACTCCGAGATAATCCCGCGCCTTCTCCCCAACAGGAGATCGGTCCGCAGCTCGGCTCCCCTGGAGTTGAGCCGCGTGTTGGTCATGTTGAGCAGAAACGAGGCATCGAATTCGCCATTGAGATCGGTCGCCAGCTCGAGACCGAAATGCATATAGTTGGGACCCCAGGGCTTCTCTTCGGTCTGGATCACCAGGCCGGATTCGTCGCCCTCTTCAATCAGCGTGTAGGACACCTGTTTGAAGTCTCCCAGGCCATAGACCAACCGGATGTCCTTCTCGACCGCGTCGCTATCCAGCGGATCTCCCGGCTGCTGCCGGATCTTGTTGCGGATGATCCGCTCGTCGACCCGCTTGTTGCCCTCGACACGGATAAAGTCGATGGTCGCGGGCGGCAGAGGCTCCAGGGCTCTCGCCGCCTGAAGGCGTTGGAACTCCTCCGGACTGACGGCCCATCGACGCAGGGCCTCCTCCTGCTCCCAAGCTCCCTCGATACCGGTCGCCAGGATCTTCTCGCTGGCTTTGAACTCTAGGGTGCCGTAACTGGCGACTCCCGGCGGCACGATGACCAGATCGGCCGCGGCCAGTTGGGGCTCCATGTTGCGACGGGTGAGGAAGCGCATGGTCTGTGCATAGACCTGGATCATCGACTCGACCTGACGGTCCGAGAGGGGCGCCCCGACATCGACGGCGATGACGATGTCGGCCCCCATGTCGCGGACCACATCCACCGGCACGTTATTGCTCAACCCGCCGTCCACCAGCAACCGCCCGTCGAGAACCACGGGAGTGAACACCGTGGGGATGGCCATGCTGGCCCGCATGGCGGTGGCCAGATTGCCATGGTCGAGCACCACCGCCTCACCGGTGTGGATGTCGGTAGCTACCGCCCGAAAGGGTGTCGGAAGCCGATCGAAGTCCTCGATGTCGGCCACCGGCAGGGTCAGGGTCTGGAGCATGAAGTAGAGCTTCTGACCCGTCTTGAGACCGGTCGGCCAGACGATGCCGCTCTTCTTGATACCCAACTCCAGACCCATCAGATACCGGCGCTGCTCTTCCTTGCGGCGGAACGACAGGTCCTTGCGGCGTGTCTGGTCTTCGAGAGTGTCAGCCCAGTCGATCTCGAGCAGAGTCTCCTCCAGTTCGTCCACCGACATACCCGAGGCATAGAGACCGCCGATGATCGACCCCATGCTGGTGCCGCCGATGTAGTCGACCGGGACGTTGAGCTCTTCGAGCACCCGCAAGACCCCGACGTGGGCCACCCCCTTGGCCCCACCCCCTGCCAGCGCGAGGCCGATCTTGGGTCTCTCCTTGACCTCCTCGGCCGTCACCGGTGCGGTGACGATCCAGAAAAGTGCAACAAAGCAGCAGAAAACGGCTCTGATCTTCACGATTTCCCCCCCGCGGACTTGCGCGCAGGCGCCTATTCTCCCCGATTTCGAGACGCCCGGCAACGAGGACCGAGAACCTTCGATCCACGGCGGCAGTAAGATGTTTCCCGCCGGCCATCCGATCCGGCCCAAGCCTCTGCACTGGTGGGCCGGTTGGTCTCGTGGAGCCGCGAAAACATGACAAGGATCGTCATCGCCATGGATTCTTTCAAGGGCAGTCTGACGGCGACGCAGGCCTGCGCGGCGGTCACTCGCGGCATCCTCCGAGAGCGACCCGGCGTCGAGATCATCGAGCGGCCGATGGCGGATGGTGGCGAGGGGACCGCTCGAACCCTTATCGCCGCCGTCGGCGGGGAGTGGGTGGACGAAAAGGTCATGGGGCCACTCCCCAACATGAAGATAGACGCGGGTTACGCCTGGCTCCCGGAGGCCGGGCCCGGCGCCCTGGTCGAGATGGCCCAGGCCAGCGGTCTGGCGTTGCTCACCGAGGATCGACTCAATCCCCTCCAGACCACCACCTACGGCACCGGTGAGCTGCTCCGGGCCGCAGTCGAGCGCGGCGCCAAGCGGCTCTGGCTGGCCGTCGGTGGCAGCGCCACCGTGGATGGGGGGGTGGGCGCGGCGATGGCGCTGGGCTGGGCCTTTCTCGACCGGGAAGGCAGAAGCATCGGTCATGGCGGCGGCGAGCTGGAACGGATCGAGTCGATCGTTCCGCCCACCCAGGTCGACTTGCCGCCGGTCGAGGTGCTGTGCGATGTCGACAACCCCTTGTGTGGCGAGCGCGGGGCGGCCGTGGTCTACGGTCCGCAAAAGGGGGCTACTCCCGAGATGGTCGAGCGCCTCGAAGTCGGACTTTCCCACCTGGCCGACGTGGTGGAGCGAGACCTGGGACGACAGATCCGGGATCTTCCCGGCGCCGGTGCCGCCGGTGGTCTGGCTGCCGGTGCGGTGGTCTTTATGAACGCCACCCTGGTCTCAGGTATCGAGGCGGTGATCGAGGCGTGCAGGCTCGACGAGGACCTCGTATCGGCCGACTGGGTGGTCACCGGTGAGGGCCGCTTGGACGGGCAGTCGCTCTACGGCAAAGTCGTCTCCGGCATCTCGGATCTGGCCCGGAAGTGTGGCACCGAGGTGGCGGTGCTGGCCGGCAGTGTCGAGCTCCCGCCGGAGAACGTCTCGGTATCGGGGATAAACGCGATCGAGGCCGCCCGCCCCGAGGGGATGCCGCTCGAGACCGCTCTCGCCGAAGCGGAGCCGCTGCTGGTGGCCGCCGCCCGTCGGTTTGCCCGTGACCACCTCTAGTTTGGCTTCAAGGCGACCTCGCCGGCGGGATAAGCTACCGAGACCATGCGCATCGCACTGATTCAACAGCAGGCCACGGCCGACAAGAAAGAAAACATCCAGCGGGGTCTCGAAGCCCTGGAGGAAGCGGCGGGGAACGGCGCCGAGCTGATCTGTTACGCCGAGCTGGCCTTCGAGCCCTTTTATCCGCAGAAGCCGGCGGGAGCCGATTTCCGGGAGCTCGCCGAGCCGGTGCCGGGACCGATCACCGAGGTCTTCTCGACCAGGGCCGCCGAGCTCGGCGTGGTCGTGGTGCTCAATCTCTTCGAGCGCGACGGCGAGCACACCTACGATTGCTCGCCGGTGATCGACGCCGACGGCACGCTGCTCGGCCGCACACGGATGATCCACATCACCGACTACCCCTGCTTCCACGAAAAGGGTTACTACACCCCCGGGGACACCGGCGCCCCCGTCTACTCCACCAGGGTGGGGAGCATCGGGGTGGCCATCTGCTACGACCGGCATTACCCCGAGTACATGCGAGCTCTGGCGCTTGCGGGTGCCCAACTCGTGATTGTGCCCCAGGCGGGTGCCGTCGACGAATGGCCCGAGGGGCTCTACGAAGCGGAGATGCGGGTCGCCGCCTTCCAGAACGGTTACTACACCGCCCTCTGCAATCGGGTCGGCAAAGAGGAGTGTCTGTCCTTCGCCGGCGAGTCGTTTATCTGTGATCCAGGCGGGCTGGTCGTGGCGCGAGCTCCCTCGCTCGAGGACTCCATCCTCTACGCCGATCTCGACCTGAACAAAGTCGACTCCTCCCACGCCCGCGAGCTCTTCCTCCGCGACCGCCGGCCCGAGCTCTATGGCGAGTGGCTGACATAGAAGGAAAACAGGCGGACGAAACTGATGGGCAGAGTAAGGACCCTCTTCGATGTCACACTGGCGAAAGCCAAGATGGCCGAACACACCTTTATGGTCGTGCTCGCCGTGGTTATCGGCAGTTTGGGTGGCCTCGGTGCGGTGGGGTTCCGCTATCTCATCAAAGTGGTCCAGCGATGGGCGTGGGGCAGTTGGAACTTCGATCTAGGCGTCATGATCTCGCACCCCTGGTCCTGGAGGATCCTGACACCCGCCATCGGGGGTCTCATCATCGGTCCCATCGTCTATTTCCTGGCCCGCGAGGCCAAGGGGCACGGGGTACCGGAGGTCATGGAGGCCGTCGTCTTGCGATCCGGGTTCATCCGGGCACGGCTGGTCGTGGTCAAAAGCATCACCTCGGCGATCTGCATCGGAACCGGCGGCTCGGTCGGGCGTGAAGGGCCGATCGTTCAGATCGGCTCAGCCCTGGGCTCCTCGATCGGCCAGTGGCTGCGGATCTCGGGGAGGCGGCTCAGAACCCTCGTGGGCTGTGGCGCCGCGGCAGGTATCGCCGCCACCTTCAATGCCCCGCTCGCCGGCGCCCTGTTTGCCGTGGAGGTGATCCTCGGAGACTTCGGAGTCTCCCAGTTCAGCCCCATCGTGATCTCTTCGGTCATGGCGACCGTGGTATCTCGGCATTTCCTGGGCGACTTTCCCGCTTTTGTTGTCCCTACCTATCAGATGGTGAGCGCCTGGGAGCTTCTCTTGTACTTGGCTCTCGGCCTGGTCGCAGGAGTGGTGGCCCTGGTCTTTATCCGTCTGCTCTATGGCTTCGAGGATCTGATGGAGTCGCTGCCGATTCGGCCCTGGTTGCTGCCGGCCCTGGGTGGTTTCCTCGTCGGCGCCCTCGGACTCCTCTATCCCCAAGTTCTCGGTGTCGGCTACGAGTCCATCAATCAAGCACTCACTGGCGCCTATCCCTTGGCGCTGCTTGCCGCGCTTGCCTTCGCCAAGCTGGTTGCTACCAGCCTGACACTGGGCTCCGGCGGCTCCGGCGGAATCTTCGCGCCATCGCTCTTCCTCGGGGCGATGGTGGGCGGCTTCCTCGGTGAGCTGGCTCATCTGTCCTTTCCCGACATCACGGCCGCCTCGGGCGCCTACGCCCTGGTGGGAATGGGAGCCGTCGTCGCCGGAACGACCCACGCACCGATCACAGCGATTCTGATCATCTTCGAGCTGACATCCGACTACAAGCTCATAGTTCCCTTGATGGCATCTTGCATCATCGCCAGCCTGGTCTCGACACGGTTCTCCAAAGAGTCGATCTACACCATGAAGTTGGCACGCCGCGGGGCCGATCTGTTCCGTGGGCGGGACATAAACATCCTGCGCTCGTTGCAGGTGCGAGACGTCATGAGTCAGGATCCGGCGACACTGCCGGCCAATCGACCGCTGGCGCAGCTACTCGAGGAGCTTGCGGATCAACCGCGTTCGTACTACTACGTGACGGACGACCCCAGCAGGCTCAGAGGAGTGATAGCCCTGGGTGAGCTTCGACGAGCCTTGCTCGAGGACGAGGCCTTGTCCGGAATGGTCGTCGCAGGAGATCTGGCCCGGACGGACGTGCCGATGGTGACGCCCAACCAGAATCTGGACACGGTGATGCGCATATTTGCGGGAAAGGACCGAGATGAGCTTCCGGTCGTGGACTCGCACGAGCAGCGCCGACTTCTGGGAACCATCAATCGCGGTCACCTTCTCGACGCTTACAACCGTCAACTCATGAAGCGCGATATGGTGGCGGGTCTCAGCGGCGGACTTTCGGCCACCGCCACCGACGAGGTGATGCTCGATGGCGACCATAGGATGGCCGAGTTGGATGCGCCGGGAGAGTTTCTGGGCAAGACAATCGGTGAGATGGATGTGCGGAATCGTTACAAGGTTCAAGTTCTGCTCATTCGCCGCCGGCCACACGGCCCGGAGTCAGATACGATGGAGCTCGTACCCGGACCCGATCTGGAGCTCCAACGAGGAGATCGCCTGGTGGTCCTTGGACGGAGCTCCAACATCGACCGACTCCGGAAACTCTAGCCTGCTGACGTTGTAAGAAGGTCGGATGTTCGTCGCCGGATGGGTGGTCAACGAATCGGACGATAAAGCCCCCTGACGAACTCGAAGTTGCAGAGAGTAACCAGGAGCTCTCCGTCCCGATCCTCGTTGAACCGCCCGGTGATGCCCAGCGAGAGGAGGAGGTGGCTGCCTTCCAGGTCCAGCTTCTCGCAGTCTGCGGCCCGAAGCTTTCCCTGCAACCGGCTGATGACTCGTCCATAGGCGCTGTCATCCAGCAGACCCGTCTCGTAAGCGGTCATCGCGTCAATCCCAAAGGTGACGTCCGTCTCCCCACGATCACCCCTGAGCACCTGGCCGTCATCGCTCAAGCGGACGGCGAACTCGTGCTCGTCAAGGGCGTCATCTTCGAGATCGAGCCCTTGGAACAGGTCTTTCGTGCGACCAATGACCTCCTGACTCTCGTTCTGGGTCACCAGGCCCTGTTCCCGGGCCTGTTCGAGATCGATCCAGCGGCCTCCCTTCCAACCGCGCTCGGGATCGCATCCCCTGAAATAGTCCCAGATCGTGTAGTAATCGTAGTCCGGCATCAGGATCGCTTCTGAAAAGGCTCCCGGTGTCACCAGGCCGTCGTGTTCTTCGTATCGTCGAAGATCACGGAGATAACCCGTCTCCGTCGAGCGATGACCGGTTCTGTAAACGGCCCGAGCGTATGTCGTGGAAACTCCCATCTGTCGCAGCCGTTCGGCTATCACAACTTCTTCGAAGGGGCTGTTGTAGCCGTGTTCACGGATGCGCTTCCCGTTTACCGTCAAGGGATCAACTCGCGGGCGCGAGCCGACTCGCGACCGCCGGTAGACCACGTGGATGTTGTCCCGAGTCCGCGTGTGGTAAACCTCGGTCGAAGGAGACAGCTTCACGCGCGGGGCTCGCCGCCAGCGATCGGCCACGAAGAAATCGAAGAGGTCGGGATTGCGGCCGACAACCCACAGCTTTCCTCCGTCTGCCACCGAGCCGTGGATATAGTCCACACCAAAAATATTGACCTGCTCGAGATTGGATGCGGAAGGCGTGACAGCCTGGTCGGCCTTTGCGGACTGAAGCTGCCAGTAACGCTCTCGCTGTGCAGCCTTGAATTCCTGCTGGTACTCGGGAGTTCTCTGCAAGAACTCGAAATCTACCAGTGCATAGGTCAGACGACGACCGTCACGGCGCATGATCTTCCGGTCTCGCCGTTGCTTCCGCAAAATGAAGTGTTTGGGCTTGTTGTCGAGAACCCGAAAACCCTTTTGTGCCAGCTCACGGATGACTCGCACGGTCAGGCCGTACAACTCTTGCTGCGTGATGTCTCCGGCTTCCCAGTACTGCTCTGCGTCCCGACCTTTTATCCAACCGTACAAAAGGACATAGATGCGTTTGATGTCGAGCTCGATCGCCTTGACCTCTTTTTCCTGGTCATCCGCCAAGAGGCGGCGGTGCTTCTTGAACCAGTTTTGTTTACGGCCGAGCTGCCACAGCTTGAACTCTTCCGGAGGTGCGTAAATGGCAAGCGGTTTTTGGACGAGTATCCTGGGGTGGGCAGCGCCGAGCACATCCCGGCGAAGCTCGTACACCAGACCGAACTCCTCCATCGGACTGTTGAAGCGGGCGCCGGCAATAGTCTCGTAGTCGACATCAGCGGGGAATGATGTTTCAACGACGATCGAGACCTCCTGGGCGACGCGAGAGAACTTGACGACCAGATCTGCCGACCTTCCGTCCACTGGCTTGGAGTGAACACGGTAGACATTTCCGGTGGCGCCAGCCAGCCTCTCTCCATGGCTCGAGTACCACCTGTCGACATACCAGTTCTTCGGCAGCAGCTGTAGCACGTGGGGCCACCCGTGGTGCGTGACATATAGATCCCCCCCTTCCGGAGGGACGATGTGACAGTAGTCGACTCCAAAAGCACGGACCTTGTGTGCCGGAGCGAGATCCTGGAAAGGAATGTCTCTCAATTGCCGCAAATCGTCCGGGATCGGGGCGTCCTCGGCGCCTCTCCCGGCAGACGATCTGGGGCCGCTCATCTTGCTGAGCTCCGCAGCCTACGGCTTGGAGACAACGGTTTGATCATCAGAGTACATCGGATACTCGGGGTACCACATGGCCCCCTCGACGAGTTGCTCGATCTCTCCGTCTGGAATCAGTCTTCCTAGCTTCAAATCGCGTGCGGTACGGATCACAGCGGCAGCCACTCGGGCGGCGACTGTGCGGAGCATTCGCACGTCTGGATACAGTGCTCCACGCTCGAGCCGCTCCGGTGTGACCGTATCCGCCAGTGCCAGGGCTGCGGCCAGTGTCAACTCGTCACTGACCTCCCGGGCTTCGCTAAGAATGCACCCCAGGCCAAGACCTGGGAAGACGAACACGTTGTTTCCCTGGCCAAACTCATAAACCTTGTCTTCGTACTCGACAGGATCGAACGGGCTGCCGGTCGCCAGAAGAGCCCTCCCTCCTGTCCAGCGCAAAGCCTCGGCGGGTGTGCACTCGGCTTGGGATGTGGGGTTGCTGAGCGGAAGAATAATCGGTCTTTCCACGTGTCGAGCCATCTCTCGTACGACCGCCTCCGAGAAAATGCCGGGGACAGCAGACGTCCCGATCAGGATCGTAGGCCGTACTCCCTTGACCACCTCGAGCAAACCGAATGGTCCGGCGCCGGTGAAGCCGTATTCCTGGGCCACGCTCGAGGGCATGGCGACTTCTTGTTTGTAGGGATCGGAGATCGGAGACGCTTCGCTGACCAGCCCTCGGCTGTCGACGAAAACGAAGGCCATGTCCGCAGCCCTCTCGTCCCCGCCGTCGGCAAGAAAGGCGGTTCGAACGAGTCGACCTATGCCAACACCGGCCGCCCCCGTGCCGGCAAAAAGCAACCTTTGGTCGGAGAGTCGCCCGCCCGAGATCCGTAGCGCTGAGAGAATTCCGGCCAGGGCGACGGCCGCCGTTCCCTGGATATCATCGTTGAAACTGGGGAGCCGGCGCCGGTAGCGGTCGAGAACCGTGAGAGCGTTGTTCTTCTTGAAATCCTCCCATTGCAGCAGCGCCCGCGGAAAAACCTCCAGCACTCCCTCGACAAACTGCTCAATGAACGAATAATAAGGCTCCCCCCGCAGCCGCTTCTTCCGATACCCGAAATAAAAGGGGTCTTCCAAAAGCTCGGAGTTGTCCGTGCCCACATCGAGGCTGATCGGGAGGCAGCTCCACGGGGGTATGCCGGCGGCGGCGGAGTAGAGAGCGATCTTCCCGCACGGTATCCCCATTCCCCCGGCTCCCTGATCGCCGAGACCCAGAATCCTCTCGTTATCGGTGACCACTATGAGGTGGATCTCGTCCTCGGCCCCGTTTCTCAGCATCTCGGGAATGTGGTCGGCATCATCCGGCGTAATCCAGATGCCACGGGGTCGGCGGAAGATATGGCTGTACTTCTGACAGGCCAGCCCGACGGTAGGCGTGTAGACGATCGGCATCAGCTCCGGGAGGTTCTCGACCAAGACTCGAAAATAGAGCGTTTCGTTCCGGTCTTGAAGGGCCAACAGACCAATGAACTTCTCCAGATCGTCGCTCTTTGCCCGTAGGTGCTCTAGCTCCAAAGCCGTCTGTTCCTCGATCGTTCGGGGCTGACACGGTAACAGGCCACGAAGGCCGTAATCCTGTCGCTCCTCGAGGGTGAACGCCGAGCCCTTGTTGTGCCGCGGAGAGTTCAGCAGTCTCGTTCCTCTGAGGCCACTGTCGAGAGCACTTCTGGTGTGAGTGAGCACTTCAGAAGGCATCGCTTACCCTCCCCGGGAACAGTCAGATGAAACGGCTTCGAACCATCCTGGCTTGAAGCGCATCCTGCAACAATGAGAATCCTAACGAAGATCGGCGACCAAACCAACCACGCCCGCGAGCTCTTCCACCGCAACCGGCGGCCCCAGCTCTACGGTCGGTGGTTGGCGAGGTAATCCTCGTAGGATCCGCTACTGGTCTTCGGTGGGCTCGGACCTAGCAGGCAGGGGCGCGATCAAAGCCGCCGGATCGAGCGACTTCACATGCACATCCCGCTGCGGAAAGGGGATCTCGATCCCCGCCTCCGCGAGCGCTTTGTAGATCGCCACTCGCAGCTCGCTGGATACCCGCAGGCCGTCGTTGAAATCGGCGATCCAGACGCGCAGCTCGAAGTCGAGCGAGCTGTCTCCAAACCCATTGAACAAGGCCACCGGTTCGGGGTCATCGGGCACCGCCCGGTGGTCATGAGCCAAACCAAGCAGGATGTCGATCACGGCTTGGGGATCGGTGCCGTAGGCCACCCCCACCGGCAAGCTGAGCCGGCGGTGGCGGTCGGAGAGCGTCCAGTTGACGAGCTGTTCAGAGAGCAGCTGTCCGTTGGGGACGATGACCTCCGCTCCATCGAAGGTGCGCACCGTGCTAGAGCGGATTCCGATCTGCTGCACTCGACCCTTGAGAGTCTCCATCTCGATCAGGTCGCCGACCCCCATCGGCCGCTCGAACACCAGGATCAGACCCGAGATGAAGTTCTTGACCAGATCCTGCAGCCCAAACCCGATCCCCACGCCCAGGGCCCCTGCCAGCAGCGCAACATTGCTGAGATCGATACCTGCCGCCGCCAGGGCGAAGAAGAACCCGATGCCGAGGATCAGATAGTTGACCAGCATCGAGATGGTGGCCGGGACTCCCCTGGCGAGGCGTGTGCGCGGATAGACATCCTCCTCGAGGAGAAAGCGCACGAACCGGGAGATCATGATTGCCGCAAAGATAATCAGGACAAGAGCGAGGACATCACCAAGCGAGATGGACAGGGTTCCGCGGGTCCAGTGCCAGTCGAGGACCGCTCGAAACCACTTTTGAACCCGCGCCAGGAGCTGGAACTCCGAGAGAGTGGCGATTACCCAAAAATACAGGACCAGAAGGTGGACCAGGGCGATCCCCCGCCGCTGTAGGAGCTCGGTGTGCGAACGCGCCGAGTTGAAGGTCTGGGCCTGAGGGGTCGCCAACAGCACCATCACCAGTCCGTCCAGAACCAGAGCGCCGACAAACAGCACCAGGGCATAGCGAAAGCTCGCCAGGGTGGCCGAGGTGAGGAGGTCGGAAAGACTGACACGACCTGACAGGTTGGCGACCAGGGAGATCACCAGGATGAGCGCCGACAAACAGCTGGCCCAGAACCCCGCTCGCCACCAGGCGCTGCTCTGCTTCTGCGTCTTGGCGCCAGTGCCCTGCATCCTCAGACTGGGAATCAGTATCAACAGGGCGCCCGCCTGGGTCGCGAGCAGCAGCAGACGATGTACGAGACCCACCTCGAAGAACAGAGGACGGAGCTCGTCCAGCGCCAGCACCAGGATCAGCCCGTAGGCCGCGCCCCGCAGACGACGATCCACCATTCCGGGTAGCAGCCGTGCCAATGGGACGAGGACCAGAAGCGCATTCAGGTCGTAAACAGCCAGCGGCGCATTCGGATAGATGATGCGGGTGGCCATCAGCGCCAGCAACAGCGCCGATGACAGCGAGTGACGAAACAGGTAGGTCGCTGCCTCGAGGGCCTGGTGGGACAGGGTCCAGCTCCGGCTCCGGCGGCCGAGCGCCCAGAGAAGGGCCCAGAGGGCGGCAAAGACAATGAGATGGAGGACAAGCCTCCCCTTGTAGCGGGCGACAAAGCCGGTGACAGCCGCCATGTCCTTGCGCCAGCCCTCCATCACCGCGCCAAGCCCGACAGTGGTGCTCCCCGGCCGCAGCAGTACCTCCCACAATGGATCCTCGTCACGCTCGAAGAGCGACTTCCGACGCAGAGTCGCTTCACGTCCGATCTCACCGAGGAGCTCATGGACGGCAGTCGACTGCTCAGCAAGCTCGGCCTGGAGGCTCAGCACGGCGCTCAGACGCTCGGCGACAAGTGCCGTCGTCTCGTCGTGCTTGGCCATCACCAGGGCAATCCGGGCTGACAGCTCTGGCGGGATCTCGACTTCCCCCACCGACTCGCGAGTCCGTTGCCACTCGCTCTGCATCGTGGTGAGCTGATCTCTGGCGCTCACGAGCTCCTGGGCCCGAGACTCGGCCTGGCCCTCCCAGACCTCGATCCGGCGCTGCCACTCCCCCCAATCCTGCTGCAGATCAGCCAGGTCACGGCGCGAGAGCTGCGACAGCTGCTCGGCCCCGAGGGCCCTCCTGCCCTCTGCCAGCGGCTCGTCGAGCGTCATCAGCTGCTCGGCAATCGCCTCGACCGCCGCCGCGGGCTCGAGACTCCCCTGGATATCGGCGAGCTCTTCCTCCGATTGCTCCGTCTTGAGGGCGATCTCGGACAGTGGGGTCGGCTGAGCGACCTGTTCGGGATCTTGCGAGGGCTGCTCTACGGGCTCAGTCTGGGCAAGAGCCATCTGACCCACAAGGATCGACAGCACCAATAAGAGCCCTGCCCGTGTCGATGCGGCTTGCTTTCTCATTGTCCAGGACAGCATCGCCGCGCAACTCCGCCATTGTCAACCCACCGGTCGTGACTCTTCTCATGGTACGCTGCCCGCCGCTGGAGACGGGCGTCGTGTGGGAGCACATCGTTCGGCTCGACAGCGCCCCTAAAGAAGAGAAGGAGCTGGAACCGATGTCAGCAAATCCTGGAGTTGTGCTCAGAGCTTCCACCCTGGCGTTGATGGTCGGTCTGACTGTTGCCTTTCTCGCCCCGCCGCCGATTGCCTCGCAGCAGGTATCGGCGGAGACGGCACCCGAGGACCTCGCCGAGGGTGAGTTCGTGTGGGAACCGGAAGCCTCGCCCTCCGGCCCGATCGTGGTTGTGGTCAGCATCACGGAGCAGCGGGCCTACGTCTACCGCAACGGCATCATCATCGGCTACACCGATGTCAGCACCGGCAAGAAGGGGCACGAGACTCCCACCGGGGTCTTTACGGTTCTGCAAAAAGACAAGGATCATGTCTCGAGCATCTACAACGCCAAGATGCCCTACACGGAGCGGTTGACCTGGTCCGGTATCTGCCTGCACGCCGGCAGTCTGCCCGGTTATCCGGTCTCCCACGGCTGCATCCACCTGCCGCTGGAGTTCTCGCGCCTGCTCTTCGAGATGGAGCATCTGGGAGCGACGGTGGTCATCGCCGACGAGCACTCGGGGCCGGCGGAGGCGGCTCACCCGTCGATGGTCCTGTCTCCGAGCCTGCATAAGCAGACCAAGGTGGGGCCGGCTGCCGCGGCCGCCAAGTTCGAGTGGGAGCCCGACCGCGCACCCGAAGGTCCGCTGAGTCTCCTGTTGAGCACTGCCGACAGCAAGCTCTACGTCTACCGCAACGGCATCGAGATCGGCTTTGCCGAGATCGTGCTCTCCGAGTCAGGCAAGCCGCTTGCCGAAGGGGTTCATACAGTTCTCGAGGGCGATTCCGACAGGATGAGTCCCTTTGACCCGGACGAGAAGATGCATCGTTGGATGAGTGTCTCGATAGCTTCCGGGACACACCCCACCGAGGAGGATGAAGAGACCCTGGCCGAGCGGATCCACATTCCGCCCTATTTTGTCGCTCAGATCTACGAGTTGTTGGTGCCTGGAACCACGCTGCTGATCACCCATCGGGCCGCCACTCCCGAGACCACCACCGATGCCGATTTTGTGGTCATGGCTACACAGCACCCCGAAGAGAGCAGCGAGTAACTTGTCGAGGGGACTTCGGTCTTGACCAAGGGAGTTTTCGAGCGTTTCCCGTGGCGACGAGCTCTGCTCGCTACGGTATTGGTGTTTCTGCTTGTCGGTCCGATGACCGCGATCGTCGATGCCGCCGAGGCCTTTGAGAATCTGCGCACCGCGGCGCCCGATCTCGATCCACAGGTCCTTCGTCTGGCGCTAGACGCCGTCGACTGCTCCTGGGCACGAGAAGTGGGGCGCCGAGACCTGCTCACCGTCATCGACTACTCGTTGGCCTCTACCGAGCCTCGCTTGTGGGTCTTCGACCTCGAGAAACAGGAGCTTCTCTTTCACGAACTTGTTGCCCACGGCGTCAACACCGGCGAGAACTACGCCACCCGGTTCTCGAACCGGCAGGGCAGCAAACAGTCGAGTCTTGGAGTCTTTCTCACCGGAGAGACCTACGACGGACGCAACGGCTACTCCCTCAGACTGCATGGCCTCGAAAACGGGATCAATCACCTCGCGCTCGACCGCGCCATCGTCGTTCACGGTGCCTGGTATGTGAGTGACGCCTTTGGCCGCGAGCACGGCCGTCTGGGGCGGAGCTGGGGCTGCCCGGCCCTCGATCAGGAGGTGGCGCGAGAGGTCATCGACACCGTCAAGGAGGGATCCCTGCTCTTCATCTACTACCCCGATCCCACCTGGCAGAAGTCGTCCGAGCTTTTGAACCGTTGCGCTGAAGCCGAAACGGAGGCACCCCTCGAGCCGAAGTCGGCCCTGCAGATCTCCCCCATCTCGAGGTACTGACCGTGGGTGCGGCCGAGCCGGTCGCTTACGGCCAACTCGACCTACCCTCGGCTCTCTACTTGAAGATGTTCAGCAGCTTCAGGATCCAGATCAGCAGCGCGGCGCCGACCACGGCGATGATCCAGCGCACGATGGCGCCACCGCCAAGACCCAGGATGCCGGCCAGCCAGAAACCGAGGGACGAGCCCACGATACCGACGATGACGTTGGCGATGATGCCCATCTGAGCATCGGTCTTCATCACCATGCTGGCGAGCCAGCCCACCACACCACCAATAATTACGCTAATCAGGATGTCCATCAGAATTCCCCCTTCTTATCGAACACCGACGGCAGCCCACTCTGCCGTGGCAAAACACCTCTCAAAACAGAACGAAGTCACGGTAGCAATCCTGCAAGCGTCGGTCAAGCGGGCGACGGTGTCACGATCGGACCGACGACCGGTCTCGATCCCCGGGTCCATCACCACCCACTTGAATACTCAAATTCTCTCTTGATAAGGTCGCGGGCCTTCAGGGCACTATCTGTTCTGGGGTGCTCGTCGACTACACCATCAGTCCCGAGTAGACCACCGATTCAGAACCTAGGGGGAGATTGGACCATGATCCTGGACAATAGACCTCGGACTTCAACCGTCCTGATAACCATCCTCGCGGCGTTTGCCATGCTCGGGTGCCAAGCGAAGAGCTCGGCTCCAGATATGGAAGCCGACTCGGCAACACCGTCTGCCGCCGCCATGGCCGCGGACGCTCCGACCAGCGACGAGCTCGCCAACGCCACCTACGAAGGGATCTATGACCAGCCGGTGACCCTGGCCGACGGTGGCTGGGAGGGTGAGCCCTTCGAGCCGGGTGCCGCCAGCCGCCCCACGGTCGGGTTGGTGAAGCACTTCTGGATGAGCGGCGACCTCGACGGCGACGGAGTCGAAGAGGCCGTGGTCCTGCTGTGGGAGAGCAGCGGCGGTTCGGGTACCGAGAACTACGTGGCAGCGGTGGGCCGCCGCGATGGCGAGATCGTCAACCTCGGCACCGCTCTCATGGGTGACCGGGTGCAGCTCAAGGAGGCGCGCATCACCGATGGGAAGATCGAACTGGACGTGGTGCAGGCGGGTCCCGAAGATGCCATGTGTTGCCCGTCGCAGAAGGCGACGCGGGTCTGGGCACTGGGCTCGAATGGTCTCGACGAGGTCGCCTCCGAGGTCACCGGCACCCTGTCCACCGAAGATCTAGCCGGTCCCGAGTGGGTGCTGACGCATTTCAACTGGGACGATCCGGCACCGGCCGAGCCCGAGGTCACCCTGGTCTACGAAGAGGGGCGGCTGGCCGGCGCCAGCGGCTGCAACCGCTACACCGCCGGTGTCGAGCCAGGCGAGATGGCGGGGGATATGGTCGTGGGTCCAGCCGCCGGCACCCGGATGGCCTGCCCCGAAGAGATCATGGCGCTGGAGGACCACTATCTGGCACAGCTCGGAGAGGTCAGTGGCTTCGGCTTTCTGGCCGGCAAGCTGGGGCTGTCCTGGAGCACGGATGACGCATCGGGTGTGATGCTTTTTCGGCCCCGGGAGCGAGCGGAGGAATAGGTCCTCGAGGGGCAGGAACCCGTCGCGGCCGTCCATCAGATCGGCCGGCGCGGAGGCCGGCCGCGTCGATGCTGTTTCTATGTCTGCTTCGCCTCCATATCATCGACGAGCTGTTTGAAGTTCTTCTCGCCCAAAGCCCCTCGCGCTGCGGCCTGCAAGTCGCCCATGACTTCCTGGATGGTCTTCTCGAGTGGCGCCGACGACTCCAGTGGATCCGACGAGGAGCGAACGAAGACACCCAGCACATCGGCCAACTTGACCTGATCGAGGGGCTTCGACGGGACCAGTCCGCCACTCCCTGATGGGGTGGTGGTTCTCCTCACCAAATCCGACTCCTCCAGGAACCCCACGATCTTTTCGGCCACCGCTTGTGAGATCAGAAGCCGCTCGGCTATGTTCTCCGTCAGCGGCGGCTCGCCTCCGTCGTGAAACTCGTGGGCGATAAGGGCATAGATCTTGAGCGTCAGAGACAGGCGACCCTCTTGTGGCCCGTCCCCCAGGCAAAGGTCCTTTTCCAGAAAGTCGAAATGCTGATGGGTGTAAGCAATCAGCAGACCCACCAATACGATGACCCAGGTGACATACAACCAGACCAGAAAGATGGGAATCACCGCCAGCGAGCCATAGAGGATCGAATAGCGGGCCGATTGACCCACCGAGTCTGCAAAGACGTTCTTGGCCACCTCCCAGCCGATGCCGGCGAGCAGAGCTCCGAACAGGGCACTCCGCCACTTGACACGGGTATAGGGGACGATCAGGTAGAGAAGAAGAAAACCGAGGAGGGTGAGCGCCAGCGGCACTGACCAGTCCAGCGTCCTACGGATCAGGCTGCGGTCGAGGATGGTGCCGGAAAACAGCAGCGCCTGGATCCGCGCCGAGACCGACAGGCTGGCGCCGAGAAACAGAGAGCCCAGAACCAGAACCGAGGTGTAGGCCGTGATCTTGCTCAGGTACCGGCGCCGGCGCCGTACGTGCCAGATGTCGTTGAAGTTGGATTCGATGGCATCGAGGAGAAAAAGTGCGGTGATCGCAAGGAAGGCGAAACCGACGATTCCAAACTTGTCGGCGTTCTCGATGAAGTCGTTCAGAATGGCGTTCAGCTCGTCCTGCCGCGTGGGCAGGAACTGCGCGACCAACACCTCCTGAACTTCCCGTTTCAAGTCGTCGAGGGCCCCGAAGGCGCTGAAGAGGGCAAAGAGCACCGCCGCCAGCGGGACGATAGCCAGCAGGGTCGAGTAGGCCAGACCCGAGGCACGGATCAGGACCTTGTCTTGTTTGAACTGCTTCCAGAGCGCCTGGACAAAATGCCAGCTGCGAATCAGGACCCGCCGGAGATTTTCAGGCATCGTACTGAGGTTAGCACCGCCAAACGACGGTTCGGCGGTCGATGATACGTCGACGGCTTGTTGTTCGTCAGCTTGCTCCCGTCTCGAGCTCGCGGAGAAGCTGCTGTGCTCGAGGATCCTGGGGGGCCAGCTCGTACAGCTTGCGAGCATACTCGGTGGCCGTCACCGAGTCGCCCTGCTCCCGGCTGAAGACCGCAAGGGTCCAAAGCAGCTCGCGGTCGCTCGGATGAAGCCGATGGGCCGCTGTCAACACTTCGAGAGCGGCATCGGCCTGGCCCAGGTCGTGGAGGGCTACGGCGTGGACAAAGGCGTAGCGCGGCTCCTCGGGTTGGAGCTCGGCGGCCTTGGCGAGAGCCGCTAGAGCCTCCTCCTGCCGGCGCTGGCGCACGAGGACGAGACCCAGCGCGTGGTAGACGTCGGCGCTGTCGGGGGATACCTCCAGAGCTTCTCTGAGGATCGCCTCGGCCTCTTGTTCGCGGCCCTGCTGACGATAGACATCCGCCAGATTGACGTAGGCGGGTACGAAGTAGGGCTCGATCTCTTTGGCCTTTTTGAAGGCGTCTTCGGCCTGCTCCAACTCGCCGCGAACCGTGTACAACCACCCGAGGTTGAGGTGGCCCTCGGCTCGATCCGCATTGATGAGCTGGGCCTGCCGAAACTCCTCGAGGGCCGCGGCCAGCATCGACTTCTGGCTGCCGCTCAGCAGTGTGTCGGGGACCGGCGCCATCAGCCGCGCCGCCTCGAGCCGCACCAGCCGGACCGGGTCGACGAGCAGCGGTGTCGTCAGACGCAGCCGGGTCTGGGGATCGGTCGGCTCGAGCGCCCGCAGCGCGGCAGCACGAACAAGAGGGTCGCTATCGGCCAGAGACTTCTCGACCATCGCCAGCGAGCCGGGCGTGAGGTATCTCTGCAGCAGACTCAGCGCCGTCGCTCGCACGATGGCGTTCATCTCGGGGTCAGCGGCGAGAACCACCAGCGCTGCTTCCGCCTCCGGCAGACCGGCTCTGCCGGCGTGCAGAGCCTCACCGTACCGGGGCTCGGCCCTGCGGTCGGGTCCATACCACTTGGCAACGGCGTCGACCGACCACTGGATCGGTTTGTCTTGATGGCACTGGCTGCAGGCGTCGGTGGTCCCCAGACGCAACGACAGATCGGGCCGTGGCACACGCAAGCTGTGGTCGTGCCGTGGGTCGACCACCATGTAGTTTTTGGGTGGCATGTGACAGTCGACACAGTAGGAGCCCGCGGTGCCCGGTTTGTGAAAGTGGTGCTCCGGTGTCGCGAACATCTTTGGTGAATGACAACGGATGCAGACGGCATCCCCCGGAAAGTGGAGCTCGAGGTTGTGGGGGTCGTGGCAGTCGCTGCAGGTCACGCCCTTCAGAAACATCTTGCTCTGCAGAAAGGAGCCGTGGACATAGACCTCTTCCTCGATCTGCCCATCGGCGTGATAGAGGCCCTCCTCGAGTAGTGCCAGACGGTGGGTGTCGAGCAGCGGGCGATCAAACCGATAGTCCTCGTTGATGACACCCCGGCGGGAGTGACAACGGGCGCAGGTCTCCATCTCCCACGTACCTGTCGGCAAACCCAGCCGCACACCACTTCCGGTCTCGGGGCTGATGGTCCAGCTGCCTCGCCCGGGATCCTCGAGTCGGACGACCAACCCCATGTGCTCGTGCTCGAATGGCGGAGCCACCTTCGCGGCTACCGCGTTGCCCCAGGCCACATGCTCCGAGCCGGGACCGTGACAGGCCTCGCACGAGACATCCAGCTCCGACCAGGTGGTCTCATAGCGGTCCTCTGCGAGCTGGTAGCTCTTGCGCAAGTTGGTCGAGTGGCACTCGGCGCACATGTAGTTCCAGTTCTGATAGATCCCGGTCCAGTGCAACGGGTCTTGCCAATCGATCTCCTCGTCCGGGTAGAGGTGGAACCAACGCTGCCCCCCATCCTCGGCCGCTCGCGTGTCCCAACAGATCGGCAGCGCTTGATAGCGGCCGCCGGGGAACTCGATGAGGTACTGCTGGAGGGGAACCGCGCCAAAGGTGTAGACGATCTCGTAGTCGTCGAGCTCGCCGTCCGGTCCGTCGGTACGGACAAAGAACTCGTCGTCCTTCCTGTAGAAGGTCGAGGTCACCCCGTTGTAGGAAAAGGAGGTGTCGTTGAAGTCGCCCAGAACCGTGTGCTCGCTGGCCTCCTGCATGGCCAGATCGTGATGCGAGCCCTCCCACATCCGGTTCTCGTTCTCGTGGCACCGGATGCAAGCCTGACGGCCGACATAGGTCGCTTTCTCGGCGATATCGACTTTCAGAACCTCTGTCTTCACCTCCGGATCGCTGCCGCAACCACCAAGGACAGCCAGTAGGACTCCGAGCAGGACTAGACGAATCCGACTCCTGCGACAGCTCAGCGTCCTGCCATCACTCATGGTCGCTATTGCACCACACGAGAGTGCCGGGTGGGAAGTATCGAGATACGATAGCGGGCATGCCGTTGGAGCGCCAGCTCAAACGTTGGCTTGCGGCCGACCTGATCGATGCCGACCAGGCGCAGGGTATTGCCGCGTTCGAAAAGGAGCGCGGGCGGCCGCTCTTTCTCTACGCTATCGCCGGTCTCGGTGGGCTGGCCATCGCCATCGGTGTCGTTTCGATCGTGGCTTCCAACTGGGATGCGATCCCGGGGCAGGTCAAGATCGGGGTCGATCTGGCGCTGGTGATCGCCCTGGGGTTGGCCGTGGTGTGGCTGGAAGAGCACGGGCCCGCCTGGGCGCGCGAGGTGGCCATCGTCGTCCTCTATGGGTTGGTGATGGCCTCCATCGCTCTTGTCGGTCAGGTCTACCAACTGGGTGGGAAGGCGCGCGAGGCGATGGCCGTCTGGTCGGTTCTGACGGCGCTGCTCATGACCCGTGCCCGCTCCGGCTTTGCGGCCTTTGTCTGGCTGGCCGGTCTCCAGATCACCTACTTCACCTGGCTGGTGTGGCTCGGAGAGAAGTCCGACGACCAGATGGCTCTGGCGCTGGGGGCCGCTTACCTTGCCCCGATCGTCTCGATCGCCATCGGCCGTTCGGCCTGGGTGCAGAGTGTTCGCCCGGCCCTGGCGCGTGTGTTCGAAGCGATCGGCTGGGCGGAGATCGTCTTTTGCGCCAGCTTTGGTACCTTCGCCTTCTACGAGGACACCGCCGACGAGTACTGGCGATGGCTCGGGGTCGGGTTCGTGATCTCAGCCGTCTTGACCGGCTGGCTGTGGACCCGGATCCCGGATAGCCGCTGGGGCCGGCCGGCGCGCTGGCTGCTGGTGACCTGTCTGCTGCTGGCCTACGTGCCCCTGGTCATCTCGCCGGGGAACCTGGACCTCGTTGCCGCACTCACCTTTATCGGCTTGTGGGTTCTGGTGGCCTACACCGCCCATCAGGCCGGGCTGTTGAGTCTGCTCAATCTCGCTACCGCCGTCATCGGCATCCGGATTCTCATCGTCTACTTCGAGGTGTTTGGCAGCCTTCTCGGCACCGGTGTGGGATTGGTGACCGGCGGCATGCTGACACTCGGGATGGTCTGGCTTTGGGTGCGCAAGCGCCGGGAGTTCGCTCGCGAGCTCACACCGGAGGACTCGAGGTGAAGAACCGCTGGGTGAGGATTGCCGTTCTCATTCCCATCCTGGGTCTGACGTTCCTGGTGGGCCGGGCGGAGTTTGCCGCGCGCAGCGGTCCGACCTGGCACATACCGATCGAAGGCTACGATCCGCGCGACCTGCTCCACGGCCGTTACCTGCAATACCAATTCCGCTTCAATTGGCAGGGCGAGAGCGACTGCGGCGACCGGGTGACCGGCAGCCGACCCCAACTCGACCCCGATTGCTGTCTTTGTCTCACCCGCACCAACGAGCTCGGCATCGACCCGGCCGTGCGTCAAGTCTCTTGCTATGCGGTAGATAGATGTGACGGCTGGCTACGAGGCGAGGCCGTCGAGCCCCCGTTGCGCTATTTTGTTCCCGAGGACCGCGCGCCGGAGCTCGAGACCGCACTGGCCGAACGGGAAGCCTCGCTCGAGCTCACCTGCGGGCCGGGCGGCACCCCGGCGATCATCGAGCTCTACCTGGACGGCACCCCCTGGCGCCAGCTGCTCGACCAATAACAGTCTTACTCGGGCTCTATCTTGGTGGTAGCCAGCAGGTAACCACGGTGCCGCCGTCCCCCTGCGCCTGCAGGCTGATCTTGCCGCCGTGGGCTTCGAGAATCTCGCGGCAGAGCGGTAGACCGAGACCAGTTCCCGTCTTCTTGGTGGAATAGAACGGCAGCAGGGCTTTGCGCATGGTCTCTTCGTCCATCCCGCGCCCATGGTCCATGACCTGGAGAAAGGTGCCGCCGCCGCCATCGGATTTGATTCTCATGGCGATGTCGGGGTCGCCATTGCTGGCCTCGACGGCGTTCTTGACCAGGTTGAGGAGAACTTGCTGCATCTGGGCCGGATCGAGGAAGGCCGGATCCGCGGGCAGGCGCCCGATGATCCGGACAGTCGCCAGGTCACTGAGAGCATTGATCAGCTCCTCCCAATGGACCTCTCTCTTGCGCGGCTGGGGGAGACGAGCAAACTTGGCGTAACCCTCGATAAAACGGGTCAGGTGCCGGATCCGCTCCTGGATGGTGTTGAACACCTCGTCCAAGCGCTCGGCCTGCTCCGGGTCTTGCGAGATGACCTTGGCCGAGTGAACCAACGACGAGACCGGTGCCAGCGAGTTGTTGAGCTCGTGGGAGATCACCCGGATCACCCGCTTCCAGATCTCGGCCTCTTGACGGCCCAGCTCTCCGGTCATCCGCCGCAGGATGATCAGGGTGTGCGGCCGGCGGTTGAGCTGGAAGTCCCGCTGCGACAGGTGGTAGGTCTCGGTCTGCTCGTCACTCTGCACCGAGAAGATGCCATCGGTCTCACTCGACAGAATCTCGCGCATCTGGGGCGGGCAGCCGGCGATCAGCTCCTCGAGGTGCTGCCCCTCCAGCTTCGCCCCACCCAGCAGCAGGCTCCGCGCTTCGCGATTGGAGTAGATGACTCGGCGTAACGCGTTGACCAGAATGATGGCGACCGGTGAGCGGTTGAGCGCCGTTTGCAGCAGCAGCTCTTTCTGTCGCAGGTCCTTGCGCTCCTCGAGCAGAATCTCTCCAACTCTGTTGTAGAGACGCGCCATCTCGCCCAACTCATCCTGCCGACCGGAGGCCAGGCGCACGCTGAAATCCCGGTCGCGAAAGCTCCGGATGCCATCGGTGAGACTCTCGAGCAGCTGGCTCACCGGGCGCAAAGTGCGGCTGATCACCCAGGTGCCGAGGGGAATGCCGACAAACAAGATGATCAGGAAGTTGAGCCAGGGCTCGAGCGGGATGTAGGTGGCCGCGACCGCCATGGCGGCCACCAGCACCAGCAGCAGCAGAAAGCCGACGGTGATGCGGCCGGCGAGCGACAGATGTAGACCTCTGGACTCGGCTTCCGCCGCCCGCTCCGGCTCCTCGCCGGCAAGCGCGGCGATCGCTCTGCCGAGGACCGTGGAATCGGTTGGGTCGGGGGACGACATGGTCAGGAGATCTTGGGCCGGCGCTCGAGCTCGATGCCCAGCCTCGTCATCTTGCGGTAGAGAGCCTGACGGCTGATCCCCAGCTCACCGGCTGCTCGTACCACTATGCCATCGGTGCTCTCGAGGATCGCCAACAACTCGCGACGCTCGTCGACCTGGGACCCGGTCAATGGAATCTCCACACTGAAAGACGGATCCTCTGTCTCTTTTCCTAGACCGAGATCGGCCGGCTCGATCGTTGGACCGGCGGCCACCAATGTGGCGCGCTGGATGCGGTTCTCCAATTCGCGGACATTGCCCGACCAGTCGTGCGCCAGGAGCGTTTGCTCGGTCTCGCGACTCGAGGTCAAAGGCTCTGCCTCCTGCTCCGCAGCAAAGCTCGCCAAGAAAAACTCCGCCAGCGGCAGGATGTCATCGCGTCTCTCATTGAGACCCGGAAGACCGATTTCGACGACATTGAGCCGGAAGTAGAGATCCTCGCGAAAATCGCCGTTTTCGATGGCCCGCCGGAGATCGATGTTGGTGGCGCTCACCACTCGCACATCGGCACGCAGAGTGCGGCTCGACCCCAGGCGCTGGAACTCACCGCTTTGGAGCACCCGCAGGAGCTTGACCTGGCCGGCCAGCGACAGGGCATCGATCTCGTCGAGGAAGAGCGTGCCGCCGTTGGCGCTCTCGAAGTGGCCCAGGCGGCGGCTCCGGAGGCTGGTGTAGGCGCCGGCCTCGGCGCCAAACAGCTCGCTCTCCATCAGTTCTTCGGGGATGGCACCGACATTCACCCGCACAAAAGGCCCTTTCCGCCGCCGTGAGTTGGCCTGGATGATCTCGGCGATGCGCTCCTTGCCCGACCCGCTGGGTCCGGTGATGAGCACCGGTGCATCGGAGGCGGCGATACTGACGGCCAGCGACACCGCCCGGTGCATCGCTTCGCTGGCATAGACGAGACCGCACAGATCGTACTGCTCGGCGATCGCCGCGCGAGAGAGCTTGAGCTCGGTCCTGAGCTCCCGGTTCTCGATCTCGAGCCGGCGCAAGGCCAGCAGGTTTCTGACCGTGACCACCAGCTTCTCGTCGTCCCAGGGCTTCTCGATGTAGTCGGTGGCTCCCTCCTTGACCAGCTGGACCGCGGTCTCCAGCGAAGCCCAGGCGGTCATCAGCAACACGGGCACCCCGGGTTGCGCCTCCCGCAGGGCCTGAAAGAGCTCGATTCCGGCCTCGCCCGAGGTCTCGTTGGGCTCGAAGTTCATGTCCTGGAGGATCGCACCCAGGGTTCGATTGGAGGCGATACGGGTGGCCTCCCCCGGTGTTGCGGCCGCCAGGTGGGGAATCCGGTGGATGTCGAACAACACCTCGAGGGCGTTGACGACGGCACCCTGGTCGTCGACGATGAGCACGGGGAGCTGTTCGTCGGTCACGCGAGCCATTCTAGCCCCCGAAAGGCAGGGGGAGACAAGCTCCCCCTGTTGAGTCTAGACAGTGCGGGTGGCGATCTCCGGCGCCACCCCCGTAGCGCGCAGCGCGGGAGCCAGGGCGGCAACGATGCCGGTCAGCCAGAGCGCCAGAGCACCGACCGCCAGCAGCCCCCAGCTCATCTTTGGAACCTCGGCAAAATGTATCAGAGCGTAATTCAGCCCGAAGGTCATGAGCGCTCCCAGAGCCAGCCCGATACCGGTGATGACCCAGTTCTCCACCAGGAAATAGCGCAGGATGTCACCCCTGGTGGCGCCCAGCGCCCGGCGGGTACCGATCTGCCGGGTGCGCTGGGTGACCGAGAATGAGGTGAGACCGATAATCCCCAGCGAGGTCACCAGCACCAGCAGCACGATGATCGAGGTCAGCAGCTTGATCACCCCCAGGCTGGCCTGGAAGTTCTCCCGTTTGACTTCTGACAGGGTTTCGACGGTAACGACGCGATCCGGATGGACATCGCGGATGACTCCTTCGAGCTCACCAAAGACCGCGTCGACGCCGCCCGGCTCCGTCCTCACCAGAAAACGGACTCCCCGCCCGCTGCCCGGCTTGCCCGGGAAGAGCATCGTCTGCTGACCGATGCTCGAGGTCGGCCAGGAGCCGTGCATCTCACTCACCAGACCGACCACGAGGTTGACCCTTTCACCGCCTCGGCTTTGGATCCTCTCGCCCAGCGCGTCCCCGTCCGGGAAGAGCTTCTCCGCCAACTTCTCGTTCATGATGACGTTGCGGACGACCCCTTCGCCGTCCCAGCCCTCCTCCGGCTCTTCGAAATCGCTGGGGATGAAGTCGCGGCCGGCAACGAGCTCCACTCCGAATGTCTGTAACACACCCTCGGTGACCGCGAAGTAGGGGGCACTGGTCGTGTCGATATCCGAGCCAAGGGGCTTGCGGGCGGTGGAGCTGCCGCTACCGCTCAAGGGCATCTGGCTGATGGCTATGGCGCCGCGGACCCCGGGAACCGCCTCCAGTCGACGCAGATCCTCCTCGCGGATGGTGTCGACAAACTCCTCGTCCTTGAAGTCCGGCGCAAAAGGCTCGGTGTTGATGGCGATCAGATTCTCCTCGTCGTAGCCCGAGGGCCGCAGGTACTCGTGACGCATGTCGAGCATCATGTTGACGCAGTTGGCGACGATCGCCAGGGTGAGAGCCACCTCCAGCGTCACCAACCAGAAGCGGGACTTGTTGTGCATCAAAGCGCGAAAGATGGGACCTATTTCCATCGTCTGCTCCTCACTTCCTACTGCAGTTTCAAATAGTTCGCCGGTGGCACGCGACAGATGCGCCAGGCGGGGTAGATCCCAGCCACAAAACCGGCGGCCAGCGACAGCACCAGCGCAGCCAGCACCATGTTGAGATCGAGGTGAAACGAGAACTGGTTCTCGAACAGTCGGTTGATGAGATCGAGGGCCACGATCGAGAGGCCTATACCGACCACACCACCAATGAGTCCCAAGAGTTCGCATTCGACAAGATGTTGGATAAACACCGATCTGCGGCTTGCACCCAGAGCGCGGCGCACCCCGATCTCGGGGGCCCGGGCCAGGAACTTGCCGAGCAGGATGCCGATGAGATTGACCGAGCAGACGATGAGAAACAAGATCGAGATGATCAGTAGGGCCGTGGCCTCCTCGGGCACCACCTCTTCCTGCTCGAGATATTCCATGACCGGGAGTACCAGATTGTTTGTCGGTCGCTGGAATCGTCCCAGCTTCTTCTGCTCGCTGGTGTAGGCGTTGAGAAAGCTCAGATACTCGTCCCGCTGCTCCCTGCTATCGAGTTGGACCCACATCTGGATCCAGATATTCTCCGACAGCAGCCAGTCCTGGTATTCATCGCCCTCGTAGTACTTCCAATTGGAGTTGTTGCCGGAGCTGTAGATCTCCATCGGCACGTTGAAGTTGAAGGGCATGTAGATGGCCTCGGGCTCATCGTAGCCGCCGTTGTGCACGTCGTAGAACTTGACCGATGGTCTCCATTCGGCCACGACACCAACCACTGTGAAATTTTGGTTTTCGATGCGCAGGGTGCGCCCGACGCTGTTCTCACCACCAAAGAGCTTCCGGTTGGTCTCTGCATCGATGACCACCACCGGCTCCGGGCCCTCGTCGGCGCTCTTACCCCACCCGCCACCGTATTCGAAGGGGACGTCCATCATCGGGAAGAAGCCGCTGAAGCACATCCGCACGATCTCGCGATAGGGCTTTTCGGTCTCAGACTCCGGCTGCACCGTGAGACTGCCCTTGAACGCCCCGCCCTGGTAGGTGGGAATGTCACTCTCCATGATCCCCCGCATGTCCGTGTAGGTGATCTGGTTGGGGGGATACTCCGGGTGATCGTCGTCCCAGGGAGTGTCGGGATGCCAGCTGTCGAGCTCGACGTAGTAAAGACTGTCGCTCTTGTGGGGGATCGGATCGCCCGACATCAGGTAGTGGGTGGTGATAAAGGCTGTAGAAACGGCAATCCCGAGCGCAATCCCGGCCACCATCAGCACCGATAGCACCGGGTTGCGTCTGAGACTCTTGAGCGCGATCTTGACTTGATAGGCAAGCATGACTCGACCTTCCTCTTCAGCCCTGAACCTGAGCGGTGATTCCATCGCGAGCCGGGTCGTAGAGCGGCGCGGGTCGCTCGTGCGACTCCATGTCGATCAGCTTGCCGTCGAGCAGATAGATCTGCCGTTGGGCGCGGGCCGCAAGCTCGGAGTCGTGGGTCACCACGATCACGGTAGTGCCGATCTCGTTGATCTTTTCCAGCAGATCCATGATCTCGTTGGCCATGGTGGAGTCGAGGTTGCCGGTGGGCTCGTCCGCCAGAATCAGACTGGGGGAGCCCACGACCGCCCGTGCCACGGCCACTCGCTGTTGTTGCCCGCCAGAGAGCTGCGATGGGAAGTGCTTGGTCCGCGAGCTCAATCCGACGACTTCGAGGGCACCCTCGATCGCCTCCCGGCGCTCACGGCCGGGCATCCCCCGGTAACGTAGTGGGACATCCACGTTGTCGAACACATTCAAGTCGGGGATCAGGTTGAAGGTCTGAAAAATGAAGCCGATCTTGTGGTTGCGGATACGCGACATCTCACGAT
>JBAUDS010000255.1:0-5179 GCA_049678185.1 Thermoanaerobaculia bacterium
AGAGGCAACACCGTGCTCGTGGTCGAGCACGATCGCACCATCATCCAGGGCGCCGATCACATTATCGATCTGGGACCCGCCTCGGGTGAGCATGGCGGCCGGGTGATGGTCGAGGGCCCGTTGAAAGCCATTCTGAGGGCCGAAGAATCTCTGACCGGGGCCTATCTTCGCGATCGGCCGGCCACCCCGGCGCGCCGCCACATGGCGCGCTATCGACGGGAGAGAGGTCGGAAATCGCTCGAGGAGGAGATGGCGGCCAAGCCCAAGGTCAGTGTGCGCGGCGCCCGTTCCCACAATCTTCGTGGTATCGATGTCGATCTGGCACTGGGAGTGCTGGTGGCGGTGACCGGTGTCTCGGGCTCGGGCAAATCGACGCTGGTCGAGAACGTCATCTACGGCAACTATCAGCGTTCGCGTGGAGTGGTCGATGTCGACCCCGGTGAGTGCGACGAGTTGACCGGTTTCGATCAGGTCTCAGATGTCGTGCTCGTCGACCAGCAGCCACTGGGGAAATCGACCCGCTCGAACCCGGTGACTTATATCAAGGCCTACGACGAGATCCGCAAGATCTTTGCCGCTGCACCGGCCGCCAAGAGACGGGGCATCACCCCCGGGCATTTCTCCTTCAATGTCGAACGGGGGCGGTGTCCGGAGTGCAAAGGGACCGGGATCCAGGAAGTGGACATGCACTTCATGGCGCCGGTCACGGTCACCTGCGACACCTGCCAGGGACACCGTTTTCGCAACGAGATGCTGACCGTGCTGGTGGACGGTCTCAATATCGCCGAGACCCTGGAGCTGACGGTCGACCGCGCGCTGGAGCAGTTTGCCGACCACAAGCGGCTGTGCAAGAAGCTCAAGACTCTGGTCGATGTGGGGCTCGGTTATCTACATCTCGGCCAACCCACGTCGACCCTCTCCGGGGGCGAAGCCCAGCGTCTCAAGCTGGCCAGCTTTCTCCATCGCCCGGTGACCACCAAACCTCACCTGTTTCTGTTCGATGAGCCCACCACCGGTCTCCACATGGCCGACATCGATATGCTCTACCAGACGCTGCGCCGTCTGGTCACGAGTGGCCATGGAGTGGTGGTGGTCGAGCACAGCCTGGATCTCATCGCCCGGGCCGATTGGATCATCGATCTGGGTCCCGGTGGGGGCTTCCACGGGGGTGACCTCCTCTATTCGGGTCCCCTGCAGCCCTTTCTCGACGAAGTGGACAGTCCGACCTCCCTCGAGCTCGGGAGCTACCTCAAATGGAAGCGGGTGAAGAGGGCCGAGTCCAGCTAGGCAACGGACTTCCTTGCGGCATCGTTGTTGCATTATTAGGATGTAATGACCATGGGCACCGATTCCGCAACCAAGGTCCGCAGATGGCGCTGGCAACGGCTGGTGGGAACGGTTGCTGCGGTCTTTCTTGGTCTGGTCTTGCTGCTGGCGGTTTGGGGCAAGGCCTTGAACCCGGTCGCTTTTGTGGATCAGATTCGGTTCGAGGGTCTCGACTTCTTCGGTTTGGCCGTCCCCATTGCCTTTCTGGCACTGGCGCTCGAGATCGCCATCGGCATGGCGCTGCTACTCGGCATCCGTCGTCTTTGGGTCCTGATACCCGCCGCGCTGCTGGTGGCGTTCTTTCTGTTTCTCACCGGCAGGACCTACTGGCGATTCAGTCAGGGGCTGCTGGCGGAGACCGACTCGTGCGGCTGTTTTGGCAATCTATTTGTCAGAACCCCCGGTCAGGCCTTCTGGCAGGATCTGTGGCTCCTGGGTCTGCCGATGGTGCTGGCATTCGTCGGGCGACCCAGACCGGGAGGCCCCTTTCCCGTGGTGCGCACGGCGCTCGTGGGCCTGGTGACCGTCGCCGGTCTGCTCTTTGCCTGGAAGGCCCCGGAGCTGCCCCTGGACGACCTGGCCACGCGGCTCAAGCCGGGAGTCGAAGTCGGTGAGCTGTGCGCCGGAAGCGAGGCGAGCGAGTCCAGGATATGTCTGGATGCCCTGCTCACCGAGTTGGAGACCGGCCGTCATCGGGTGGTGATCTCGAACCTGGACGAGACGGTGTTTCTGGATGGGGTAGAGCGCCTCAACGAGTTGGTCTACGACGGCAGCGATGCGGGTGTCTGGGTACTGAGTGGTGCGTCCCCTGAAGAGGTAGCGGTCTTTGGCTGGACCTGGGCCCCCACCTTCGAGGTGCGTGAGGTGCCGGCGGCGCTGCTGCGGCCGCTTTACAGACGGCTTCCACGGTCTTTTGTGATCGAGGATGGTAGGGTCACCCGAACTTTCGACGGTCTGCCACCGGCGGTGGCGAATCCGGTGGGTGACGTTTGATGGATACGAGGACGGGACGATGATGGAGCAGAACTGGAAAATCAAATTCGAAAACGGACGTTGGTTGCCGGCGATCTCGCTGGTCCTGGTCGCCCTGCTGGTGGCTCCGGCATGGAGCCAGACCGCCCCTGGCGGCACACTGACCGATTTCCAACCGGTGACCTACCGATTCGAGGTTGCCGGCAGACCACTCGCCGATGCGGAGGTCTACCAATCGCGCAGCACCGGATCGATGCTGATCCTCGCAACAGAGCTCGAGGCGCCGGTCCTCATCCGGCTGCGGGAGGGCCGCGTCGAGACCGTCAACATGATGAAAGTCGACAAGAAGCCGGATGGCAGCGTGACCCTGCTCCAAAACCCCACGCTGGCGCCACTCGGGTCCTATCGTCTGACTTCGGACCGCGCCGGTGTCGGTTTCGATCTCAACGGCCAGGAGGCGGTGCTCAGAGAGAAACCCCATCTGTTGGGGAATCAGAAGCTCGAGAGCATGCAAGCCTACAGCCTCGAATACGTGCGTGGCGCCGCGGCCTACACGCCCTCCAACCCGGTCGTGGCCAAGCTCCGCGAGCAACCGGAGGATGTGAAGGTGCTCGTCTTCTTCGGCTCCTGGTGCTCGGCCTGCAAGCAGATGGTGCCACGCATCATGAAGGTCGACGAGCAGCTCGACGGATCGAAAATCCAGATCGATTACTACGGGCTGCCCCAGGGCAGCGGGTTCAGCGCCGACACCAAGGCCTCCGCGTTGGGTATCAGCTCGGTGCCCACGGGGGTTGTCTTTCTCGGCGGCAAGGAGATCGGTCGCATCAGCGGCAACGGTTGGAAGATCCCCGAGCTCGCCATCAACAACGTGCTGGTCAAAGCCCAGAGCTAGGCCCGCGGCTTGACGGCGGCCGCTGCCGTGACCCCTGGGTTCTTTAGCCCTTCCTCAATCTGCCAATGTGATCAACGGATGCACGCCCCCGTTGTGCCACAGGGCATCCGGGGTCTGTAGCTGGCCGGGTTCGGCGCAGCGGGAGATGCCCAGGGCCTCCAGGTTCTTCTGTAGCGCCCAGGCGTCGTCACCGGCGAGGGCGGCGCCTTGGAGCTGTCCCGCCCAGGGGGCCAGGATCTCGGGCAGGCGGTCGGTCCGGTCCAATGGGTGGACTCGCACCGTGCGCACACCGGGCGAGGGGCGGAAGTCGAGTTGGGGCTCGACGACGACGGTACCGACATCGATGGCGAGCTCGGGCTTGATGAGTCCCCGCATCTGGGCTTCGCTCCGGATCTGCTGCACTGCGGCCACCGACACCGGGTCGAGAGGCCCGGACGGCCACTCCTCGGCGACGGCGACCAGCTCGGCGGCCAGGGCTTCGGCCAGGGCTGTCGGGTCTCCCAAGGTGTAGACCGCCTGGATGGACAGACACCCCCGCTGGTCGAAAAGGGCCACGTCGCGGGCCAATCCGGCAGCCACGCTTTGCGGCTCGACGGCAGTGCCCACCACCGCCAGGCTGGTCTTGGGGCCGTAGGCGACGACCTTCCCCGGGGCCCGCTGCTCCAGATCGTCGAGACTCTCCTGCTCGCCGTAGGCGACAACCCGACCGGCGGCGGCCAACAGCGGCGCCTCCAACGCCGCGTCTCCCCCCGGCCAGGTGATGGCGGCGAGCGCCGGTGCCAGAGCGGGCAAACGCACTGCCAGCGCGGCAACAAACGCCGGTGCAAACAGCGGCTCAGAGGAGGGCGACTTGAGCAGCACCGGTCGCCGCAGCGCCAGCGCCGGCAGCAGCGGCTGGACGGCGAGTGCGGGAAGATTGGCGGCCAGGATAACCAGCACGGGATCCCGGATCGCCGGTACAGCTTCTCTTACCAGCTCCTCTGCCGGCCTGCCGACCACACCCCCGAGCACCGCTTCGAGACCCGCGGACAGACCCTCGGGCGACAACCGGCAAAAGCGCGACAAAGGTCGGTCGAGAGCCTGCCTGACCACAGACCCGGGATCGCGAAAGACCTCCACCGTCGCCGACCAGGCCTCCAGCAGCTCGGTGTCCGAGATCCCCGCCAGCGCCTCCGCACCTTGCCCTTGCAGATGCTCACCCAGCCGCGCCAGATCGTCCGGGGCCCACCGAGCCGAGGTGTAAAAGACACCCTCTCGCTCGACGGAAGTAGCCGCCGATGGTTGAAGACCCGGAGGCAGAGCGGCGTCGTGAATCACGAGGAGGAGTCTACCGGCCCGGGAGGGTGGCGGACGTCGGGGTAACCGAAGCGGCCGCCGGCAAGCCGCGGGTTTCGATCGGCGCAGCCATAGACTTTCCCGCGGAGCCGGTCGAAACCCGCGGCGCCAGGCGGCCGCCCCGCCAGCCCGGCTTCGCGACCTCCGGGGGCTCACCGCACCGGAGCCCTAAGGTTTCCCGCGGAGTGGAGGGGAGCCCCCGGAGGTCACGAACCGGGCCACAATAGACGCCCAGGTAACGACGCCTATCGGCCGGCGCGGAGGCCGGCCGCGTCGACCCGCATACCTGCAAGCCCTGGGACCTCAAGACGCCGACAGTTCTTCGACGGTCAGCGAGCACCCTCGCAACTCCGCTCCCGCGGCTCTTCCCTGTAGTCGGAAGCCCTCGTCTTCGGCTACCCCCAGGTCCTCGGTGAGCAGGTGCACGGCCGAGCCGATGTTGGCCAGATCGAAGACGCAGACGAGACCGGTCTGCCCTTTGGGGCTCTCCTCCAGGGTCTCGGGGTCGAGGATGCGGACGCGGGTCCATGCGGGGGGTAGAAACAAGTCGGGATCGCCCCCGTCGAGTACCCGGGTGTAGAAGTGGCTGGTGAGCTCGGTCATGCCGTACTCGCGCACCACCGCCTCGGGCCGCACGGCGAGCCGCTCTTCGAT
>JBAUDS010000256.1:0-1643 GCA_049678185.1 Thermoanaerobaculia bacterium
AAAAAGGAGACAGCCATGAGAAACAAAATCACGGTGATCGGCGCGGGCCATGTCGGCGAGAGCGTGGCCTTCAACTGCGCCCGCATGGGTCTGGGCGATGTGGTGCTGGTGGATATGATCGAGGGCATGCCCCAGGGCAAGGCACTCGACATGTTCGAGTCTTCGCCCGTCGAGGGCTTCGACTCCAACATAACCGGCACCAATTTCTACTCCGATACCGAGAGGTCGGACATCATCGTCATGACGGCCGGTCTGCCCCGCAAGCCGGGCATGAGCCGTGACGACCTGCTGTACAAGAATCTGGAAATCGTCGAGGACTGCATCGGGCATGTCGCCGGCGGCTCTCCCGACGCCATCGTCATCATGGTGACCAATCCTCTGGATGCCATGTGCGAGGCGGCGCGCCGCGTTACCGGATTCCCGCGCGAGCGGGTGATCGGCATGGCCGGAATCCTGGACTCGGCTCGCATGCGGTCCTTTATCGCCTTGGAGCTCGGGGTGTCGGTCAAGGACACTCACGCTTTTGTTCTCGGGGGTCATGGCGACACCATGGTGCCCCTGGCCCGCTACTCGACGGTGGCCGGGATCCCGATCACCAAGTTGATGCCGGAGGATCGGGTAGAAGCCATCATCGAGCGCACCCGCAAGGGTGGCGGGGAGATCGTGGCCCTGCTCAAGACCGGCTCGGCCTACTATGCGCCGGCGTTGGCGGTGGCCGAGATGGTGGACGCGATCCTCAACGATCGCCACAAGATCCTCCCCTGCGCCGCCTTCCTCCAGGGCGAGTACGGTATCGACGACCTCTACGTGGGTGTGCCGATCCAACTCGGTCGCAAGGGGATGGAGAAGATCGTCGAGATCGACCTCAGCGAAGAGGAGAACGAGGCGCTGCAGAAGAGCGCGGCAGCGGTGAAGGAGCTGGTCGACCTCTTCCCGCAGAAGGCGCCGGCGTAGACCGCGGGGCCTGGGAGCCGGGCGGATCCGCAAACCGATTCGGGGACGGTGGCCTTTGCTGCTGCCGTCCGCGGTTCTGTCTGCAGCGGACTCCCTTCGACCCCGGCGGGGAAGGGACTAGTCCGATCCTTGTTGGTCGGCGATTGGCTCTACGTCTTCCTCGCCGCACTTGGGACAGCGGGGGCTCCGCTCTCCCACCCTTCCGATCCAGCCACACGACTTGCAGCGGCCCTCGAAGTACCCCTTCCAGACATCTTCCAGCAGGCCGCGGTGGCGGAGAAAGTGCCGCACCAGTGTCTTGAAAAGCCCGATCGCCTCCTCGCCGGTGGCCTGAAAGTCGATCTCGATCCCCACGGCGGGGGGACTGTCGTCGGTTACACGAACGACGCGACCCAGAATCAGAAAGGGCTCGCAGACGCCGGGGTAACCCTCGAATTGTAGAGCGGCGATCTCACCAGGAGGTGCACTACCGGCGTTCTCGACCAACATGCCGTGGAGGCTGACATTGCTCAGACGGGTTGCCTGAAAGTCACCCTGACCGAGCTTGAGCTCCACCGGGATGGGCAGCTCGACCCTCTTGCTGGCCCGGCGCTCGGGCCCGTCCCAGGCCTTCTTCTCCGTGCGGCCCAGGCTGAGGCTCTTGAGCCGACCCAGTATCTCCGGTACGTCCTTGCCGCGCTCTTCCGACA
>JBAUDS010000257.1:0-4541 GCA_049678185.1 Thermoanaerobaculia bacterium
TGGTGGCGGTGTAGAAATACTGCTGGTAGAGCACCTGGACAAAAAGCAAAGGTGCGATCCCCGTAGTGATGGTCAGCGAGATGCCGATGCTGTTGACCGCCATCAGTCGACCGGCGAGGATCGCGCGGTAGTCGTTGCCCTTCCCCCCCGAGACCACCTGCGCGAAGGCCGCGATCAGGGTTCCTCCCAGGGTGAGGTTCATGAACAGCGCGTGCAGAAAGAAGGTAAAGACCAGCAACACGTGAAAAAGCCACGCCGGTCCCGGGATCGGGAACGGGTCGACCGCGCCAACGAGCTCAGCACCCATCAGATGCCTCCTTTCTGGGCCACGGTTTCGGCCGGCACCACCAGGGTGGCCAGGTATTCGACCAGGGCCTCCATCTCCTCCTCGGTCCCCACGAAGGGGGGCATGAACGGGTAGTCGAGCGCCGCCTTGTCGACCGGCTCACCCGGGGCGAGGGCGGCGTAGGCCTCTGCCTGGTCGTAAAGGGTGTAGACCACGCTGTAGATCATGTCGGGGTCTTCGGGCAGATAGTCGGTGATCGCCAGATAGCCGCCCAGGGTGTGGCAGCTGGCGCACTGGGCGCGGAAGATCTGGCGTCCGGTGACCACACCGGGCTCGGTGGCCGCAGCGGACGCCCACCGGGCGGTGGAGAGAAACCCTTCCTCACCGAGCTTGGCGACCTGGTCCACACGCACCCCATTGGAGAACATGTAGTCGTGGATGAGAAAGGGCTTGCGGGTACCCTCGCGCAGCCGCTCGTAGCCGCCAAAGAAGCCAAATGCGGCCAAGGTGAGCAGCAGCAACGGAATTGCCCGGGCGGCTTTTGGCAGCGCCAACAGAAAGATCACCGTCATCACTAGCACCAGGGTGATCGCCCACAGCAGGAAGTGACGGGTGTCGGCCAGTCCCAGCAGCGCGGGAGAGTCGCCCAGGAAGAGGGCGCGGATGGTCTCCGGCAGCGCCGCCTCCCACCAGCGATAGCCGGCATAGGAGACCAACACCCCGGCGAACATCCACCAACCCAGATACCGCATCAACCGTGGCCTGGCCTCGGTCCCGGCCTTGAGCGCCGGCCAGACCATGAAGGCCGTCGCCATCAGCATGACGATCCCGGTGCGGAGCACCAGCGACGGGAAGTAGGTCGGGTTGAAGAAACCGTCCCAGAAGGCGTGGGTGGTGAGCCACTCGCCCGGGGTCAGCATGAAGGAGACGATGCCGTTGATGACGACCAGCGACAGGTAGGCCGCTATGAAGTAGACCCAGGCCACCATCACATGAGCCTTCTTCGAGATCTTGTCCCAGGTCGCGTAGTAGACCAGGGCAGCGACGATTTCGACGAAGAAGAATACCCACTCGATGGCCCACGCCCAAACGTAGTTGCGGATCAGCGCCGAGATGGCAAACGGCGAGATCAGACCCGCCACCACCCAGATGCCGACACCGGAGATGGCGCCAAAGACGGTGGACACCAGGATGAGCATCAGCGACGAGCGCTTGGCCAGCTCCCGCATCTCCCGGTCGTGGTTCTTCACCGACAGCGTCTCGGTGACGGCAATTACCAGCCCGCCACCAATGGCGAAATGGGAGACGATGACGTGGGTGACGGCGACCAGTCCCATGAGGACTCCCCCACCCATGGCAAGGTCCCAGATCGGATAGTCCATATCCCCCCCTTGGTTGTTTTGATGTGGTCGTGCGCCCCCGATCTCGAGGCTCGCACGTCGGTCTAGACTACCCCCAATCCCCGTCGAAGGGAATCACACCCGGCAGTAGAAAACGCCCCACCTGCAGCTGGTCCTCGGGTAAGATGGGGGCGAAAGGAGGGTTGTCGCATGAATAAGCTTTCTGTCATCGCAATCTTCGTGATACCTGTTCTCTTGGTGCTTGCGACGGTGAGTGTCGGTGCCGATGATCACGCTTATGTCGGGACCAAGGACTGCAAGAAGTGTCATATCAAAGAGTGGAAATCCTGGTCCGAGACCAAGATGGCCAAGGCCTACGACACCCTCAAGCCGGGCGTGGCCGCCGACCGCAAGACCGAGCTGGGTCTCGAACCCGACAAGGACTACACCACCGACGACAACTGTGTGAAGTGTCATGTCACCGGTTTTGGTGCCGAGGGTGGCTTTGTCAGCGAGGCCGACACCCCCGAGTTGGTCGGGGTCGGCTGCGAGATGTGCCACGGCGCCGGCGGCACTTTCACCCAGGACGGCTACATGACACTCAAAAACAAAGAGTACAAGAAGGCCGATCTGGTAGCCGTCGGTCTGGTCGACACCGTGACCGAGGAACAGTGCGTGGTCTGTCACAACGAGAACGTCCCCATCGAGGGCTACACCTTCGACTTCGAGACCAAGAAGGCCGAGGGGACCCACGAGAACTACGAGCTCAAGTACGCACACTAGGGATCGGCTCATGCAGCCAGCAGATCAAGAGCTGCTGATCGAGCTCCTTACGCAGCAACGGGTCGCTTCGATGTCGGTCCTGGTCGAGGACAAGCCCTATATCGGCATGCTCCCCTTTGTCATGAGCTCCGACTTCGGCTCGGCCCTGATCCACGCCTCACGTCTGGCGCGGCACACCGCTGGGCTGGTCCCCGAGGCGCCTTTCGGACTCCTGGTGCAGGAGCCCGATCACTGGAAGGCCAATCCCCAGCAGCTCGCCCGAGTGAGCTTCCAGGGAGCGGTCAACCCCTTGAACCGAGAGGACCCTTCCTACGAGTCGAGGGGGGCGCTCTACCTCGAGAAGTTCCCCAAGAGCCGGATGACCTTTCAGCTCGGGGACTTCCGTCTCTACGAGCTCAGGATCGAGACCGCCCGTTTTGTCGCCGGCTTTGGCAAGACTTTCGATCTGACGCCGGCCGAGCTCGAACAGCTCTCCCAGCGGAGTTTTGAGGCCAAGGACACCGCGCAGTGAAGCAAGCGTTGACATCCCTGGTCTCTATCGCTGTCTTGCTCCTGTGTTGGGCGGCGCTGGACGACATCACGACGGGAACCGAGCCCAACTATTTTCTGGAGTGGACGATGGTGGGTGCCGGGATCATCTGGTACGGCGGGTTGATCGCCGTCTGGAGGTGGAATAAGGCAGATACCTGAACCCAATCGGTTTGATTCGGGGGGAAGCCGGTCGGGAGCAGCGGAACATCGCGTAGTCGACAGTCCGAGGAAGGAGTAGAGTTTGACCATGGGCTCTATACGGGTCGGTCTGATACGTCGATCACTCAGATTCATCATCGCGGTCCTGGCGCTGGCGAGCGCCGGGGCGGCTTCCTCGAGAGCCCAGACCGGCCTCGACCGTCTCGAAGTCGTCTTGTGGCCCGAATACGACCGGCCGGCGCTGCTGGTGATGCTCCGCGGCCATCTACCCCTGGATGCTGCGCTGCCGACCACGGTGGTCTTTCCCATCCCGGCAACCAGCACACCCCACGCGGTGGCCAAGCGAGACCCCACCGTCGGTAACCTGCTCATGGCCTCCCATACGGTGGAGACCGACGGTGCCTGGTCGCGTGTCCGCATCGTCACCGAAATGCTCGAGGTCCGGCTCGAGTACTACGCCGATCTGTCGACCGTCGAAGCGCAGCGGAGCATCCTTTTCGAATGGCCGGGCGGCCTCGAGGCCCGGCAGATCGTCTACGAGATCATGCAGCCTCCCAACGCCACCGATCTCGTGGTCACACCACCCGGCCTGCAGAGAATCGGCGAAGACGGACTGACCTACCACATGGGTGATCTGGGCCCCATCTCGGCGACCGACGCCTTCTCCATCGCGGTCAGCTACACCAAGACTTCGCCGCTGCTGACCGCCGAGGCACTCCGACCACCGACGCCGGCGCCCCAGATGTCCCAGCCACCGTCTCAACCCACGACACCCGAGTCGTCTTCCACGGCGACACAAACTCCTTCCGGCGCCAACACCCTGCTCGTGGTTCTGGTGGTCGTGCTGGCCGCCGCCCTGGTCGGCACCTGGGTGTTCTTTGGCTCCAAAAAGGCCGACGGCAAGGGCGACGACGAGTAGGCAGGGACCTCTGCGCCGGTCCGAGCACTTCGCCTCGATATTGGCTTCCGGCGAGCCTCTCCCGAATCCCCACCCGGCTGCGTGAAATCACCCTATCGAGACCCAAAGTAGCGGAACAGTTCGCAGATCTACGGCCACTGAGACCGCTATAGTTCGACTATGACCGCACCCGAGGAAGCGACACCTCATGACGGCCAGAGCCCCCGCTCTCGCCTCCGCCGCTTCTTCGCTCCCCGTGCCCGCACCTGGGGTCTCGCCATCCCGATCCACCTGGTGGCCTTTACCCTCTTCTATGTGGCCACCGACCGGCTGCTGCAGTCGGAGGTGATGCAGACCGCCGCCCAAGCGGCCCAAGAGCGGCTCGCCCAGGCGGCCGAAGAGCTCGAGGTCGTGGCCAGGGCCCACACCGGTGACGCCAAGGGCGGGCACCTCTTCGAGGCACTCCTCCAGACCCACGGCGACATCGATTTCCGGCTCTTCATTATGGGTGGCGGTGTCATCGGCCTGGACAAGCCCCTGACGG
>JBAUDS010000258.1:0-3458 GCA_049678185.1 Thermoanaerobaculia bacterium
GGTGGCTCCTCGTTGACAAAGGCGACAAAGCGGACGCTGATCTCCGGCTCGACCTCGATAAACATCCGCGACAGCTCGAGCAGAGCGGCCACACCAGTGCCGTTGTCGTTGGCACCGGGGCTGCCGTGGACCGAATCGTAGTGGGCGCCGACCAGAAGGATCTCTTCCGGTGCCTCTGTTCCCGCGCGGGTCACCTCCAGGTTGGCGCATTCGACGCCGTGCGTTTTGTACCACTGGCGCTCGACCTCGTAGCCCTGTCGCCGCCACTCCGACTCGATGTAGTCAGCAGCGGCCTGGAGCGCGTCCGGCAGAAAGACATTGCGCTCACCGATCTCACCGGCAAGCGTCTCGACGTGAGCTGCAAGCAGGTCACGCGAAGCCTGGACAGTCACGCTGGCGACCTCCTCTGTCTGTTCGACCAAAGGTTTGCAGGCAAGAACCAGAAGCAGGGGCAGTGCAAGCAGAAGGTAACGCTGACAACACACGGGCTGATCCTGGGTCCGGACATCCTTCAACCCATCCATCGTATCTGGAATCGAAGCGGCCGGTCTCTGCGCCGGCCGGGGTGGGTGGGGGAAGCCCGGGCCCCAAAGGCCGCCCTGGTAGCGACGATTATCGGTCGGCACGGAGACCGGCCGTTTCGTCGGTCAGCTCCCGAGGATCTCGACCAGCTCTCCGGGGTCGTCGGCTAGGGCCGCGGCGATCACCCGGTCCAGACGGCCGTCGATACTGACCAGAGTGAGCTCATCGGCATCGAGGGTGGCGACAAAGAGGCCTCGGATCTTTCCCTCCTTGTCCTCGCGGGTAAAGACCCAGGTCCGTTCGTCTTCCTCGTTTTGCCGCACCACCATGGTCCAGCCATTGGCGGCCAGGCGTTGCTCGAAACGAGGTTCGAGATCGAGCTCGCCGAGATCGGGCAGTGAGACTACCCGGTAGACACCCACATCGACCCGCTTGATGTTGGTGACGATGGCTCGGGCTTCGTCGTCTTCATCCAGTGCCCAGCGGACGATGGGTTTGGCCAGAGCCATGGTGAGCCGGCCGAGGCGGATGTGGGACTCGCGCTCGAAGCGGACGCCTGGTAGCTGCTGCTCCAGCTCCCAGCGCACTGAAGCGACCGACGGGGAGTCCTTGCAACCGCTGAGCAGGACGGGGAGGAGGACCACCCCCAGGAGAAGGGACAGGAGTCGCGTGGATGAGTGTCGGATCATGGCTTCTCCTCGTCGGGTGCGGTGACTGCACGTTCGAGCTGGGGCAAATCGAGACCGCGGCCGAGCCCGGCCAGATCTTCGGGATGGATGGTGCCGACGAGATTGATAAGCGTCGCCTCTTCTTCGTCGAGCATCAAGACAGTCAGACCGTTGATTTCGCCACCCTTCTCCATGGCGTAGAAGTAGATCTCCTCATCGTCCTCACGCACCCGGATGATCGATTGCCAGCCCTGCCGGTCGAGGCGCTCGGTGGCGCTGCGAATATCGGCCCGCACGGCAACGAGGTCCAACCCCTTGACCGGTCCGATCATCACCCGGATTCCCTCGAGACCGGAGATGATGCCGACAAGTTCCGGATCATCGTCGGCCGCAAGCGCCACCATCTTGAGCAGGGGATTTCGCAGATTGATCTCGATGCTCAGCTTGTCGCGGGGGAGGATTTCCAACTCGTCGAGAGGAAAGTATCCGGGGTGCTCCTCCAACGTCGACTGGGCCTGGGTGGGAGCTGCGATCAGTCCCAGGACCAGGAGCAAGGTGGCAAGGAGTCTCTTCTTCATGTCTGTCTCCTCGTCGTCTCAGCGGCTGGTTGGTCGGTAGCCTCTGGCGCAATTGGCACCGAATCGAGAGCCCGCTCGAATGACTGGGTGAGACCACGGGCGGTCGGCTCCACCAGTCTCTTTCTCAGCACCTCGTCGCGGAGCTCGAGCCCGGCCCGGTGGTTGACACTGCCGACCAGCGCCAGGGCGTAACGGGCCTGGAGCACGGCCTGGGCCACGACGGGATCGGTTGTGAGTGGTGGTGTGGGAGCAGGACGAAGCAGCAGAGCAACTCCGACGAGGGCGATCAGAACAGCGGCAACAGTAGCCCCGACCCACTGTGGCCGGAGCCAGGAGGTGTGGATGGCCTCGCGGGTCCGGTCGAGCCAACTCGGCTCGGCGGTCTGTTCGAGGACTTTGGCCACCGCCGCCGACGGCATGTCCAGCTCGGGCATCGAGTGGAGCTCACCCTGGATGGCGAGAATCAGCTCGTGCTCCCTCGCGCAATTCGAACAATCGGCCAGGTGGGAGGCCACTTCGGAGCGCACATCCGCGGACAGGTCACCGTCGGCGAAAGCCTCCAGCCGCTCCAGGGTCTGTGGGCAGTCCGATATGTCAGGCCGTTTCGACATAGCCGAAGCTCTCCTTGAGCTGCTCTCGCAGCTTCTTGCGTCCGCGGTGGAGGTAGACCCGAACCGTATTCAAGGGCAGCTCGAGAGCATCACTGATCTCGGTGTATTTGAGGCCCTGGATTTCGCGCAGGATGAGGACACTGCGCTGAGGCTCGTCGAGCCGACGCAGCGCCGTCAAGAGGTGGCGCCGAAAGTCCGAGCCGGCGGCAACCGATTCGGGGTCGGGGTCGTTGGTCCGCGCACTTTCCACCGACTCGCTCCCGGCTTCCGGATGGATCATCTTGGCCGTCGACCGCCGCTTACGCAGCTGGTCGTAGCAGGCGTTGCGGGTCACCCGCAGCAGCCAGCTGCCGACTCGGTCGGCGTCGACCGACTGCCAGTGACGCCACAATCTCAAAAACACCTCCTGGGCCACGTCCTCCGCCTCCTCTGGGTTGCCGAGAAAGTAATGGGCATATGAGAAAACCCGGCGTTGATGCTCCCTGATCGTCGCCTCGAACCCCATCGCCTGTTTGGATGGACGCATTGCAGGGCGAAAAGGTTACAGGGTCCGAGGTGGCCGAGTCTGCGTGTTAGGATCGCCGCCTGTCCTCGAGAGGCAAGAAATCAGATATGAAGAAGATCCGGATAGCCGGGTGGGACGAGCTCGAAGACCGTCGACCGGCCCCTGCCCTGGTTGGCAACGTCGATCTGGTGGTGGTCCGCTTCGACGACCAGCTCTCGGTCCTCTATGGGCGGTGTCTCCACCGCGGGGCGCTGATGGCCGACGGTGTCGTGCGTGGAAACGACCTGATCTGCGGCGTACACAACTGGGACTATCGGCTCGACACCGGGGTCAGCTCCTACAACCCGAAAGAGTGTCTGCACAAGTTCTCCTCCTGGGTCGAAGAGGGGGGGATCTGGGTCGACGAAGAGGAGATTCTCGCCTGGGAGCGCGCCAACCCCCAGCCCTACAACCGCACGGCCTATCAGGGGGCTTACCAGGATCCCCACAGCAATCCCTTCGAGCCCCACGTCCGCTTCATCCAGAATCTGGCAGCCCACGGTCTCGACAGGGTAGGCCATCACGGGCCGGTGGC
>JBAUDS010000259.1:0-2941 GCA_049678185.1 Thermoanaerobaculia bacterium
TCGAGAAGACCGGCGAGAAACGGCTGACCGTCCTCGCCCTGGCCGTCGTAGACGAGCTCGTAGACGAAGCTCTGACCGCGGCCACCGCGGTGGACGAGCACGTACTCGAGCTCGACCAGACGATCGAGATGGACCCGCACCTGGTGGTAGGACCACGCCGTCGCTTGGCAGATCTCCCGTCGCATGAAGCGAAAGTCCTCGCGCTCGATCGCCTGTTCCTCACACACTCGCCTCACCATCTCGTCGAGCACCCCGAGAAACCGCCGTGTCTGAGGTGGCAGCTCGTCCAAGGAGCGACCCAGCACCTCGTGGGTCAGACGGTTGGCGGTCTCGATGTCCGAGAGCTCGACCTCCAGGTACTCGAGGGCTTTGCCGTGCCGCTCGATCTGTTTCACCTCCCGCTGGTGCTGGTGCAGAAGAGCGATCGTGTCGATCAGCGCCAGGTACTTCTCGTGATCCCGCCGGGTGCGGATCTGGGTGTCGAGAAAGGTGAGGCGCTCGGCGTAGGGGTTGACGACGGGAAGAGGCCGCAAGAGTCGCTGGGCGTTTTGATGACACCGGAGAATCCGCCGTCGATCCTCCCCCGCCACGAGCCCCTCGAGTGTCCTCTCGCCACGCTGGCGGCGATGGATCGCTCGTGTCTGCTCGCGGTCTTCGTCCACCGTCAAGACGAGACATCGGTTCAGAAGCTCCTCGTCGACGTCGATCGCGGTGGTGGTCAAAAAGATCGCCACCGGACCCTCGACCCGGTACTCGTGGGTGATGAGCCTACCCGTCTGAGGGTCCTTGCCCGTCGAGGCGATGGTGAGCTCTCCTTCGCTCTGGAGAAGCTTCAAGGCGTACGAGGCCCGCTCGGCGCCTTCCTCTTCGGCAATGGCCAGGACCTTGTGCCGGAGATCGGCCTCGCCGAGATAAAAGAGCGACTGCCCGGTCATCGCTGAGTAGGCCACCTTCTCTTCCGGTGGCACGAGCTCCAAGATCGCCTCCATCAAGACGGACTTACCTGCCGCCGAGGAGGACTGGACGATGACCGCCAAGGGGCGATCGAGCTTGCGGCTGACGGCGGCGAGGTACCCGGTGAGCTTGTTGGTCTCTTCGCCGACGATTCCGCAGGACTCGAAGTCGGCGAGGATCCGCTCGAGAAGCTTGGGATCGCGCAGAAGCTTCATAGCCTCCCGGCGCTCGGTCTCCGAAAGCTCGACGGGGGTCGCCTCCTTCGGGGCCAGTGCTTTCTGGATCTGATCGTCTTGGAGCTCCTCGAGCGCGAGCAGCACTCGTCCCAGGTCGCGCTTGACCACCTTGGACTCGACCCCGAGCTCCACGGCTGCTTGCTTCACAAACTGGCCGCGATGACGCGCCGAGTAGAGATCCAAGGTATCGACGTGAAAACCCTCCCGGCGAGAGGCCAGCAGATTCACCTTCAAGACGTCGTAGGAGAGGTTGCGCTCCAAACCCCGCACCCGGTAGCGGCGATCGCCGACGGGCAAGACCACCTCCTGGGGCTTGACCTCGACCGAGAGCTCAGGTTGTGGCGAGGTCGGCACCAGCGCTGCTGGAGAATCTCGAGCGACTAAAGGAAGAGATGAGGGCTCCGCGGACGCCACGCCCTCGGTCTCCGGGTCGATCGGGGTCGGCCCATCCTTTTCTTCCTTAGCTGCTTCCGGGACAAGGGGCTTTTGTTCGGGTGGCTCGCCCTCCCCCATCCAGACAGCTTTGCGCAAGACCAGATCGAGGCTCTTGTCTGCCGGCAAGACCTTGCACGCAAACTCGTTGGCGTCCATGCCACGCGGAAACTCAACCCGAAAACAAGCGATCCCTCGGGCGAAGAGCTTTTCGGCCAGGGCCTTGGCGGCGCGATCGCCTCCCTCGTCCCGGTCGTAGGCGATGAGGAGCCGCTCGATGCCATACGCCTCGAAGGCCTCCTCGTGCTCTCGAGTAAAGCCTTCGATGCCATAGCTCGTGGTGACATTCCGAAAACCGGCCGACCAGAAGGTCAGAGCGTCGATCAGCGACTCGCAGAGGATCACTTCCTTCGAGGTGGCCAGGGCGTCAAGGTTGAAGACCCCGCGGTGGGGCCCCGGCAGATAGAGATGCCAGGGAGTACCCTTCCTCAAATCCCGCCGGATCTTCCGGCCGTAGACCTCGACCACTCGGCCTTCACGGTCGAAGACCGGAATGACCAGTGAGCCGTTGAAGTGCTCGTGGCCGCTCTGACGCAGAATGCCGATTCTCTGGAGTCGCTGCCGGAGCTCCTGGCCGGCCTTCCCGTCCCGGGACGGGAGACGATAGCCCAGCGTCCGGTTGGCGTAGCCGAGCTGGAAGCGGTCGATGAGCTCGGGATCCTCGAGGCCCCGGCTTCTAAGATAATCCAAGGCCTCGGGGCTCTCCTTGAGAGTCTCGTGGTAATAGCCCACGACCTGGGCCAGACGCTCTGCCTCCTCGGCCTCGAGCTCGACCGGCAACGGCAGCTTCGGCACCGAGGAGTGCTTTGGAGGCTTGCCGCGAGAAACCGCCGCGAGGGAGAAGTCCTTGCGCAAGAGCTCGACCGCGTGCCGGAAGCTCACCCCTTCGGCCTTCATCACCCAGTCGATCACCGAGCCCCCCTGACGACACGCCCCCAGGCAGTGCCAGAGGTTCTTCTCCGGTGAAATCACCAGTGACGGCTCGTGGTCGTCGTGGAAGGGACACAAGCCCAAAAGGTCCTTGCCGTGCCGCTTGAGCTCCACCCCGCGGGCCTCAGCCAGCCGCTCGACGCTAACCTGCCGCTTTAGCTGTTCGAGCTCTGCGTCTGGGATCCGGGCCATCGCGAGCTCCTCAGGCGATCCTTGTCAAGAGGGTTGCTGAATGGCGCATTGATAGCGTGTTGCAGTATAGCTCTCTATAGCCTATACTGTCAACGCCAGCCGCCTCAAACCGCCGCCACCCAAAACCCGGCCTACAC
>JBAUDS010000260.1:0-1965 GCA_049678185.1 Thermoanaerobaculia bacterium
GTGACCGAGCCGAGTCCGGAAGTGGGAAGCCAAACGGTCGTCGCCAGCACACCGTATGAACGGGTCGACATCGAGCTCGACCTCGGCCCCCAGGGCACCGCCCAGGCAGCCTACCTTCTCCGCCCCGAGGAAGACGGCACCAACCTCACCTGGGCATTCGACACCGACTTCGGGCTCAACCTCCTCGGCCGCTACTGGGGGCTGTTGCTCGATCGCCAGCTCGGACCCCTCTACGCCCAGGGGCTGGCCAATCTCAAACGGATTGCCGAGGCGCTCCCGAAGGTGGACTGGTCGGGCCTCGAGATCGGCATCACCGAAGTGCCGTCAACGACGATCGCCTATTTCACCGGCAGCTCCAGCAGCGAAGTCAACGACATCGGCGCGGCCCTCGGAGCGGCCTATGGCCGCGTCGCGATGTTCATCTCTGCCAACGGACTTCAGATCGATGGACAGCCGATCGCGATCAACAACTACTGGGACGAGCGCGGCTATGGATTCGATGCCGGCATTCCGGTCAGCGGCATCCCGGCTCGCGGCGCCGGTCCCGACTCGCCGGTCCGCATGGGTGAGACCTATGGCGGCCGGGTCGTCATAGCGGTACATGTCGGCCCCTACACCATGCTCGAGGAAACCTACGCCATCATCGACGCCTTCATCGTCGCCCACAATCTCGAGGCCAACGGCCGCAGCTGGGACGTGTTTATCAGCGACCCGGGCAACACCCCCGAGGGGGAGCTGAAGACGGAAGTCTATTACCCGGTGAAATGATCGAGTTAAGGGTTAAGAGTTAAGAACTGAACCTCAGCATAGTGCCCGCTAGAGGCGATGTCCCAGCTTCCGTAGAAAGTTGACGGTGGTCCTTGCCCCGACCAAGATCGGGGTGAAACAAAACCCAAGAAAGGGAGGACCACCGTCATGGGCAAGGATGTCAGAGAAACACCAAAGAGTGAAGAGCAGGATTTTTCTGGAGAGGAGTTGGCGAGGAGGAGGGACGGCCTGACGGCGACCCTTGAAGCTCTCCGGGGCGATCTCCGTGGTTTCGTGCTGGATGCGGGGTATCGGATATTCCTGGAGCTTCTGGAAGAAGAGAGGGAGTTGCTGTGCGGGCCACGGTACGCGCATATCGGAGAACGACGAGCGTATCGCCACGGATACGACGAAGGCAGGCTGGTGTTTGGGGGACGCAAGATCTCGGTGCCGAAGCCGCGGGTGCGGAGCCTTGACGGTAAGGAGGTCGAGCTGGAGACGTGGCGGGAGACATCAGCGACAGATCCGCTTGAGGAACGAGTGATGGAGCAGATCGTGGCTGGCGTGACCACACGGAAGTACAGCCGGAGTCTCGAGGCAGCGCCGGCTGAGGTGAAGACATCTTCTGAGAGCCGGAGCAGCGTGTCGCGGATGTTTGTGGCACGGACCAAGGAGCAGGTAAAGGCATTCCTTTCACGGCCCCTTGGGGATTTGGATCTTCCGGTGATCATGGTCGACGGTACTGGGCTGGGCGGCCATTTGCTCCTGGTTGCGCTCGGGATCGACGCAGACGGACACAAGCATGTGCTGGGAGTTGTCGAGGGAACAACGGAGAGTTCACAGGTGTGTTTGAGCCTCTTTCGGAATCTGATCGACCGTGGACTGGTCGTGGAACGGGCCAGGCTCTTCGTTGTCGATGGAGGTCGCGGGATTCGAAGTGCCATCCGCACGACCTTTGGCGGCTGGGCGTTGACCCACCGATGCCACGTCCACAAGCTCAAAAACATCCTCGATCACCTGCCGGGGCACAAACGGCCCTGGGTTCGGCAAATGGTGCGACGAGCCTTGAACGAAGACACCGCCAAAAAGGCAAAACAACAATTGCTGCGGCTCGCGAAGCAGCTGGAGGAGCCCCACCCAGGGGCAGCGAGCTCGGTCCGCGAAGGTCTCGACGAAGTACTCACTCTCCATCACCTCGGAATCCGCGGTCCTTTGTAC
>JBAUDS010000261.1:0-5511 GCA_049678185.1 Thermoanaerobaculia bacterium
CTGCGACCGCAGATCCCTGGCGCGCGACCCACGGGACTTCTACTACGGACTGCTACGCTCGGCCGCCTGAGTAGGTGCCGAGATCCGGAAGGAGGAGACAACAAGTCATGGCAACAAAGAAGAAGACGTTCTACTGCCTCCGCTGTCAGGCACGGTTTCCCATGGAACACGACCCCAAATTGGTCGTCGAGCGCACCTGTCCCAAGTGTGGCAGCAACAGTGTTCGACTAGAAACCCCGGCGGCAGCTGCCAGCAGAGCGGAACAGCAGCCAGTCCAGTAAGGAGGGAGAACCGATGCCAGAAACCATGACCGATCAGTGGGTAGCCCAGGTGCTCGAGGAGCACGAGCACCTCAGAGAGCTTATTTGCGACCTGAAGTCCTTTCTCGAGGTGCCACGGCCAAAGATTGGAGAGAAGGGTGCCCACACCTGGTCGTCCGAGCTCTCCAAGCGGCTCGTCACGCTCCACGACGAGCTCTTCCGCCACTTCCGCTTCGAGGAAGAGGGTGGGATGGTCGAGGAGCTGTCGGTCGCGCATCCGCGGTTTGCGGACCGGATCGACGAGGTCGTCTCGGAGCACCCACAGATGCTCAAGGCGGTGCGCAACATCATGGTCGACGCGCTCTCCTACTCCGAGGGAGAAAAGCCCGAGGATCCCCAGCTCCGCCGCCGGGTCATCGCGGTCCTCGATCAACTCGCCGAGCACGAGTGCAAAGAGACCGATCTGATTCAGCGAGCGGAATACCGGGACACCGGCGCCGCAGACTAAGAATAGTCATCAGTCATCGGTCGTAGGTCACCAGCCGACAGTAGGTGGTCGTCAGTGCCCCCTCCTTTCGTTGGGACCTCCATTTCCTATTGCTCCCAGCCACCTACGAGTTCGATCTTGACCTTGAGGTCTTGGGAGTTTTCCTGTACAGTATACCTGTACAGGAGATACAGGTGCCGAAACGCACGACCTACACCCAGGCTCGGGCCCATCTGGCCAAGATATGTGACGAGGTCGCAGAGACCCGGGAGCCCTACATCATCGAGCGCCGGAGCGCCGAGAACGTGGCTCTGATCTCCGAGGACGAGCTCGAAAGCCTCGCGGAGACGGCTCACCTGCTGCGGTCTCCCGCGAATGTCCGTCGACTGCTGACGGCTCTCGAGCGCGCTCTGGCCTCCGAGCTCGAGCCCAACTCTGTCGAGGATCTCCGGCGGGAGCTCGAGTTTGGGGAAAAAGGATAGGCGCGTCCCAACCCTGGGCACGCGAGCCGCGGTCTTCCACCCGGAATTCCGCGACGACCTTCGCCACTGGATACGCCCTGACCGGAAGATAGCCGTCCGCGTCCTCGACCTCGTCGAAGCGGTCCTCCGCGACCCTGTCCAGGGCCTCGGCAAGCCCGAGCCGCTCAAGTTCTACCTCGAGGGGTGCTGGTCCCGCCGCATCACCCAGGAGCACCGCCTGGTCTACCTGGTTCGCGAAAGCCGGATCGACTTCCTCCAAGCGCGGTATCACTATTGAGTACCGAGCCAGGTTCGGTCGCGACCCTAATCCGGCAACCCGAGCTTCTGGAGTAGTTGGTCGTAGCGAGGGTCGTCGCGGAGGTTGTTCAGGAGCTGGCTCTGCTTGGCTCCGGACAGGCCGCTGCTCTTGTTCTCGAGCGCGATATCGATCCAATGGAACGCTTCGTCCAGCTCGTTTCGATAGGCGTGGACCCCGGCGTACTCCCAGGCTGCATCGTCACCGAACTCCCGCTTGAGCTCGTCGAGAAGCTGGTCCGAGGCAGCCTTGTCTCCCAGCGCGTAGTGGGCCAGTACCATGCCGAAACGACGGTTCCTCGGATCCCTCTCGCGCTCGAACAGATCCATAGCCGACGCAGGTTTTCCTTGCAGCAGGAGCACTCTGCCCAGCTGTCCCTGGGCCGTGTAGTAGTCGTCGCTCAGCTCGAGCAGCTTGCGCAGCGTTTGTTCGGCGTCGTCGAACCGGCCCGCCACCCCGTAGGCGGCGGCGAGGTTCTGATACATGCTCAGGTCCAACGGGTCGCTTTCGAGGACTGCCTCGAGCAGAGCGATGCTCTCAGCCAGGCGACCGAAAGTGCCGTAGATCGTCGAGGCATTGCCCCGCACGACGTTGCTGTTGGGTGCCAGGGCGAGGGCTCGTTCCGTGGCCTCCAGCGCCGTTCCGAAATCAAGTTCCTGGCCGGCGATCCAACCGAGGCGCGAGTGAGCCTCGGCGAGGTCGGGATCGAGCTCCAGCGCCCTTTCGAGCGCCCTCTTGGCGTCCGCCATGCCAGAGACTTCGCCTTCGCGGGTATCCGAAGTAAACGCCCGCCACATGTGCACGAGGCCGAGCTCCGCCCAGAGCGCCGGATAGCTGATGTCGATGTCCAGAGCCTGTTGCAGCAGCTCTGAGGCCGTTTCTCGCTCTTCTGGAGATCCCGTCTCGAGCAGGAAACGCGCCCGCAGAAGAAGATTGAACGCCTCGGCGCTGCCCGTTCCCAAAGAGGACTGCTTCTCGCCGAGCAGCGTCACTTCGAGAGCCGAAGCCACCGCGTCGGCGATCTCGTCCTGAACGGCGAAAATGTCATCGAGCGTCCGATTGTAGGTCTCACCCCAGAGCTGGAAGCCATCTTCCGCGTTCACCAGCTGGGCACTGATGCGGAGCTGGTCGCCGGCTTTGCGAACGCTGCCATCGAGAATCGTCGTGACGTTGAGCTGCTCACCGATCGACTTCAGATCCTCGTTCTGCCCCTTGAACTTGAAGGATGAGGTCCGGCCAGCCACCCGTAGCTCGGGTATCCGGGCCAGGGCGTTGATGAGCTCTTCGGTGAGGCCGTCGGTGAAGTACTCCTGGTCCTTCTCGGGACTGCGGTCGGCGAAGGGAAGAACGGCGATGGATGGGCCGGCAGTCGACGCCGCTGCCGCGGCTGGGGTCGTGGGCGTCGAGGTGGGCGCGTCGACCGCGGTCTCGGGCGTACTCCCGTCACGGTTCATCCAGAAGAACCCGACGGCCGCCAGCACGACGATCGCCGCGGCTATGCCCATCCAGGGTTTGAAGCTGGACGAGGCTTTCGCGGCGGCCGCCGCTGGCGCCGCTGCGAACGAGCCCGACATCGCCGGCACGGACTCGCTGCCGCTGACGTCGCGCTGCAGGCGCTTGAGATCCGCCAGCAGGTCGCGGGCGCTCTGATAGCGCAGGTCGCGATCCTTCTCGAGCAACCTGCTGATGACTTCCTCGAGCTTGGGTGGCATGTCGGGGTTTCGGCGCGAGGGCGGCGTCGGTGCGCCGTGGAGGATCTCCCCGAAGACCGTTGCGGAGGTCTCGCCCTGGAAGGGTTGGGCGCCGGTGGTCATCTGGTAGAGGACGACACCGAGCGAGAACAGGTCGGTGCGGGCGTCGAGCGACTCGCCGCGCGCCTGCTCCGGGCTCATGTAGGCGACGGTGCCAAGCGTTGAGCCCGCCGATGTCAGCGAGTCCTCGGCGCGCTCGGTCGGCATCTCCGAGCCGGCGGAACGCTCGACCTGGAGCTTGGCGAGTCCAAAGTCGAGCACCTTGGCGTCGCCACGCTCGGTGATGAAGATGTTGGCGGGCTTGATGTCCCGGTGGACGATGCCTTTCGAGTGTGCTGCGTCGAGGGCGTCGGCGAGTTGGATGCCGAATTCGATCACGCGGTCATTGGGCAGGCTGGTCTCGCCGATCTCGTACTTGAGGGTTTTGCCCTCGAGTCGTTCCATCACCAGGAACGGCCGGCCCTCGTGCTCACCGATCTCATGAATGGTGCATATGTAAGGGTGATTGAGGGCCGAGGCAGCACGCGCCTCACGTTGGAAGCGCTCGAGGGCCATCGTGTCCGAGGCCAGCTCAGGAGGCAGGAACTTGATCGCCACGTGGCGGCTGAGCGACAGGTCCTCCGCCTCGTAGACGACACCCATGCCGCCGCCGCCGAGCTTATCGACGATCTTGTAGTGACTGACATGCTGACCGATCATGACGACCTACCACCTGCCTCGTGGGATGCCTTGACTCGCTGAGCTCGCCCGCGACGACGCGCGGTGCGCCGCGACTCATCAACCATTCTTGAGATGCCCAATACTACACCTTCGCCGGGCCCCAGACGGAGAAAGTGTCAGAAGATTCTCGGGACACCGGAGCCGCAGACCTAGAAAAGCCGTCAGCCGTCAGTCGCCGTGGATACCGGCCACCTACCCCCAGGCGCGCGGCGGAAGCGGTGTAGGCTGCCGCTCCCTGCAGGCCCAGCCAGCTGGGGTGTAGAATTGGCTGCTCTTCGCTAAAGGTGAGTCAAAAAGGAAGGAACTCGGGTTGATCGGCCAGACTATCTCCCATTATCGGATTCTGGAAAAGCTGGGTGCGGGTGGCATGGGCGAGGTCTATCTCGCCGAGGACACGAAGCTGCGCCGCAAGGTGGCGCTGAAAGTGCTGCCGGAGGATATGGCCTCGGATCCCGAGCGCCTGGAGCGCTTCAGGCGAGAGGCGCGGGCGGTGGCCGCCCTCAATCACCCGAACATCGTCACCATCTACTCTGTGGAGGAGGTCGAAGGCGTCCATTTCCTCACCATGGAGCTGGTCGAGGGCAAGACGCTCGCCGACCTCGTGCCGGCAAAAGGTCTAAAGCTCGACCGCTTCTTCGAGCTGGCCACTCCGATCGCCGACGCGCTGAGCGTCGCTCACGAGAAGGGGATCACCCATCGGGACCTCAAGCCCGGAAATATCATGGTGGGCGACGACGGCCGGGTGCGGGTGCTGGATTTCGGTCTGGCGAAATTGTTGGCCGAGGCCTCGGCGGGGGAGGAAGAGACCCAGCTTGCGACCCGTGAAGGCCTCGCCGTCGGCACCGCTCCCTACATGTCACCGGAGCAGGTACAAGGCAAGAATGTCGACCACCGGTCCGACATCTTCTCCCTGGGCATCCTCTTCTACGAGATGGCCACGGGCAGCCGGCCCTTCAAGGGTGAGACATCGGCCGATCTCGTGTCGGCGATCCTGCGGGACACGCCGGACTCGGTGACCGACCTGAAGATGGAGATGCCTCGGCATCTGGGGCGGATCATCCGCCATTGTCTGGAGAAGGACCCCGAACGTCGCTTCCAGGCGGCGAAGGACGTGCGTAACGAGCTCGAGGGACTGCGCCAGGAGGTGGAGTCGGGCGAGCTACCCCCCAGCGGTACGATGGCCGCTGCCGCGCCGCCCCCGCAGATCCGCCGCTGGCTTCCCCTGGCAGCCGCAGTGCTGCTGGTGGTCGTGGCGGCAGGTGTGTTGTGGCTCATGCAGGGCCGGGACGAGGCACCCGCGGTCGCAACCGAGGACCAGACGTCAAGCGAGGCTGCCGCCGAGCGACAGATGATCGTTGTGCTGCCCTTCGAGAACCTGGGGTCGGAGGAGGAAGCCTACTTCGCCGCCGGCATCACCGAAGAGATCACCAGTCGCCTGGGCTCGGTGAGCGAGCTCGGTGTGATCTCGCGTAATAGCGCCCTGCGCTACGCCGATACCGACAAGACGATTCACCAG
>JBAUDS010000262.1:0-2525 GCA_049678185.1 Thermoanaerobaculia bacterium
GTCACCTTTCTGACCAAGTTCTCCAAGGCCTCGGACATCCTCCGGGGTCTGCTCCACCCCTCGGGGGAGATCCTGCAGCAGGGGCTGGTGCTGCTGGTGCAGACGATCTTCTTGGCCTTTATGGCCACCGCCTTTGCCATCCCCTTTGCCTTTGTCCTCTCGTTCCTGGCGGCGCGCAATCTCACCCGGCGCAACTGCCTCTCCCGCCTGGCCTACACCCTGGTACGGGCGGGGATGAACTTTACCCGCGCGGTCGAGCCGCTGGTCTGGGCGCTGATCTTTATCTCCTGGGTCGGCATCGGGCCGTTTGCAGGGGTTCTCGCCCTCTGGGTGCACTCAGTGGCAGCGCTGATCAAGCTCTACTCCGAGCAGGTGGAGAGCATCGACCCCGGGCCGGTGGAGGCGATCACCGCCACCGGTGCCTCGGCCATCCAGGTGCTGCGCTACGGGGTGGTGCCACAGGTCATCCCGCCCTTCCTCTCCTTCACCATCTACCGCTGGGACATCAACGTCCGCATGTCGACCATCATCGGTTTTGTCGGTGGCGGCGGCATCGGCTACATCTTGAAGCCACGGGTCGATCTCGGCCAGTGGGGCGAGGTCGGCACCCTGGTACTGCTGATCGCCATCACCGTCTGGATAATGGATATCCTGTCGGCAAAGATCCGCGAGCGAATAGTCTGAGGCCACCGACCCCGCCCTACCCCGCCTCTCGATGCTTCACCAGCAGCTGTTGAAACCGTGGGTGATCCCGAACCGGGTCCCAAGTGGGATCGACTTGCAACCACGGGACGGAAACCTGGGACGGAATCGACAGCAGATCCTCGATCAGATCGAGGGCGGTGTCGTGCTCACCCACCATCAGATAGACGTGGGTCAGGCTCCACCGCAAGTCGGCTCCATGCAGGGCATCCATCGAGAGGGGCACGGCGGCGACCGCCTGCATCCCTTCTCGGATAGCGTCATCTTTTTGCCCGAGCCCGGCGTAGGCCTCGGCAAGTGCGAGTCCGACGTCGGGGTTGCCGGGGTGCTCGGTAATCGCGTCTTCGAGCTCGGCCCGCGCCTTCTCGTAAGCCGTGCCGGCCCGATCCAAGTCTCCCAACGCCTTGTAGACCGCGCCTTCATACAACCGGGAGTACACGCTGCCTATACACCCTGCCCCGGCGATCACGCTGGACGTCGAGATCCGCTCCAATAGGGCCTTGTAGTCCCTTTCGAGCCATAGCTGCCGATACCAAGAACACTCGTACCACAAGGGATCCGGCGGGGGGGGAATCCGCTCCAAGTCCGCCCGCGAACCTCGGAGGTCACCTGTCCAGGCAATTCGCATAACCGATCTAAGACCGTTGGCCTGAAACGAGTCCGCATTGAGCGCGATACCCCGAGCGAGCGCTTGATCGGCCTCCTCGTATCGCCGTAGCCAATGAAACGTGATCCCGAGGCCCAAGGCCACAACTACCGACTGGGGGTCGAGCTTCGCGGTCTGCTGATACACCTCCACCGCCTTCTCCCATTCCCCCATCCGCCGATAGATGGCACCGATCATGACACTGACATCCGAGTCATTCGGCCGGCCTTTGACCGCGACGGTGAGGTGTTCGAGCGCGCGATCGTAATCTCTGTCGGCCCAGTAGTAAATGCGTCCTAGGGCCGCATGGGCTTCCGGCAGGTCAGGCCGGAGCTCGAGCGCCCGCTCGGCAGCCTGGCGGGCGACATCCCAACCGGTCTCGGTCTCGGGGCCGAATCGAGACCACAGCCCACCGGCTCTCGCCCACGCGAGTCGAGCATGGGCCAAGGCGAACTCCGGATCGAGCTCGACCGCCCGCTCGAACATGGTTACCGCTGCTGCCCAATCCTGATCTGGAATGCCACCGGTGTGACTGATGTTTTCCAACCCCCGCAGAAAAGCCTCATAGGCCTCCATGTTGTCGGTCGGCCGCGTCTCCAGTCGCTGCTTCTCCGGCGAGAGCAGTGTGATCTCGAGGTTGGCAATGACCTGCTGCGCCACCTCGGCTTGGACGCCAAAGATATCGTCGAGCTCTCGATCGTAGCGGTCGCTCCACAGATGGATGTCGTCGGCGACGCGAATGAGCTGCGGTGTTACCAGCACGCGGCTTGGACCTTCCTCCGGGCGACTCCAACGCACCGTGCCCTCGAGGACAAAATCGACACCGAGGTCTCCCCCGATCTCTGTCAAGGCTTTACCAGTGCGGTCGTACTGGACGGCGCTGGTGCGAGAGATGACAGCCAGGCCGCTCACAGCTGCGAGGCGGCTGGTGAGCTCTTCGGTCATCCCGGCGGCAAAGTAATCGTCCTCGGGCGGGCCGAGGTTCTCGAAGGGCAAGACCACGATCACTTTGCGCTCGGGAGGGGTGTATTCAGATCCAGTGGGCGGAGTGGCTTCCGGTGTCGACGGCGCTTGGCTCCGCCACAGAACGAAGCCGCCGATGGAGAGGAACAACATTCCCGCGAGGCCGGCTGTCATCGGCCACCATCGGCGACCGGTAGCTCGCTCGACACCGGGC
>JBAUDS010000263.1:0-3109 GCA_049678185.1 Thermoanaerobaculia bacterium
CACATGGTACGGATCAGGCGTGTCGATGCCGGATACTGAAGGCGGGCCGTCCCGGCGGTGTCGCCACCGGCATAGGAGCACCAATTACAGGCGAAAGTGACGACCTTCTCCATCCGATCGTCCGCCAGGACGGCGTCGATCTGGGCCGTGATCTGCTGGTCGTCGAAGTGCCGCATGGTGATCGCGTCGAAAGGACACTCGGCGGCACAGGTGCCACAGCCGGCGCAGGCCGCCTCGATGAAATTGGGAAATTTGTTGGCCTTCTTGTCCGCCGCCTCGATGGCGTTGAATGGACAGACGTTTGCGCAGATCTTGCACTGCGAACAGAGCTCGGTGTTGACCAACGCGGTGATGGCTTCGATCTTTACCTCCCCGGCAGAGAGCAGATTCGAGGCGCGGCCCGACGCCGCGCCCGCCTGGGTCACGGTGTCCTTGACGTCCTTGGGCGCTTCCACGCAGCCGGCGAAGTAGACCCCGCGGGTGGGGGCGTCGACCGGCTTGAGCTTGGGGTGAGCCTCCATGACAAAACCGTCGGAGGTGTGTGAGAGACTCAGGATCTCGTCGATGGAGCGCTTGCCGTTGCCGTTGCCCTCGAACTTGCGGGGCACCAGCCCCACGGCCAGCACCAGCATGTCCAGGCGGTGCTGCTCCAGGCGCCCGGTAACCGTGTTCTCGACATCGACGACAAGATCGTGAGTCTCCGGATCCTCTTGCACGTGCCCTGGCATCCCGCGGAGGTACCGTACCCCTTCCTCGCGGCTGCGGCGGTAGAGATCCTCGAAGCCCTTGCCAAAGGCCCGGATGTCCGTGTAATAGACGATCGACTCACTTCCCGGGTAGTGCTCCGCCATGAGCAGCGTCTGCTTGATCGTGTTCATGCAGCAGAAGTTGGAGCAGTAGGGCACCCCACGGGTGGCAGACCGCGACCCCACGCACTGGACAAAGCCGATGCGCATCGGGATCTTGCGGTCGGACGGGCGTACCAGCTCGCCTTCGGTAGGCCCACCGGCACAGATCAGACGCTCGAACTCCATATTGGTGATGACGTTGGGGAAGCTGGTGTAGCCGTACTCGTCGTTCTCGCGCGGGTCGTAGACCTCCATCCCGGTAGCCACGATGATGGATCCCACCTCGAGATCGAAGACCTCGTCCTGGACGTCGTAGCTGATGCACTTCTTGTCGCAGACCTCGAGGCACTTGCCGCAGGCGATGGGGTTGAAGCCGAGACAATCCTCGGCGCTCAGCGTGTAGGAGGAGGGAACGGCCTGGGGAAAGGGCATGTAGATGGCCTTGCGCGAGGAGAGCCCTTCCTGGTACTCGTCGGGCACCACCACCGGGCAGACCTTCTCGCACTCCCCACAAACCGTGCACTCGTCGGTGTTGACGTACTGCGCCCGCCGTCGCACCTGGGCGCGGTAGTTGCCGACAAAGCCGGTGACGTTCTCGACCTCGGAATCGACTAGGAGCTCAATCTTGGGATGCCGACCGGCATCCATCATTTTGGGGCCGAGAATTCATATAGAGCAATCCATTGTCGGGAACGTCTTGTCCAACGCTGCCATCGTCCCGCCAATGGATGCCTCCTTTTCAACCAAGTAGACCTGGTGACCGCCTTCCGCCAGCTCCAGCGCCGCCTGGATACCGGCTACGCCGCCGCCGATGACCAGCGACGCATCGGTGACCGGAAAGGTCATCTCCTCCTGTGCCTCGAGCATCCGGGCCCGACCGACGGCGCTTGCCACCAGATACTTGGCTTTGGCTGTCGCTCCCTCCCGGTCCTGCATGTGCACCCAGCTGCAGTGCTCGCGGATGTTGGCCATCTCCATGAGATAGGGGTTCAAGCCTGCATCCTCGACACAGTGGCGAAACGTGGGCTCGTGGATCTTCGGCGAGCAGGAGGCGATCACCACACGGTTCAGGTTGTGCTCGGCGATCGCTGACTTGATCTCGTTCTGACCCGGATCCGCACAGGTGTATCGGTTCTGCACCACGGCCACAACATCGGGCAGCTGCTCGGAGTACCGTGCCACGTCCTCCGTGTCGACGGTGCCCGCGATGTTGTGTCCACACTCGCAGACGAAGACACCGATGCGTAGGGATTCCTCACTCATAGGGCTTCTCCTGTTGGCTGCGGCTGCTCTGAGGCACCGGTCGTGGGCTCCTCGGGAACCGTCAGCATGTTGGCCGTATAGACCGTCAAATCCTGGACTTCAATCACCGGCGCCGATCTCTCGTTGCGCCGGTCTTCGGTCTGCGCACAATGAAAATGGATCAGGCATTTGGGGCAGGAGGTCACCAGCTTGGTGGCCCCGGTAGCCGCCGCGCTCGCCAGCCGCTTTGCCTGCAGCTCGCGAGACACACCGTTGCAGAAGACAAAGCCGGGGGTGCCACAGCACTGCGCATCCTGACCCGAGCGCTCCATCTCATGTAATTCGGTTCCAGGAACCGCCGCCAGCATCTGACGCGGGGCATCGAAAACCCCCAGCTGTCGTCCCAGCCGGCAGGCGTCGTGATAGGTCACGGCACCGTTGTCGGTCTCGCGAAAGGCGAGCTTGCCGTTGCCCAGCTTGGGCGCCAGGAACTCCGACAGGTGCTCGACCTTGGGCTGATAGCTCTCCACCGCCTCGGCGTAGTCGATCTCCCAGGTGCGACAGCACTCGGCGCAAGTGGTGAGGATGTGCTTGACCCCTTTGGCCTTGTAGGCCGCGGTGTTGGCCTCGGCCAGGGCCTGGAAAGTCTCCTTGTCACCACCCCACAACAGGTCGTGGCCGCAGCAACGCTCCTCTGTCAGCACTACCGGCTCGACACCCACGCGGTTGAGCATGCGGACCGCCGAGCGCGCGATCTCCAGCATCTCGACGCCGAAGTCGTGGCCAAAGTAGACGTCGAAGAGCGGCAGGCAACCGATAAACAGCGCTACCTCCCCTTCTTCGGCAATCTTCAGGTCGTCGCCTAGCCAACTCAGGTCGCGCTCCACATCCTCGGAGCTGCCGGCCAGCCGCGCTGCAGCTTGCACAAACTCACCGTGCGGGCACGTCATCCGTGCGGCCGGCGGCACCTCGTGCCGGAGGCCACGGACGAAATCGGTGTAGCGAACACCCTGTGGGCA
>JBAUDS010000264.1:0-2097 GCA_049678185.1 Thermoanaerobaculia bacterium
CCCCAGGCGCGAAATGGTGTTTTCCGTGGTGTTCACTCTTCTTCGAAAACCAGAACGCGGTGAGCAAGTCGGTGATGCCATCGGCGGCCGCGGTGCCCGGATCCGGATTACCCGCCGGTTGACCCGGTATGCCGCGGCCGCCGATGGACACTCCGGCGAGCCAGATGATCGCCCTGCAGTCGACAAAAAGCCCCACGTGGTGAGGGTGATGCCCGTCCTCGGCGGCCTTCGCTGCGTTTGGCGCGAGAGCGATGGCCAGTAGGGCTATAGCGGCCAGGCGTTTCATGAAAAAAGGCGACAGGCACCGATTTCCCGGCAGGAATCTGGTGCCTGTCACCTCTTTCGCCACATCACTTTCCCTTGCGATACATCGAGTCGAACTTCTTGCCGATCTTCTCGACGGCATTCTCGATCTGCTTGGCCTCTTTCTCGGGCTTGCCCTTGACCACCGCCTCGGCCGCGCCGCGGAAGATCGCCTTGTTTGTCTTGGCGTCCCAGATGTCGATGATCAGGGTGCCGCGCTCGTAGGTGTGGGAGGTCGTTGTCGAGGTGCCCATCCCCGTACCGATGCCACCGTAGCCATCCCAGTAGGGATCCCACCCCCAGTCATCACCGTAGCCGTAGCCCATGTGGCTGGTGTTGAACTGAACCTCTTCCTTCGAGCTGGTGTGATAGGTGACCCAGAGGTCAGGGCTTTGGACGTCCTCCGCGAGGCCACCACTCTTGAGCTGGGCCTCGATGGCGTTCTCGACCCGCTCGTGCATCAACGGTGACTCCTCGGTCAGAGAGGCTTCGGTGGGCGCCTTCCAGGCGAAGGTTTTGTACTGACTGAAGTCCACCGACTTGTCGTAGTCCACGTAGACCTGCTGGGCCAAGGCGGGCAAGGCCAGAAGAGTCGCGACAACAAGCACTCCCAAGATTCGCTGTTTCACTTCTTTCTCCTTTCGAAAAACTTTGATCCATCGTCACCCCAGGGACCCAACTGTCCGATCGCCAATGCGATCCGTTGGGCTCGGGCCTGAGTGAAGAAGTTTATTAGCGGATCGTGTCCGATTTCAAGATCCAACACCTTGATCAGATCGAAGCGATTCCCATCGCGTTTCCTCCTATGGATCCTGCACGGCAATAGCAGCCTTCGTTCCTGATTCCTGACCCGAGATTTCCCTTTTGGCTCTCAGACGAGTCTCTCCGACGCGGGATGGGAGGTGAAAATACCACGTTCCCTGCGGCGTCTTCGACGAGACTGCCTCCGGCGGGCGGAGCCGGGAGATTCGGCGGAGGATTGCCCGGAAGAGCCGCTGAATCCCCGTCGTCTGTCCTCGGTGGGCTGCTGAACTACCCCTTCCGGGAGGCTGTGTCAGGCGCGGGCCGATTATCAGCACCCCACCCCGACGGAAGTAGTTGCACCCTGCTGTCGCCCACGGCCATCAGTTGTAGTTCAGTGTTACCAAAATTGTTACCTGGCGCCACGAACGATGCCTAGCTCAAGCTCGCCAGGAACGCTTAAAGCCTTTTATTTTGTTGAAGTTAAGCTGGTGCCGGAGGCGGGATTCGAACCCGCATCTCCTTGCGGAGGAAAGATTTTAAGTCCTTTGAAAACTCACACTCCACAACATATCACAGCACGCAACCGCAACAAAACAAGCGACTTACGCCGACAGGCGTAAATGCCGTCTGCTGTCGATTACGGCCTTCAGTTGTACTTCATTGTCGAAACCCAACAAAGTCCGCGCCCAATGAGACCTCGCGGCGCGGTTGGCCAGGAAAATGCTGGCTCTTTGGCGGCTCGAATTACGTCAGGTCGTTGTTCATCCTTGTATCCGGGCTAATGGGAGCCTGGTCGCTCGGCCTTGGCTGCAAGCTCAGGGCCGTCGATTCCGTTCACCGAACCGCGCCTGACGTCTCCTGCATACCGACGACCGCCTCATGAGAACCCCAGAACACACTTCCGCCACGCGCTGCTAGCGGGTCCCTCCCGGAATCCGCACCGGAAACGTGAACCCGATCCGCGCGACCCAGTCAGGAGCCCCGTCGGGCTTGATGACGTTGGCGTAGGCCTGAACGGAGACGTTGATCCGCGGCGGATCGACCGCGAAG
>JBAUDS010000265.1:0-5718 GCA_049678185.1 Thermoanaerobaculia bacterium
GTCGATAGACACAGGGGCGAAAACCCACCCCCTGGACGGTACCCTGGATGAGGATTTTCTTTCCCGATTCCTTCAAGGCGCCTCGTCTGCGACAGAGAGAACGTAGGCTACCAGATCCCACGTTTCACTCTCGTCGAGAACCTTCCAAGAAGGCATCGCTGTCCCTTGCTTCCCCTCACGAATGATGTAGTAGATGTAGGCGGCCGCTGAGCGTCTTTTCCAGGCCCGATCCGTAAAGTCCGTTGGTGGGCTGGAGAGCATTTGTCGCACACCGCGGCCATCCGCCTTCTCCCCATGACAGATGGCACAGTACTCGAGGAAGAGCTCTCGTCCATGGTCGCGAGCCTCGACGGAGATCAGGAGGGCCTCGGGAGTGTCGAGGCCGCTGTAGGGAGCAGGCAGATCGGGCTTAGCGCAACCCCACCAGGCCAGCCCCAGCAGCAATGTCAGAAGTGCCGGAGACAGCCTTCTCATGGGTGTCTCGAGGATGCAAGTCATAGCCCAGGCGGGCGGCCTCTTTGACGACCTCGGCCACCAGCAACTGCAGATTGGACCCCACAGATTCAGAGAGTGCAATCTCTAACTCCATCTTCTCGGGCACCAGGCCCAGGAGGGTGAGCCGCTTGGGAAAGGCGTCGAGCAGGCGCAGACCATCGAGCAGGTCGGCAACTCCGATTTGATGGACGGACAGCCGGTTGCGCACGGCCGGAGCTACTTCGTCCCCTTCGAGACGGACCAGGGAACCAGCAGGCGCGTCGGCCTGTATCGCGTCGACCAGGATCACATCCTCCGCATCCTCGAAATGGGCCAGTAGAGTAAGACCGAGAGTGCCTCCATCGAGGGCGCGCACGCCATCGGGCAGCCGGTAGCGGCGGTGGATCTCCACCACCGCCGCTACGCCCAGGCCGTCATCCCCGCACAGCAGGTTGCCCAGACCGAGGATGAGTAGATTCTCCGATTTACCCACCCTTGTGAGTCTCGCGGTCGATGAATCGGTAACCGGAGAAGATCAAGTCCTCGCGGGGCACGAACTTGTGTCCAGAGAAGATGGATTCGACCGTGGCCGTGGCTTCGACCTGGGACATCACGATGGCGCTATAGACATGATGTACAAAGAACATCCAGATAAACCACATGATCACGTGATGGATCAGATGCGCTGTCGCTAGGCCACCAAACAGCGGTAGCAGCGCGGCAAAGAAGCGTACGGGCGAGTCCACGTGGGCGCTGGCCGCATACATGGCCAGACCGGTGCAGATCTGGACCAGAAAGGCAATGAACAACAGAGCGTAGGTCGCTCCGGCAAGGGGATTGTGGCCGACAAAACCAGGCGGCAGCCGCATGGCGAAGAGATAGTACTTGATGGTCGGCCATAGGCCTTTGGCCCTGATCCTGCGGACCGGAATGAACTTGTCCCAGCTCGAATACTTGTTGCCGGTGAACATCCAGACAATTCGTGTCAGGACCGACAGGGTGAAAAAGATTGCTGCGTAGAAATGGATGAGCTTGGCCCAGCCCATGATGAAATGCTCGCTGGCCTCGCCTGGTGCCACCAGGAAGGGGTGTCCCATGTAGAGGCCGGTGACCGACAAGACCCAGATGGCTATGGCGTTTAGCCAATGGGTGATGCGCACCGGCCACTCCCAGACATAGACATTGGCCAGGCAGATCTCCTTTGATGGCGTCGGTCGGGGTGTGATTCTCATTGGACTTTCACCCTCACCAGCTCTCGACCCTTGGGGTCGAGTACGTGCACCCCGCAGGCCATGCAGGGATCGAAAGAATGGACCGTCCGTAGGATCTCGAGGGGCTGCTCGGGGTCGGCCACCGGATTGCCGATGATCGCCGCCTCGTACGGCCCGGGCTGTCCCATCGCGTCGCGTGGCCCGGCATTCCAGGTGCTGGGCACGACACACTGATAACGGGCGATCTCACCCTTTTTGATGTGCACCCAGTGTCCCAGGGCGCCCCGCGGCGCTTCGTGGAAGCCGGCGCCGGTGCACTCTTCCGGCCAGGTGCTGGGATCCCACTTGGAGTTGTCCGCGATCTCCAACTCGCCGCGCCCCATGTTGTCTGCCAGCTCCATGAGCCAGTCCTCGAGCTTCTCGGCCAGCACCAGCGTCTCGATGCCGCGGGCCGCGACCCGACCGAGGGTCGAGAACAGGGCCTCGGGTCCAACGCCAAGTTGGCCGAGGGCGTAGCCGACGAGCTCCTGGACCCGCGGGTGCCCGGAAACGTAGGCCACCAGCATCCGTGAGAGCGGGCCCACCTCCATCGGCAGGCCGTCGTAGCGTGGTGCCTTGAGCCAGCTGTACTTGCCCTCGATGTCGAGCCGGTCGTAGGGCGGTTGGGGGCCGGTGTAGTTGGGGCTGGTCTCGCCCAGAGACGGATGAATTCCCTCTCCGTCGCCGGCCTCGTAGTCGTACCAGGAGTGGGTCACATATTCGGTGATCTTGGCCGGGTCGAGCGCCTCGATCGCGGAGAGATCCCAGTTGCGGATCACTCCAGAGGGGAGGAAGAGCGGAGCGTTGGCGCCGTCTGTTTCTGGATACTCACCATAGACGAGATAGTTGCCGACACCTTTGCCGTAGCCGGCCCAATCCTTGTAGAAAGACGCCACCGCCAGCAGATCCGGAATGTAGACCTTTTCCACGAAGGTCTTGGCCTGGCGAATCAACTTTTGCATGAAGGCGACCGAAGTCATGTTGATCGAGGCCTGTTTGTCGGGGTCGATCGGGGTCGCCATGCCGCCCACCAGGAAGCTCTGGAGGTGCGGGTTCTTGCCCCCGAGGACGGCGTGGATCCTGATGAAATCTCGCTGCCAGTCGAGCGCCTCGAGATAGTGGGCCACCGCCATCAGGTTGGCTTCGGGTGGCAGCCGGTAGGCTGGGTGACCCCAGTAGGCATTGCCGAACGGGCCCAGCTGGCCACGTTCGACAAACTGTTGGATACGGTCCCGGACACCGGTGAAGTAGCTGACGCTCGAGAGCGGCCAGTCAGAGATCGATTGTGCGAGCACGGCGGTGGCCGCCGGGTCGGCCGACAGGGCCGATACGATGTCCACCCAGTCCAGGGCGTGCAGATGGTAGAAGTGGACGACGTGATCCTGGACCATCTGCGAGGCCATGATGAGATTGCGCAGCAATCTCGCGTTGGGCGGTGGCTCCGCCCCGATGGCGTTCTCGACCGCGCGGATCGAGGTTATGGCGTGCACGGTCGTGCACACACCGCAGATCCGCTGGGTGAAGGCCCAGGCATCGCGCGGATCCCTGCCCTTCAGGATGGTCTCGATACCGCGGAACATGGTGGAGGAGGACCAGGCGTCCTGAACGACGCCGCCGTCGACCTCCGCTTCGATCCGCAGATGTCCTTCGATTCGGGTGACCGGATCGACAACGACGTGCGTCATGACTGTTCTCCTTTCTCCTCGGTCGCAGCTTTCGCTTCTTTGGTGGCCGCAGCCTCATCTGCTTTGGCGTACATCCAGCGTTTGCCCAGCTGGACGAAACCGTGGGCCGCAAAAGCCGCCGCGACTCCGGCGGTAGCCCAGACTCCGACGCGGTCGACGTTCGAGTGGAGGCCGAAGCCGGGGAAGCTGGGCAGGTGGGAGTAGAAAGGCGTCATCTTGTCCCAGAAGTCGGGCTCGGCACAGCCGATACAGGGATGGCCGCAACCGATGGGCCAGTTGGTGCCCTCGTTCCAGCGCACGTTGGGGCAGTTCTGGTAGGTCACCGGGCCCTTGCAACCCATTTTGTAGAGGCAATAGCCGGTCCGGTGTCCTTCGTCGCCCCATTTCTCGACGTACTGGCCGCCGTCGAAATGCGCCCGGCGCTCGCAGTTGTCGTGGATCGACTTGCCATAGGCAAACAGCGGTCGCTTATAGCGATCGGCCTTGGGGAACCGGTTGAAAGTCAAGTAGTAGACGATCACGCCCACCAGATTCTCTACGTTGGCAGGACAGGCCGGCAGATTGATCAGGTTTTTCACCCCGGGAACGGCGTCTGCCACACTGAGAGCCCCCGTGGGATTGGGCGCTGCCGCCGGCAGACCGCCAAAGGCCGCGCAAGTGCCAATGGCGATTGTCGCCGCCGCGCCGCCGCAGACTTCGCGGGCGATATCCAGCGCCGAGCGGCCACCCACGGTGCAGTAGGCACCGTTGGCTCCGGTCGGGATCGAGCCCTCGACCACGGCGATGTAGGCGCCGGGTTTGCCCTCGACGACTCCTGCTAGGGCTGCTTCCGCCTGGTGTCCGGCGGCCGCCATGATGGTTTCGTGGTAGTCGACGGAGATCGTGTCCAGGACGATGTCGGTGACCGTGGGTCGCGACGCCCGCAGGAACGACTCGGTGTTGCCTGCACAGTCCTGGAACTCGAGCCAGACCAGGGTCGGCTTCTCCTTTGATTCGATGGCCTCGGCGATCTGTGCTCCTGCCGATCTGGGCAGGGCGAGTACCGAGGTCATCACCCCACAGAAGCCGAGAAAGTCCCTCCTTGAAACCCCCCGCCGCTCGAGCTCTTGGATAAACCAGCTCTCATTCATGGGCTACCTCCCCCTTTCAGTTGTAGGTGCAGTATTGAGATTGTGGAGCATGCCTGTCGACGCCCGTCAAGGTGGTTCGGGAGGACATCGCAAGGTGGTGCATCCACCCGTTTGACGGGGTGGGTGTCGAGGACTGACCTACCCAAACGGGTAGGGCAGAAGCACAAAACTCCCCTGTTTACGGCCGCTAGGGCTCGACCCGGTCACGGCCGGCTGGATCTTCGAGCACCCGCGATGGGACCTCGGACTCCACATCCACGGTGAGCTCGGGGTCGCCTCCGGCAGACCTGGAGGTCGAGATGTGCTCATAGACCCACACCTTCACCGATCTGGACACCGAGCTCTGTGAGGCAACTCAGGCGGGCCCTTTTCTCCTTGTAGTAGCGGCATTCACCCCACCCCTTGGGGTGGGTGTCGGTCCAATTCTCCAATCCCAAAGGACTGAGAGCTTTGCTACCCGTCGAGCATACGCTTGGCCACCCCGTCGGGTGTTCGATGGATGGAAGAGCTGTGTCTAAGATGACACCGCCAGTACCTCGACACTCGAGCGCGGTAGGCGATTGAAGACGCCGTTGCTCGAAAACCCGGTAGCCGGGAACCTCGGAGCCGACGGGAGGACGTCGAATGTGCACCTCAAAGGCAACACCAGTGCATGTCCTGTTGATCGGGGTAGGGGCCTTTCTTTGTCTCGCCCCTGGGCCGGTGCTTTCCGCGGCCGAGGACGAAGTGGATCCCGAGGGCTATACCAGCGCCAGGGTATGCGGAGAGTGCCACTCGGATATCTACGAATCCTGGAAGAACAGCCTGCACGCGTTTTCTCTCACCGACCCGATATTCGACACCGCCTACATGCAGGCCGTCAAGGAGGCCGGCGAGGAGGCACGGAGAGTATGTCTACGCTGCCATGCACCAATGACCATGGTGAATGGTGACTACGAGTTGCGGGAAGGCGTGACCAGGGAGGGTGTGAGCTGCGATTTTTGTCACACGGTCACCGCTGTCCACCTTGATGGGCGCGAGAAGCCCTACACGGTCGAGCTCGGTTTGGTCAAGCGGAGCGTGCTCAAGAAGGCGTCGTCGCCTGCCCACGAAGTTGCCTATTCCGAGCTTCACGGCACCTCGGAATTCTGTGGCGGTTGTCACAACTACGTGACTCCCCAGGGCAAGGCCGTGATGAGC
>JBAUDS010000266.1:0-12257 GCA_049678185.1 Thermoanaerobaculia bacterium
TCGGTGCTCGAGGACGGGATACGCGTTTCCGCGGAAACGTCTCGGCGGCTGGCCTGTGATGCCGCCAAGGTGGTGATGACCCACGGCCCCGATGGCTCGGTGCTGGATGTGGGGAGGAAAACGCGCACCATTCCACCTGCCTTGAGGCGGGCGCTGACTCATCGCGACCGCAGCTGTCGTTTCCCGGGCTGTGGTCTCAAGTTCTGCGACGCCCACCACATCGAGCACTGGGCCGAAGGGGGCAAGACCAAGCTCGACAATCTTCTGCTGCTCTGTAGATACCACCATCGGGTGGTGCATGAGGGAGGGATCCGGGTCAAGATGCTCCCGGATGGCGAGCCGCGGTTCTCGCGGGCCGACGGCCGGCCTATCCCCGTGGCCCCCGTACCACCAGTGCTGGCTGAGGACCCGATCGCGCAACTCGAACAGCGCCATCGCGAGGAGGGGCTGGAAATCGATGCCGAGACCACCTGTCCGAGCTGGGATGGCGGGTCCTGGGATCTCAACTGGGCCTTGTACTGCCTCCGGTCGATCGGCAAGCCAAAAAAACGTTCCCGCGGGAACGTCCGTCCGTTTCATGGCGCCCACCCCACAGAGCAGCACCTTGACGGCTGCGACGGTGGACTTCGAAACCCTACCTAGTCGTTGCCTTCTGGAGCCGGGGTCTCACTGTTGAGGTCTCCTTCCAGGAGATGTCGGACCACTGGGCTGCGAGAGTCCGGATCCAAGGGCTCATCTGGGATCCATCCCAGCGTCTCGAGAAGCTCTTCTGCTGGCTCGCCTGGTGGGTAGGCCTCGAAGTACTTCTTGGCAATAACCAGACTCTGGCGCGTTCCTGCCGGAATCTCCTCCCACTCTCGACCCTGGGGAAGCGTGGTCACGGCCGCCTGGACACGACTTTCGAGGAGGCCGGTCACCCGTTCGCTATCGCCCGCGCGGATCGACGCGAGTGTTTCTACCAGGGAATTGAGGTTGCCCTGCACTTCGGTCTCTTGCACGTCGAGCATCCAGGAGAACTTCTGACGACTGCCTATCAAAAACCCGGAAAAGAAAAGGCCGGCCATCAGCACTACGCCACCCAAGACCAGGGCCAGTCGTTTCCACGCCATTCCAAGCACCCCCAAGTTGTTGATATGACCTCAGCTTAGAGTACGGATGAAGCCTCCCCTGATTCCCAATGAAATCCAGCGCGGTCTTATCGGCTTTTGCGGTGGTCGATGGGAAGGGGCCTATTCGGGCAGCCCAATGCGGCGGGCGAGTTTGTCGAACCGGGGATCGGAGCGCAGCGCGTCGAAGTGCCGGAGGTAACCCGCAAGGCTACGGGTCCCCGTGGCGGGGAGCTCAGAGCGACTCGATAAGCTCCAGCAGATTCTCGCGAAAGTGGGTCTCGGCCGAGTTGTAGCCCTCGCGGGTCAGGCGAATGTTTCCCAGGCGGTCGATGACGACGAGGCCGGGGAGGCCGGCGAAGCCGAAGGCGGCGTGGGCTTTGCCGTCGGGGTCGTAGACGAACGGAAGGTCGGGCTCGTGCTCGTCGACGAAGGCGCTGATCGACGCGGGCGTGTCGCCACCTGAATCATTGGCGACTACGAGGATCTCGACATCGTCGAGATGCTCGAGCTCGCGGCGAAGCTCCTCGAGCTCTGGCAGCTCGGCGATGCAGGGGCCACACCAGGTGGCGAAGAAGTCGAGAACCACGACCTTGTCCTGCAGCGACTCCATCGGGTAGGGGCTGCCGTCGAGATGTACGAAGGAGAAATCTGGCGCCGGGTCGTTGCGGAAGTGACTGAGCGAACGTGAGATCTCTCCGGGTATGTAAGCCGCTCCGTACCAGAGGGAACCCAAGGCGAGCACAGCAATGACAACGAGGCCCAGGGTTCTCGCTCGCGGCCCGAAGCGGAAGCCGAACCAACCGACGAGAGCGAACCCGAGCCAGACTGCCAAATGAGGCCACAGCCCGGGGAGCTGGGGAACCACGAACCTTCCGTACACGAGCATCAGCGGCAGGCAGAGAAAGAGGAAGCTGATAGGTCCGCCGCGCCGCCGACTTCCCGTCCATAGGGCAGCCCCGAGCAGGCTTGTCGAGCCCAGCCAAAGGACCCAACGCATGTCGTTCGATACGAACTTGATCATGACAAACGTAGCGAGGGTGATGACCAGACCCAGCCCGAGAGCCAGGAGCCCGGTGCGTACGCGACCACCCGCGACTGGAGAGCTGTCGGTCTTCGTCATGTCCCAATCCTACGCTGTAACAGAATTTCTTGTTTCATGGTGGCGACCCCTCGGAAGGCTCTGCGGTGATTTGTTGCCGGTGCGTGAGACAATGCTCGCATGCTGCGACTAACTGTTCTCACGTGTCTGGCGGTGCTGGTTTTAGGGTGCGTGGCCGAGCCCGAGTATTCGTTCATCCTGCGTGGCGGCACGATCTACGACGGTAGCGGTGGTGAGCCGTTTGTCGGCGATGTGGCTCTGCAGGGTGATTCGATCGCCGCGGTCGGGGATGTCGGCCGGGCGCGGGGGGTGACCGAGATCGACGTGGCCGGCTTGGCGGTCGCTCCGGGGTTTATCAATATGCTCAGCTGGGCTACCGACACCTTGATCGAGGACGGGCGCTCGCTGGGGGACATCCGTCAGGGGGTCACGCTCGAGGTCTTTGGCGAGGGCTGGTCGTATGGCCCGTTCACCGAGGCCATGAAGGTGGAGGCGGTGGAGCGTCAGGCCGATATCCAGTACGAGATCGAGTGGACGACTCTGGGTGAGTATTTGGATTATCTGGTGGCCCGGGGTGTGTCGCCCAATGTGGCCTCCTTTGTCGGTGCTACGACGGTGCGAATCTACGTCTTGGGCTACGAAGACCGCCCACCGAACGAGGAAGAGCTCGAGGAGATGCGTCGTCTGGTGCGCCAGGCGATGGAGGAGGGGGCCCTGGGCGTGGGCTCGTCGCTGATCTACGCACCGGCCTTCTACGCCGACACCGAGGAGCTGATCGAGCTGGCCAACGTGGCGGCCGAGTATGGCGGTATGTACATCTCGCATCTGCGCAGCGAGGGCAATCGGCTGGTCGAGTCGGTGGACGAGCTGATCGCCATCGCCCGCGAGGCTGGTATCCCGGCGGAGATCTACCACCTCAAAGCGGCCGGCCGTGACAACTGGGACAAGCTGGACGAGGTGGTGGCCAGGGTGGAGGCGGCGCGGGCCGAGGGACTGCGGATTACCGCCGACATGTACACCTACACCGCGGGGGCGACCGGTCTCGATGCCGCCATGCCGCCCTGGGTACAGGAGGGGGGGCACGACGCCTGGGTAGAGCGGCTAAAGGACCCCGCCATCCGCCAACGGGTGATCGCGGAGATGACCCAGCCGACCGACACCTGGGAGAACCTCTATCTGGCGGCGGGCTCAGCGGAGAACGTCCTGCTGATTGGCTTCAAGAACGAGGCCCTCAAACCCCTGACCGGTCGCACCCTGGCCGAGGTGGCGGCGGAGCGGGGCACCTCCCCTGAGGAGACCGCCCTCGATCTGGTGATCGAGGATGACAGCCGTGTCGGCACGGTCTACTTCCTCATGTCGGAGGAGAACGTCCGCCGGCAGATCGCCCTGCCCTGGGTGAGCTTTGGCTCGGATGCCGAGTCGATGGAGCCCGTGGGAGTCTTTCTGCAGTGGAACCCGCACCCCCGGGCCTATGGCAATTTCTCCCGTCTGCTGGGGCTCTATTCGCGTGACGAGGGTCTGATCCCGCTGGCCGAAGCGGTGCGCCGGCTGACCTCGTTGCCGGCCGAGAACCTCCGGATAGACGACCGGGGTCGGCTTGCACCCGGGCACTTTGCCGATGTCGTCGTCTTCGACCCGGCTACCATCCAGGACCACGCGACCTTCTCCGAACCCCACCAGCTCGCCACCGGTATGGTGCATGTCTTTGTCAACGGCGCCCCGGTGCTGAGCGACGGCGAGCACACCGGGGCCACCCCCGGCCAAGTGGTGCGCGGCCCCGGCTGGAAGGGTCGGAGCTAGGGATTCTCTGCGCCGATGTATAATGCGGGGCCGCCGCTCATATAGCATCCCGCCTGACCCGTGGCGGAGGTGCCCTTGTCGAGGCTGAGCGGCGGCACTTCTCTCTTTCCTGAAAACAAAGCCGGCTACTGGATGTAGCCCAGGGCGCGGAGCTCTTCGAGGACCTCGGGAGCCCTCTCCTCGAGGACTTCCAGACCCCGCTCCGAGGCCGAGTACTCGGCGATCATCTGCAGCAGTTGGTCTTTTAGCTCCCTGGCCAGCTCGGGGTGGGACGCGATCTCGTTCTTGGTCTCGTACGGGTCGGACTCGAGATCGAAAAGACTGTCTCCGAGCTTGGTGTCGTAGGCGAACTTCCATTTGCGACCGACGAGGGCGAACTTGTCGGCTTTGCCCCACGAGCGATTTCGGTAGGTGGCCCGTTGGGCAAAGGCATAGTCGCGCTCGGTCTTCCTCGACAGCACATTGATGCCGACAAACTGCTCCAGATCGCTGTCCGGGAGCTCGAGATCGAGCGTTGCCGCCAGCGTCGGCACGATGTCGGTCAGAGAGACGACCCGGTCGACCCGTTGTCCGTTGAGTCCCATCTTGGACGGGAACTTGATCATCAACGGTATCTGCAACTGCTCGTTGTAGATCTCGCCGTGGCCGAACCGGCGGTGCTCGCCGAGTCCCTCGCCGTGGTCGGAGGCAAAGACCAGAACCAGGTCGTCGAACAGCTGCTTGTCTTTGAGAGCTTGCAGCAGCCTCTTGATCTCGGAATCCAGATAGAGAATCTCACCGTCGTAGAGGTTGTTCGAGGTGAACACCCACGGTTGCTCGGGATGAATGGCTTCCCGTTCCTCCAGAAAGCTCCGCAGCTCGGGTCCGTCCGCGAAGGCCGTGTTGAAGGGTCGGGGGGGCGCGTATGGGCGGTGAGGATCGAAGTAGTGGACCCAGAGGAAGAATGGCTCCGGCGGCTGCGACTGCAGCCACTTCAAGACGGCATTGTTGGTGCGGCCGGCCCGTCGGCGCTTCTTTCCGGATTCGGAGCGCGGCTCGTTGTAGACATCGAAACCGGCGTCGAGACCGGTATAGCTCTTGACGGGACTAGCGCTCACAAAGGCGGCTGTCGAGTAACCGAGGTCCTTGAGCATCTCGGCGAACAGCCGGATCTGGCCATCCCCGACTTTGTCCCTCGAGATCTTCCACCCATTCATCGTCACCCCGGTCTGCAGTGGGTAGCGCGAGGTCCAGAGCGAAAGGTGTGCCGGCAAAGTGGTGGCCATCGTGGTCACCGCATTGGTGAAGAACACGCTTTCGGCCGCCAGTGCGTCGAGGGTCGGCGAGGTATTTCTGAAATACCCGTAGCAGCCTAGATGATCGGCGCGCAGGGTGTCGGCCGTGATGACGACAATGGATGGGTGGATCTGTCGGACAGGACCGGCGCCGCCGTCAGGTCGGCAACCGATCGCGAGCAGCAGGACTGTGGCAAGTAGCCAGCAACAGCTCGACTGAGGCTTCACCGCTAACGAGCCTCACCTCGCAGCACTCGGAGATGATCCACGATCTGGCGCAGCTCGGCGGAGCTGAGCTCGGAGTAGTCCGGATGGTCGCCGACTGTCCTGCTTTGAAGAACACCGATGATGGTTGTGGGGTCCCCGCCATGGACCCAATCGTCGTCGAGCAGATTGGCTTCGGGATGACCCATGTATTGGACCGTGTGACCGGCCCCGTCGATACCGTGACAGTCGGCGCAGTGGCGCCGGTAGAGCTTCTCGCCCGGTGTGCGTTGACTACAGGCCGTTGACAGGCCGAACACCGCGGTCAGAAGTACCAGAGCTGAAACTCTGCGTATCACGTGCATCGAAAGCTCCTTCTAGCTCTTGCGGCGGTCGTCCCCGGAGCGGCGCTCCTGGCCGTCCCGGAGCTCTTCGCCGCTTCGCTTCTCCTCGTCTACCGGGATCACGACGACCCGACGCTTCTGCCGCCGCCGCTCCTCCTCCGCGCGCCTCTCCTCGCCACTGCGCTCTACTCTTTCGTCGCTGAGCTCGTCTTTTTCGTCGGCCATACTCGTCGTCCCTCCTCACTCGCCAGGCAAGCTTAGCCTATCGTCGGGGAACCACCTGTTAGAATCACCTCGCAAAAGGCCCATTTGCAGTCTTTCCAAGGGGCAGATCATTCGATGGCACAAGAAACGGATCCCGAGCTTGCAGTATCGACGGCCGCGGTGTCGCCAAGCCTCGAAGAGGTGATTCCGCTGGACCGGGTGGAGGCGGGACACTGTGGTCTGGTGCACGAAGTACGAGCCGGCGAAGCCGAGATCGAGCAGCTGCAGGCCATGGGCGTCTGTGCCGGACGCAAGGTGATGCTGGTCAAAACCGGCGATCCCATGATTCTCAAGGTCCTGGGATCGCGCATCGGGGTCTCCGCCCGTTTGGCCTCACAGGTCATGGTCCTGCCATGCGGTGGCGATATGTTTGGTCGGAGCTAGACAGCACCGAGGTGAAGCCATCAGCACGATTCAGCTCCCAGCAGATCCCACCGTTTCTGCCCCTGAGGTCCACGATGTCTGCGTGGCCCTGATAGGCAACCCCAACGCCGGCAAGACGACGCTGTTCAACAACCTGACTGGGCTGCGGGCCAAGACGGCGAATTTCCCCGGCACCACGATCGAGCGACGCATCGGGCAGGCTCGGATTGCGGGCCGCAAGGTCGAGCTGCTGGATCTCCCCGGCCTCTACAGCCTGACCTCGGATAGGCCCGAAGAGAGGCTGGTGCGCGAGGTACTGCTGGGGGCAGTGCCGGACCAGCCCAAGCCGGCCGGCGTCGTTCTACTGGTGGATGCCACCAATCTGGAGCGCAACCTCTATCTGGCGAGCCAGGTTCTGGAGCTGGGCCTGCCGACGGTGGTGGCCCTCAACATGGTGGATCTGGCGGAACGGTCGTCGATCGAGATCGATCCGGAGCGCTTGTCGGCGGAGCTCGGCTGCCCGGTGGTGTCCATCGTGGCGCGCACCGGCCGTGGTATCGAAGATCTGCACGAGAAGCTCGGGCGGCTGGTCGAGCGGCCGCACGGGCTGCACGTGGTGGGCGCGCCGAGCGAGCTGTCCGACTGCACTGGCTGCCCCTTCAAGGCCCGTTACGACTGGGCGGAGTCGGTCAGCGAGCGGTGCAGCAACGGCCGACCCATGACCCATGGTCAGCAGACCGAACGGCTCGACGCCGTGCTCACCCATCCCTGGGCCGGGGTCGGTGTGTTTCTGGGCATCATGCTGACCGTCTTTGCCCTTATCTTCTGGCTGGCTCAATACCCGATGGACTGGATCGATCGCGGCTTCGGCCTGGCGGGCTCGGTGATCGGTCAATGGCTGCCGGCGGGAGACCTCCAAAGTCTCGTGGTCGACGGTGTCATCGGTGGTGTGGGTGGGGTGCTGGTGTTTCTACCCCAGATCTGCATTCTGTTCTTTTTCCTCGCGCTGTTGGAGGACACCGGTTATCTGGCCCGGGCGGCCTTCGTGATGGATCGGCTCATGCGTCGTGTGGGTCTTCCCGGCAAAGCCTTCGTACCGATGCTCTCCGCCCATGCCTGCGCCGTGCCGGCGATCATGGCCACCCGTGTGATCGACAACTGGCGGGATCGGTTGGTGACGATCCTGGTACTGCCGCTTTTCACCTGCTCGGCGCGCATCCCGATCTACGCCATGGTGACGGCGCTGTTGTTTCCGCACCAGCCGGTGCTGGCGGCGGCGACCTTTACCGGTGCCTATGTGATGGGGATTGTGGCGGCGCTGGGCACGGCCTATCTGTTCAAGTGGACGGTTCTGCCGGGCGAGACCAAGCCGCTGGTGCTCGAGCTGCCCGGCTACAAGGTGCCGGGGCTCAAGACGGCGCTTCTCTACACCTACGACCGGGCGCGGATTTTCGTCAAGCGGGCGGGCACCATCATTCTGGCCGCTTCCATCATCCTCTGGGCGCTGGCCAGCTACCCAAAGAGCGACCCACCGGCGTCGGCGGAGTCGATGCAGGCCGAAGCCGGCCGGGTGGAGTCGATGGGCGATGTGGAAGCAGCGACGGCGCTGCGCGCCGAGGCGGCGGATCTCGCGGCCCAGAGTCGCCTGGCCAACTCCTCTGCCGGCCGGCTGGGCCGCGCGGTGGAGCCGATACTGAGGCCCCTGGGGTACGACTGGCAGATCGGTGTGGGGATTCTGAGCTCTTTTGTCGCCCGGGAGGTCATCGTCTCCACCCTGGCGGTCGTCTACGGGGTCGGAGAATCGACCGTGGACGAGGACCCCAGACCCCTGTACGAGACCCTCGAAAGGGCGGAGCGGGCCGACGGCTCGCCGGTGTTCACGGTCGCGACTTCGGTCAGCCTGTTGGTCTTCTATGTACTCGCGCTGCAGTGTGTGTCGACCCTGGCGATCTCACGCCGAGAGACCAACAGCTGGAAGTGGCCGCTGTTCCAACTCGCCTACATGTCGGGGCTGGCCTACGTGACGGCGCTTGTCGCCTACCAGTCGCTGCGGTTCTTTGGTCTCAGCTGAAGATTCAGGGCTGTTAGCTTTTCTTTTTGAAACCCCGCCGCATCTTGCCCAGCGTCTGGTTGAGCGGGTTGTCCCGGTGAAGAAAAGAGATCACCGGCTTTTTCCGGATACCCAGCTCCCGCCAAACCCGACGCAGCCCGGCATGCTCGGCATCGAGCGCCAGCCCTCTGAGCACGGCCTGGTGCGCCTTGTCGCGATTGCGGGTGAGCAGATAGGCCCGCGCCAGATTCATGAAGTTGTCGGGCTCGTAGACTTGCATCTTTACGGCATGCTGGCAGAGCTTCAACCCCTCGCGGTACTTCTTGTCGAGATGGGCGATGCCATAGCCCAGGTAGGAGTAGAAGGCTCCGGGTAGCTCAACGTCGCCGTGGTCCTGCTCGGCGACCCAGCCGAGGTCGTCCATCCCCTCCCTCCAGTTCCCGACCCGGCACTTCTCTATGCCTTCTTCGGCCCGTCTCTTGAGATCCAGGGTCATGTCCCGTCCTTGCTAGCCATTGAACTACAGCGGCTGGTTCAGCCGCTAGATGCTACCTCAACAGGTAGCTGGCCTGCTGTGAAGCGATCAACTCTGACGCAGGTGGGCGCCGGGCTGGGGAGGTGGACCTGCAAAAACCTTATAGAGCGTAAGGCCGGAGGGGTGGGAATAGGGCTGGATCGTGAGCACCTGGACGCGGCCCTGAAAGTAGTCGCTCAGAACGATGGTTCTGCCCAGACCTCTGCGAATCGAGATGAAGTGGTTGCGGTCACCCATCTGGTAGGCGACGGCGTCGTAGGTTTCGCTGCCAAGCTGCAGATCGACGACCTCGAATACGCCGACGAACTCGCCCTGCGGATCGTTCTGGTCGTAAAAGGTCAGCTTGTCGGCAAGAGAGAGCTCGTAGCGTTCCTTGTGATAGGGCACAAAGACCTGCATCATCTGGGCGGATCTGCGGAGCAGGGCGAGCCGCTCCCCCTGGGTGGCGGCCGATCGTGCCTCCTGCTCCAAAGCCGTCAACGACTGCCGTCCGATTCCCTCGGCGCGCAGACGCTTCTGCGCTTCGTCCGAGGAGAGAGCCTCCAGTAGCGCCCCGAAGTCTCGGGCGTGATAGGCGGCCGCCAAGCGGGGAAAGAACTCTTCCTTGAATTGCTGCTCCTCTTGGGTGGATACAGCTCTCTCGGTCGCATGCGGATAGAACACGAGGGCTCCGTGGCGCACATAGACGAGCCCCCCGGGATTGACGCCGAATGGCGAAGAGAACATCTCTTCGAGGGATCTTGTCGTTGCCGGGTTTCTGACCAGGTCGGTGAGATCGGCTTCCTGGAAGTGGGGCCGCGCGAAGTAGCGGAGAACGGCACGGTAGGAGACCTGGTGCTGAAGCTTGAGCGCGCAAGCTCCGAAAGCGAGCGCTATCAGGACGATGGATAGGCCCGAGAGGGCAGCCCGAACATATCGCCGGTTGACGAAGCGGCGGAGCTGTTGCAGGCGATCGCCCATTATCTGTTCACCTCGGGGATGGCGACGGCCGGTGACGGCCGGCCCTGGCCCATCCTGCTCAGAGCGTAGGGAACGGCCGTCAGGAGGCCGTCAACACATATACGGATTTGTCGATGAGTCGGTTGCCTGCCGTCGACGCCATCACTCTTTGTCGAGTCTGGCCGCCTGGCGCAGCAGGCGGGCAAAGACTCTGGGGTGGATGTCTTCAGTTTGCCGCACCTTGATGTGACGCAGTTTCTTGCCGTCGCCCTCGAGCGTTCCTTTTGGCGCGCGGAGGTCGGCCCCCCGGTAGAAACCGAGGCTGGCATGGTCCTTGGCGGCCGCCAGATAACAGACGATGCGGCGCAGCGAATAGACGGGTCGACCCCATTTGATCTCCTCACGCGCATCGGGAAGCGTCTCCCGCACGAGCTTGCGCAGCTGGCGCAGCAGCGGCCGCACGGACGGCGCCGCCCGCTGGATGAAAGCCTCGACCTGACTCTGTGGGTTCTGGGTCGCCTTGCTCATGGCCAAAGGGCGAGTTTAACAGCACGCTAGCCCTCGAGGACGATGCGGTCGCGTAAGCGCTCGGCGGCCGGGGATTGCGGGGCGTAGGTGAGAATCTTCTGGATGCGCTCGAGTCCTTTGACGTGGTCGCCGACGCTCTGGTAGAGGATCAACTCTCCGTACAGCTTGTCGGCCAGCTGGTTCAGCCGATGGTTGACGGTCTCGACGTGCTCGCCCTGGGGGAAGCGGCGCAGGTAGTCCGCGCCATTGGCCATGTCTTTGTATTCGGGCGCTAGACGCTCGAGCCGCTCGGCGGCCAGGCTTTGAAGATCGGGATCTTCGCTCATGGTGGTGAGCTGCTCGAGAGCCGCCAGTTGCTCGAGGCCCGGTGCCAAACTTCTCAAGCCGGCCTGGGCTCTCTCCCGTGTCTCGCTATCCGCTGCCCGCTCCCAGACGTCCAGATAGCGGGCGACGGCATCGCTCTGGCGACCCAACCGGCTGTAGGCGGTGGCCAGCGCCAAGGAGACCTCCGCCGCCTCGGGGGCATCGGGATAGTTGCTCAGAAAGGTCTCCAGAAAGTCGACCTGGTAGATACCGCCGCCGAGCACCTCGGCCGCCTGGGGGTAGATCTCCTGTCGGACCTTGCCGATCTCCGCCATCTCCTCGGCCAGGGTCGCGAGCAGGGCGCTGTCCGGGGTCAGCGACGAAACCTGGTCGAAGTGCTTCTGGTACTGCTGCAGAAGCTCGGTCAAATCTCGCGACAGCGGCTTTTTCGCCAGCTCTACCTCGCGCTGCTCGTGCAGCTGCTCGAGTCGGATGCCATCGGCTGCCGGGCCTTTGGGCCAGGCCACCAGAGCCTCCTCCTTGATCACCTTGGCCAGCTCGGGGCTTACCTTTTCGTGTCCGACGAACGAGAGCAGGGTCGCCTGGGTGCGGGTGCGATAGGACTCCGCCGACTCGGAGGGTTGGATCTTGAGCTCCTTCTCGCGTGCCGACGCGGCCTGCACCCGCTCCTCGAAAAACGGATGTGTCCGCCAGTAGCCATACTCGCGGGCTTGGGGAAGATGGGTCCTCATCTTTTCCATGAGCTGGCGGGTGCCGTCCGGATCGAAGCCGGCGGTGGCTGCCAGTCGCTGTCCCTCTTCGTCCGATTCGTCTTCGAAGTTCCGGCTGTAGCTGCGCATCAGCAGCTCGGTGATCACCACGCCGGCAGCGGCGGTCCCCTGGATGAGGTCACCGGTAGAGCTGTTTCTGCCGTAGGGGTCGTAGACGCTGCCGGGTGCCGGAGTGTCGTTGCTCTGGGAGGCACCGATCATGACGCCGACCAGCAGGGCCTGACTGAGCACGTTGAGCAGCGTCGCGCGACGCTGGATCCGGGTGCCGTGGCTGAGCACCACATGACCGATCTCGTGGCCGAGGAGCCCGGCCAGCATGTCGTCGTTGAGCCCCATGTCCAGCATGCCCTTGGTGATGAAGATCTGTCCTCCGGGCAGGGCGAAGGCGTTGGGCTCGGGCATGTCGATGAGGTAGAAGGTAAAGGGAAAGTCCTGAAACTTCGACTCCTGGGCCAGCCGGTAGCCGATGGCCGCCATGCGCTCGAGCTCCTCCGGGTTGTCGTAGCGGCCGTAGTACTCGAGGGCCTGTTGGGCCGCTTTGGCACTCTTGACGAACAGATCTGGATTGGCGACGGTCTGGGCGGGGAGAGACCCGGTGGAGGAGACCAGCAAAAGCACTGCAGTGGTGGTCAGAGCCAGCAGTCTCTTCATGAC
>JBAUDS010000267.1:0-14594 GCA_049678185.1 Thermoanaerobaculia bacterium
TGATGACCGCAGTTCTCGCCGGTCAGGTGCGTGAGATCGGCATGATGAAGGCCGTCGGCGCCCGCACCTCACAGATCGCCGCCCTCTACCTGGCAATGGTCGCCGTCATGGGACTTGCCGCCGCGGCGATCGCCGTGCCGGTTGCGGCTATCGCCGGACGCGCCTATGCCGAGTTCACCGCCTCGATGCTCAACTTCGACCTCGGCGACGTGCACCTGCCGTTGTGGGTCGTTGCAATCCAGGTGCTGGTCGGTGTCCTGCTGCCACTGCTGACGGCGAGCCTGCCCATCTACCGTGGCGCAAGGATAACGGTGGCCGAAGCCGTTCGCGACTACGGCATCGAAGAACAGCTGACACGCGTTTCCATCATCGACTGGCTTATCGATCACCTTCGCGTGCTGCCGCGCCCTCTGCTGCTGTCGGTGCGCAATACCCTCCGACGACGTGGGCGGCTGGCTCTGACCCTCCTTACTCTGGCCGCGGGCGGCGCCCTCTTCATCGGCTCCCTCAACCTCCGAACCTCCATCGTCCAGACCGTCGGCACCTGGTTCGACGCTATGAGCTACGACGTGACCGTTCAGCTCGCCAAGCCGTACCCCGCCGCCGAGCTCGAGCAGATCGTCGCGCGGATGCCCGGAGTGCTTCGGGTCGAGGCCTGGGGCCGCGCTCGGGCGGCGCTGGCGCTCCCCGATGGCACCCGCAGCAACGCCTTTCGGGTCGTCGGCCCGCCTACCGAGTCCGCCTTCGCCGCCTACCCGGTGGTGCACGGCCGTTGGCTCGAGGAGGGCGAGCCGGCGGCCAGTCGGCCCGACGGGGACGCGCCGCACGAGCTTGTCGTCAACACGAAGTGGACCCACAAGGTCAGTCCGGTCGAGGTCGAGGACGTCGTGACACTGTGGATCGAGGGCCAAGCCCAGCGCTGGCGGGTGGTGGGCATCGTCGACTCGTCGCCGACAACGCCCATCGCCTACGCAAGCCTCGATGCACTCGACAACGGGGTTGGCGTGGCCGCGCAGGCAGCTACGATTCTCGTCAGCGTCGACCCGGACAATGCCGGTTTCCAGTCGCACATCGAGATGGTGCGCCGGCTGGACGCCGCTGCGGGGCGCGAGCTCTCGGCCGCCGAGCGCAAACATGGCGCCGGAGGGCTGCCGCCGGGAGAGGGCGCCGGCGACACCCGGGCCGTCTTGGCCGACACGCCGCGACTCTTCGAAGTCGTGCTCGAGGGCTCCGGGATTCAGGTCGCCTCGAGCCTCGCCGTCCAGACCGCCCGCCAGGCGATGGAGGACCACATGGTGCTGGTGGTCAATCTCCTGTGGGTGATGTCGTTCTTGGTGATTGCCGTGGGCGGGTTCGGTCTCGCCACCAGCATGAGTCTCACCGTGCTCGAGCGCACCCGCGAGATTGGCATCCTGCGCTCCATCGGCGCCTCGCACCGCTCAATCCTCGTCATCGTCGTCGCCGAGGCTCTGGCCATCGCCCTCGCCAGCTGGGTGATCGCCGTCCTCGCTTCACTGCCGATGAGCTACATGCTGGGCAGCGCCTTCGGGCGCATTATGTTCCAGACGCCGATGCACTTCAGCGCGGCACCCGCGGCCGCTGTCCTGTGGCTCGTCTTCGTCCTGAGCTTGGCCACCCTCGCCAGCCTCTGGCCCGCCCTTCGAGCCACCCGGGTCTCGACGCGGGAGGCGCTGGCGAGGAACTAAGCGACACGGAACATGGCGAGCGCTGGCCGGGTTGAGGGGAGTCGCCACCTACAAACGGTCGAGTTTTACCGTTCAGCCGTTGGCTTTGAGCTCGGCGACGATCTCGGCGATCGTCTTGTCGGGATCTTCCTTCAACGGCAGACCGCCGGCTCCGCGGTGGCCGCCACCGCCGTAGCGGGCGGCGAGCTCACCGACATCGGTCTTGCAGGTGCGGTTGATGACACTGTGGCCGAGGGTCAGCATCTGAATGTTCATGTCTTTTCGCCACTGGACACGCGCCTCGACATTGATCTTGGGGTAGACGGCGTAGACCAGGAAACGGTTGCCGACCGGCACCGGGTCCAGATCCCGAAAGTCGGTCAAGACGACATTGCCGTCGACCTCGCTGTAGACCTTGAGCGCGGCGTGGAGCTCGATGTCTTCCATCTCCAAACGCCCGGATCGCTCTTCAACCTCGGGGTAGGCAAGTATCTGATCGATGGGAGTGTTGGTGACTAGAAGATCGAGAAGAGACATGAAGTACTCGTTGAGGTCGCCGAGACCGGTGCGTGAGTCGAGGGTATAACCGAGTTGGATAAAACCCTGTGGATCCAGAATGTCGTCGAGCGTGAGGTTGGCGGAGTCGAGACGGTCGGTCTCGTGCACCAGCTCCTCGAGCTGTGGCATGGTCAGCAGCCCGCCGTAGTACTCGTAGGCCAGCCGGGCGGCCGACGGGGCTTGACCAAAGGCTCCCTCGAAGGGCTCGGTGGGTGCTTTGGCGGTGGTGTGCTGGTGGTGATCGAACCAGAGTGCGCAGCCCTTCTGGAAGGGCAGATTGGCGATGATGTCGGTGTCGCGGATCTGGATCTTGCCGTCGGCGATCTTTTGCGGGTGGGTCAGCAGAAGCTCGTCGACTGCCTCGTTGAGACTGATTATGACGGCGCAGGTCAGGCCGTCCAGATCACCACGAGTCACCAATCGCATCGCTCGTCTCCAGGGCTTGCAGATCTCCTCCCATAGTATCCCGTAACCCTTAGAGGGCATGCGGCCCACTTCACTTACTCCCCCACCCGAGGTGGGGTCACTCCTCCTTCTACACCCAGGCGCCTTGGAATCCCTGTCAGGAGGATGACGGCCGCGGTTCCCAGCCGAGCGTGAGGGTGTTGTCAATGCCGAGCTCCACCCACGAGCCCAGGGGCCGAGCGACGCGGCTGAGGGTCTCCCCGAGCCACTCGGCGTCCTCCCGCGAGGCCCGGATCAGCTGGAAGCGATGCATCCGCAACGGCACCATGGTCAGGTGTGACAACACGCCGGTGGTCGGGTCGAGGGCGAGCAAGTACATCAAGGCGAGATCGCCGCGGTACTTCTCAGAGCCACCGATCCCCTCGTAGTCGTTGAGGAGGTCTCCGCAGCCATAGAGGATCGGCTTGCCCTTGTAGATCTCGACCCCCAGCGGGTGGTGTGAGGAGTGGCCGTGGATGACATCCACACCCGCTTCGTCGATGAGACGGCGAGCAAAGTCCTGATGCGGGCGCGGCAATCGATAGCCCCAGTTGGCGCCCCAGTGGATCGAAACGACGACGACGTCCCGGTTTCGCTTCACCTTGGCGACACGACTCGCCATACTCTCCACATCGCTATCGAGCATCGACTCCAGCAAGAAGACACCTGCCTTCTCGGAGGTGGCAGCCCACTCCGGGGAGATGCCGCTCGACACCGACCCGCAGGAGAACACGATCACCCGCCCCTTGCCTGGCAGCTCGAGGATCACCGGTGCCTCGGCCTCGTCGCGATCACGACCGGCGCCGGCGAACCGGAGTCCGGCCGTCTCGAGGGTGGTGAGTGTCTCGGACAGTCCGGAGTAGCCCCAGTCGAGAACGTGGTTGTTGGCCAGAGCACAGCAGTCGATCCCGGCGGCGCTGAGACAGGGGATGTTCCGCGGGTGCATCCGGTAGTTGATTCCCTTCCCCGGCCAGTTGTCGTTGCTCTGGGTGACCGCGGTCTCGAGATTGACGATCCGCACATCGGGTGCCAGGCGATCGAGTATTTCGAGCGCCTCGCCCCAGATGTAGGAGAAATCCACCGGCTGCGGGATCGGACCGTTCGCTTCTTCCGCCAGCGCCACATAACGCCTGGCATCCTTTGCGGAGCGCTCGTAGATCTCGGGATCGCAGGAGTGGGGCAGCACCTGGTCGATGCCGCGGCCGGTCATCACATCGCCGCCCAAGAAGAGGGTCACGGAGGAGGAATCACTCGCCGCCCGGGCCGCGCGATCCTGGGGCTGCAACATGGGGCGCGCCAACAGGCTCAACATCCCGCCCGTGTTGATCAGAAACTGCCGCCGGCGCATCTTCCACCCATCTGTCTATTCTGGCATCAGGCTGTACCGTCTGTGCGGAAACGCGACATGAACCGGCGGTCGATCCGGTCCTTGAGCTCCATCGCCCAGTGCCCCTCGAAGGAGAGCCCCCACTTGGTGCCGAGGGCGGTGCCGTCACCGAGGTTGAGCAGGGTCAGGAAGTCCCGTTGCGGAACATACGTGCCAAGCGATCGTCCGTGGAGCGCGGCCCGCAGATTGTGGGTCAGAGTCGGTCCCTGGCGGACCGCATAGACACCGGCCTTGGGAGTCTCGGGGTGCTCGATCAGGGTGGCACAGTCACCGACGGCAAAGAGATCGTCGTGGCGCTTGATCTGGAGGGTCGGGCGGGTGAGAGCAAAGCCACCGGCGTTGACGGGCAGCTTCGAGTCGCGAAAGAGCGGGTGACTCGCGGCGCCGGTCACCCAGATCACCTCATCCTGGGCGGCGCTGTTGCCGTCCTCGAATCGGATGAGATTGGCCTCGACGGCAACGACTCGTCGGTGGTTCTCGATAGCGATGCCGCGTACCTGGGCGTGGCGCGAGACGCGGTCGGCGAGGCTCTCCGGGTAGCCGACGAGCACCCGGGGCTCATCGTTGACCAGCAGCACCTCGATGGGGCCCGCGGCTTCCCTCGCCAGCCGGCTCTCGAGGCAAAAGGCCAGCTCGACGCCACCGGCGCCCCCACCAACCACGACGATGCGAACGCCCCGCTGCAGGCCCCGAGCGCAAGCCCGGTCCGTGAGCGCCCGGATTTGTTCTACAAACCCCGAGATCGGACGGGTCGGAAGGGTGTGTTCTCGTACCCCGGGAGTAGCGAGACCGGCGACCGTTGAGCCGATGTTGATCGAGGCCAGGTCGTAGAAGACCTCATCCCCTCCCTCGAGCACAATACGGCGGCGTTCAACATCGATGATGCGAGCCCGTTCCGAGACGACCCTGGCCCCGGCGCGGCGTGCCAACCCCTCCACATCGATCCCCAGCTCATCGACCTCGTACCGACCCGCCACAAACCCCGGGACCATCCCCGAGTAGATGGCCACCGGCCCAGCGACGATGACGGTGAGCTCGGTATCGGGAGGAGGCTCGCCGCCAAAACTCTTCAGCACCTGGACATGGGTGTGCCCACCACCCACCAGAACGAGCTTTCTGATGCCGCTGTGAGCTCGCTTCATTCTCGACCTCTAGCCACAGGCTACCCTATGCTCTCGCGTAGCTAGACGGCGGTCGGGCGACGCCTTGATGGAGAGCCGCCTCACTCGCGCCTCACCTGGCCAGCTTCCCACTGGCTGGAGGTGCACCGCATGGAATCCGCTGGGCTCCTCGACTATCAACGGCGCGGTCTACAGCGTGAGTTTGTATCCGGAAACACTGCGCAAACGATGCCCGGGCCCCTCACGATTCCAGGATGTCGATGAAGTAGGGGCTTGGTGCGGTGTCGGCGGGCCGTCGACCGGCCCATTCGCCAAGTGCATGGGCGATGCGTTCGGGTCGATGGTTGGGGATGCTGAAGGGCACGATGAGAACACCGCAGTGGGGTTGACCGACCTGGTAGAAAGCGACGGTGAGGCGGATAAAGTCGTCGCGATTCCTGGTGACGAGGACTCGTCTCTCCGTTGCGGCGAACTCGAGCTGCTCGTGATCGGCGAGGCCACGCCGGCCGATGTCGTGCACGCTTACGACGTCGAGCCCTAGCCCGCGGGCCACCTCGGCCACGGTAGGGCTCAGATTCTCATCCAGCAGGAACCGCACCGAGGCTACTCACGCGGGATGTCGGGCATCGAGAAGGGGAACTCTCGCCGGACCCGCTCGGGGGTCCACTGCCGCTCTCTCTCCAGCCGGGGGTCGATGTCGCCCGGGTAGAGCTCGTAGTAGGACAGAGCGGCCCGAATCTGGACCTCGGTCAGCCACGCGAGGCTCTCCCGCAGCTTGCCCCGATCCTCGCTGACACCCTGCCACGTGGCGACGACCTCCCAGACGTCGAGACCGCTCCCGGCCACCACCGGTCGGCGCCCTGCCGGCCCGTCGGCAAACACCACCCCTGGGGCTCGCCGCATCTTGATGGCCTCGGTCAGCAGGTCCTTAGTCATGGCCGACCAGGACTTGCCCCCCGCTTCGGCCTCGCGCTCGATCTCGCGCTCGAGCTCCTCTGGAACCCGGAGTCCTCTTGTCTTGCTAGCCATGGTTGGATCCCTTTCTACTACGTCTGTGCACATTATACAACAAGGTGCACACTCACTGCGCCGTACGGGTGCGCGGCAGGCTCCTCTGCCTGCAGAATCCTTTGGTCTGCTCGGGATTTATGGTTGCCGGCTAGGCTTCCGCTTCTTCCATCCGCTTCATGAGGGCTTCGAAGCGGGGGTGGCCGCGGAGATTGTCGAGGTCGCTGTCGTTTCTCATCCATTCGGGGTCGGCGAGACCGGCTTTGTACGAGCGCTCCAGGGCGTCGATGGCCTTCTCCGACTCCCCGGCCAGCGAGAAAGTGCAGCCCAGGTTGTACAGCACCAGCGCGTCTTCGGTCGAGCCCTCGAGCACCCGTTTGCCCCATTCGAGTCCCCGTTGCTTCTCGCCCAGCTCGACCAGGGCGCTGGCGCCGCTCAGCAGCGCCGAGAGATCGTCCGGATTGACTTCCAGATGTTTCTCCATGAGCTCGACGATACGCCGGTTGGCCTCATCCACTTTGTCCGTCTGCCCGAGGCTGCGATAGATCTGCGGCAGCAGGGACAGGGCCCGCTCGTCGTCCGGAGCGGCCGCGCTCGCCCGCTCGAGAAGCATCGCGGCTTGTTCCAGCTCGCCCTTGGCAAAGGCGGTGGTGCCCCAGTAGTAGTGGGCCTCGTAGAGACGCGGATTGAGCTCGACGGCACGCTCGAACTCGCGCTCCGCCTCATCGAACTCTCCCTTCTGGCCCAGCGCGTAGCCGCGGGCGGCATGGGCTTCGGCCAGATCGGGAGCGAGCGAAACCGCCTTGCGGCTTGCTCTATCCGCCTCCTCGAGATTCGACTCTGAGCTGTCGTAGTTGCGGTAGAACTCGGTGTAGCAATCCGCGAGCCCGGCCCAGGCGGGCGCGTACTCGGGATCGATCTCGAGCGCGTGGCCGAACATGTCGCGTGCCGACTCGAAGTCCTCCTGCGTGCGCCGGCGGAAGTAGCCCAGACCCCGCAGGTAGTAGTCGTAGGTCTGGATATCGGTGGTGTGGGCCGTCTGCACGGCCAGCTTCTCGGTCGGGCTCAAGCTCACCTGGAGTGCCGAGACGATGCTCTGGGCGATCTCGTCCTGGATGGCGAAGACGTCCTCCAGCTCGCGGTCGTAGGTCTCCGACCAGAGCTGGAATCCATTGTCGACCTCGACCAGCTGGGCGGTGATACGCAACCGGTTGCCGGCCTTGCGCACGCTGCCGTCGAGGACATTTCGCACCCCGAGCTGCTGGCCGACCTCGCGGATGTCCATCTCTTTGCCCTTGAGGGCGAAGACCGTAGTGCGGGCCGGAACCTGGAGTCCCTCGACCTTGGTCAACAGATGGATGAGCTCCTCGGTCAGGCCGTCGCTGAAGTACTCGTTCTCCGGGTCACCGCTCATGTTGGCAAAGGGGAGGACCGCGACCGACTCCTGCGAGCTCTCCACCACGGCCGGACTCGCAGGTGGGTTCGTCTCGCGCGAGCCACGGCCAAGCCAGATACCCACCGCGACGAGCAGGACCACCAGGGCAGCGACGCCCACGTACCGGGCAACATGGCTCTTGCCTGGAGCTTGCGTCTCGACAGCCCTCGAGGCACGAATCTCGCCCGATGACCATTCTTTCTTGAGCCCCTTGAGCTCGGTGCAGACATCCCTGGCGGTCTGATAGCGCTGGTCCGCGTCCTTTTCCAGACAGCGATTGATGATCCGCCCCAGGTGGTGGGGGAGCTCTTCGTTGACAGCGGCGGCAGAGTCGGGAGTGTCACGCAGGATCGAGGAGATGACATGGGCCGAGGTCTCGCCGGCGAAGGGGCGCGCACCGGTCGACATCTCGTAGAGGATGACGCCCAGCGAAAAGATATCGGAGCGGTGATCGATGGGTTTGCCCTGAACTTGCTCGGGTGACATGTAGGGCACGGTCCCCATCACCATGCCCTCCTGGGTGAGGGTCTGGGTCAGATGCTCGACCTCCCCACCCTGCGGTGCGATCTGTCTCAGCTTGGCGAGTCCGAAGTCGAGGATTTTCACCTGCCCACTGTCGGTGACCATGATGTTCTCGGGCTTGAGATCCCGATGGGTGATGCCGGCTTCGTGGGCGGCGCTCAGGGCGTCGGCCATGGGGATGGCCAGCTCGAAGAGCTCCTCGACGGCCAGGCCTTGAGCGGGAAGGTACTTGGCGAGGTTTTGGCCTTCGACCAGCTCCATGGTCAAGAAGCGGGTGCCGTCGGCCTCCTCGATCGAGTGAAGGGTGACGATGTTGGGGTGGTTGAGCGCCGCCACCGCTCTGGCCTCGCGCTCGTAGCGCTCGATGCGCTGGGGATCGGCGGCCATCTCGGCAGGGGGAATCTTGAGCGCCACCCTGCGTCCCAGCCGCAGGTCTTCCGCCAGGTAGACCTTGCCCATGGCTCCCTCACCCAACGCGGAGAGGATTTTGTAGTGCGACAGGGTTTTGCCAATCACAATGGGGTCACCAAGCTGTGGAACCGACTCGATTCGGGCCGACGAATTGGCGGCATTCTAGCAGGATGGAGACACCGACGGTCGAAAGGGGATACGGCTAATACAGCAGCTTCAAAACCTCCTCGATGGTCTTGGCGTTGTCCACCGGAATGGGGTCCTGGCCGATGACCTTGGTGCAGGGCTGGCCGAGCTGCCGGTCCATGGCCTGTTGGGAGTTGTCCGAGAGCTGCCAGCCGAGCGGCAGCGGGACTTTCTCCATGTTCCCGTCGACGGTGACCTCATCACAGAGGCTGAAGTCCCTGAAGTTTCGGTTGCCGACGGCCGCCTTGAGGCTCTTGACAGCATAACTGCCTCGCGCGCTCCGGGTTCGCATCAGCGCCCGGATGGGCGACAGGGTCTCGGAAAGGCCTGAATCCGCCGGCGCGTCGAGAGTCGGGTCGAACTGCCGCACCCTGTAGTCGGGTGCCGACTTGGGGTCGTTCTGGATGTAGATGACATGGAAGTCACCCCGGCAGGAGGAGCTCTCGGATCCCGCTGCCAGCGCCACCTGGCCGAGGAAGCCGAGACGGCCGGTCGCATCCAGATCGCAGAGCGTCTCCAGTACCCTGAGCACCTCGAGGACTGTGGTCGCACCCGAGTTTTCGAAATAGCCACCATCGACGACATGCCCGCGCATGACCATCTCGCCATCGACCTCGGTCATCAGCGAGCCGGCCGGGCTGACGTAGGTGAACCGGGCGCTGTTGTGAGCCGCGGTGCTCAAGGGTATGTCGGCGTTGAGAATGTCGTGCATGTGGTAGGCGTCGTAGAACTCAGGGCTCTCGCCGCTCTCGGGACTCTCGCCTTTTGTCCGGTCGCGATTCACGTTATTGGCGGGTATCAAGTTGCTGGTAAGGATCCGACGGCCGGTCTCCACATGAGTGCCGTTGAGTATCAACGAGGGCACCTCGAGTCCATGTTCGCCACGCCAAAGATCCAAGAACGGCTCGGCGAATCGCCGGCTCCCAGTCTCCTCCTGCCACGCCACCTCCCAGGCCCGCTCGAGACCCAGCGAGCGGTCGAACTGACCGACCCCGAAGGGGAGAAACCGTTGGACGAGGTCGGGTCCCAGCAACATGCCGACGGCTGGTGACAGAAAATCCCGGCCGAGGACCGCCCTCGTGCATTCGACATAGGTGCCGCAGGGCAGGGCCTCCTCACCCCGCTCGAGGTTTTCGGCCACCAGGGAGGCGAAGACCGCCCCTCCCAGGCTGCCGCCGGAGACCCCGCTGATGGCGAACAGATGACGGGCGAATTCCGGATTCTTGTCCTGGATGGCGGCCAGGACAGTGGCCGTCCAGTAGGCAGCGCGGATGCCGCCGCCTTCGGCTGCCACCAGGAAGATCGGCTCGCCTTTCTTGTCTTCATGCCAGCTGCGGAAACGCTTGCCGAGGATCTGCCGATCCGAGATGGACTTGGTGGCAGATTTCGACTCGCTCGTGGCCTGACTGTCCGGCACCAGACGGATGGCGTGGTTGTCGTTCCAGAAGCTGAACAGGATGGCGACCATTATCAGGATGGTGACCAGTGGCACCTTCTTGGCGCTGGAGAAGTGCACCAGCAGAGTGCCAAACAGAATCCAGCTGGCAGCCGAGAGCAGCAGCAGCGGCACGGTGCCGAGAAAATGGGCAACGCTCACCGTCTTGATGGTCAGCAGCACCAGCAGCGAGAGGCTCAGGGCCATGAACAGTCCGGTCAGGACTTTGGCGGAGGTCGGTAGCCGGCGGATCTGGTCGAGGGCCGACCTGGGACCGGCGGCCGGATCCTCGCCCTCCTCGAGCTCGGTGGAATCACTCGAGGGCAAGGTGCGCTTGCGGCCACCCAGCCAGAAGAAGAGAGCCGCGAGCACGATGCTCACCACTCCCAGGGCGATCAGCCGCTCGATCGGACTCTCATCCTGGAAGTCGAACACCGCATAGCCCCAGGCGGCCTTCAAGAGTGCGGCGGCAACCCCCAACAGCGCCAGGGTGCCGAGGATGTGAGGCAGATTCCGGCGCAGCGATTCTCGGGTCTGCCGGGAGTCCATCGTCAGGATGGTGCGGGTCCAGTACCAGGCGCTCAGAGCCCAGGCGAGGACCGCGAGATAGAAGAGAATCAACGTGGGCAGCTCCTGGTGCCAGGCATTGTCTCCCCATTCGACCAGGCGGTAGAGGACGTCCTGGCCCTGCGGGACAAACAGCAGAACCACCGACCCCATGAGAACGACGAGAATGGCGAAGCGGCAGGGCTTCAAGACCTGCCAAAGGTCTTTGATCCACGCCCAGGCACGCGTGAGGGTGCTCGGGTTGTCGGGTACTTCCGTCATGACCATCTCCCCAGGAGGTTTCGGGGGAGCTGGGACCTCTCCGTTTCCCGCTCCCGATGAACAACACTTGCCCTCGAAATTGCCGACCGCAACACCCCGACAGGGGCCACCTTCGAAGGGTCTGGATGCAGAATTGTTAGAAAGAGTCTAGCAGGAGGCAGAAGGAGATGGGAGAGACACTGAGGATGAGTGCCAAGGAGCGGCAGCGGGTGGTGGAGCTCAGGGGTGTGGAGCGTGGGGAGCAGAGCCTGGTCCAGGCCGCCGTTCGCCTGGGCGCAGATGAGCCGGCGGATCTATGAGGTGGATCCACTGACCTGCAGGTGCGGCGCCCAGTTGCGGATCCTCTCCTTCATCCTCGAGCCCCGAGTTGTGACCAAGATCCTGCGGCACATCGCCGACAGAGACACCGCCCGCGAGCGGGCTCCTCCATCGTCGGCTGTCGCGTCCTGACCCCCACTGCGGTCCAGGCCTGACCAGCTAGCTCGGTACCTGATCGGGATCCTCGCGAGCAGAGGAGCTGTGCTCGAGGCCGTGCTCGAGCTCCGCCGAGTTCAGCAGTCCGGCTGGTCGCGATCTGCACGGCAGCTCCCAGTAGCTGCGGATCTTGCCGCGCGGCGACGGTCGAGCCACGCATCACAACGGCGAGATCGCCGTCCGCCCGCTCGACCAGCGCGATACGATTGGCTGCGCCGAAAGGAAAACCCTATCCCTTTCCCACATACCGGCAAAGAGGATGCGCGGATTGTTGGGGTCCATCACCAGATCGGAGGCACCGGTGTTCTCGTCGACAAACAGGATCCGCTCCCAGGTGTCGCCCCCTTCGAGGGTGCGGTAGACGCTCCCTTTGAACGTCTGCCAGCCATAGCTCTCACGAAATGCGTTACAGGAGAGTAAACTCATCCTACCGCGTGTGAAGACCGACGTGGCGGACGGTTCGATGAAGATCGGCATCCTGATGGCGACGCTCCTCCTGGCCCTTGTTTCCGAAGTTTTCGGTGCTGGCCTCCCGGCACACGGAGTTGCGCCCTCGGGAACGTACAAGCAACTCATGAACGTACGTGTTGGAGGGTTTCGGCGCAGCTATCTGGTGCATGTGCCGGAGGGATACGACGGTACGGCGACCCTCCCGCTGGTGGTGGTTCTCCACGGAGCGTTCAGTACCGCAAGCAAGATGGAGAAACAAACTGGCTTCAGCCAGCTTGCCGACCGCGAAGGCTTCCTGGTGGCTTATCCCAACGGAATAGGCCTTTTCAGCCTTCTTCGCCACTGGAACTCCGGACACTGCTGCGGAAGAGCGCGAAAGAAGGCCATCGACGACGTCGGATTTGTGGCCGGCGTAATTGAGGAAGTCGCGGGGAGTCTGCGCGTCGATAAGACGCGCATCTACCTGGTCGGCCATTCCAACGGCGGAATGCTGGTTCACCGCTTCGCCGCGGAAAAAGCCGAAGTGGTTGCCGCCATCGCACCGATATCAGCCACCATAGGAGGACGTCCCTCGGCCGAGGAACCGGAATGGAGGGTGCCGACTCCAGGGGCCCCGGTTCCCGTCCTGTCGATTCACGGCCGAGCGGACGAGCATGTTCCCTATCAAGGAGGCCATGGAGAGCACAGTCACGGAACCATCCAGACGATTTCCGTACAAGATTCGCTGGAACTCTGGGTGGAGAACAACGAATGCGAGACCGCCCCAAGCTCGGAGTTGCTTTACCAGGGCCGCGTCGTTCGCCAGGTCTGGACTGACTGTGTGCGCGACACGGAGGTGGTCCTCTACACTCTGGAGGACTGGGGACACGACTGGCCAGGAGGACCATTCTTTGAAACTCTGGCGCCGGATGATCCGCTGCGCGCTTTCGACGCTGCGGAAACCATCTGGGACTTTCTGCAGCAACACAGGCGCTGGAGTCCCAGGCTTTCCAGGTGAAATCTTGACCGAAAGAAGTGAATCCGATGTTTCGACTCAGCAAGCAGGCCCTTCTCGCCGCTAGCGCGGCCCTCCTGATGTGCGGCTGCGCGTCGTTGAAGCCGGGATGGACGGAGCTTCCACCCGCCGCAGGAAACCAGGACTCCTCTGCGCAGGTGGCGAGGGCGGAAGCCCTGTTCCGGGACGCGGATACCCAGGAAAAACTGTCGGAGGTGATCGCTGCGTATGCAGTTGCCCTGGAGCTCGATTCCGACAACTATGAGATTCTCGTTGGTCTCTGCGAGACTCATATCCTCGAGGCGGCAGCCTACGCATCGTCAAAGAAGGAAAAAAAGACCGGCTACAGGCTAGGGATCGGCTACTGCGATCGGGCGATGTACACCAACCCCGAGTTTCGCGATCTCGTGGATCGGGGCGTTTCTCTGGGTGATGCTGTTGGGACCCTCACGGAGAGGGAAGCCAAGGCGATGATTCTCTGGGTGACCGGAGTCTCGTACTACTTCAAGGAATGCCTGGGCGGTATTTCACGGCTGTACAGCTATCGTCTGATTATGCGGACGGAGCCGTTCCTTGACCGCATGATGGAGATCGACCCGGACTATCTTAACGGCGTGGTGCACTTCTCTAGGGGCATTTATTATCTGGGGCTCCCGAAATTCGCGGGCGGAGACCGGGAACTGTCCGCCGAACTCATGAATCGCGCGGAAGAAGTGGGCCCAGATTCGATGCTGGTTCGCTGGGGACGAGCCAAGTACTACTATTTCGAGACGAATGACCGCGGAGGGTTCGAACGCGACCTGCGTTGGGTGGTGCAGCAGGACCCACGCGAATCCTCCACACCCTACGCCTGGAACGTCTACTTTCAGCGCGATGGGATCACCTTGCTTGAAAATGTCGAGCAGCTCTTCTGAGGCTCCCGCGGCGAGTGCGAAAACACCTCGTTACTTTCGATCACTTCCGCTCAGTGAGTAGACGCTTGTCCAGGGCGAGAAACTCGTCGAAGAGCCGGCTTCGCTCTGCTTTTAGGCGATGGACGGCCTTGCTCCGGCGGGCACGGGTGAGGCCGACTCGAACCGCCCGCAGCGTTTCCCCGGCAAGCCGCCGATACTGGAGCGCCAGCACACCGCCGAACGCACTTAGCAGGAAAGCCATAATGGCGGTTAGCACCGGCGCATCCGGTATCTGGGGATAGACCGCCGCCAGGGTACTCTCGCCCCAGCCCACGAGCAGGGCCACCAGCAGCCAGGTCAGCGGGAAGATGACCGCCCCAACGAGGATCTTGACCGAGGCTTCGTCCTTGTACTTCTGCGACACCCCCTTGGTGAGACCGAGGAGCAGCAGGGCCGTCGGCAGGTTGACCAGCACCCCGATGATCAGAAACGGAGGCAGCACCAGGTAGACGACGACCATCTGCAGCAGCAGCAGGGTACTGTCAACTTAGCGTCTGTCGAATGAGATTTGGGCCGAATCGGTGCCCCATGTTTGAATCATTCAGGCGCACGTCACCTCAGACCAAACAAGAAAGCAACGGGCTCGCAGTATCCGGTGGTTGGCTGGCCGCAGCAGATGCCGTCCGACCCTGAAGAGATTCAAGATGACCCCGTGGACAGACAAGAATCGTTGTGCTTGGGCGGCAGACTTGAACCTTCGCAT
>JBAUDS010000268.1:0-3595 GCA_049678185.1 Thermoanaerobaculia bacterium
CCTTCAAACCCTGAATTTAGTCACCTTGAACCTGCGATAGGGTAGGCGCCATGGCGGCCGAAGAGGAAAAAAAACGCAGAGTCTCCTGGTCGACGGTCTGGCGGGAGACCAAGGTTCTCTTCCGGGCTCGGCGTCGTCGGTTGATTCTGGGTTTTGGCTTTCTGCTGATCAGCCGTTTGGCGGGCATGGTTCTGCCGGCATCGACGAAATATCTGATAGACGAGGTTATCGGCCAGGGAAGGGCCGAGCTTCTGTGGTGGATCGCTCTGGCGGCAGGAGTGGCCGTTCTCATCCAGGCAGTCACGTCCTACGCCCTTTCAATCCTGCTGGGAATCGCGGGTCAAAGGTCGGTCAACGATCTGCGGCTCAGGGTCCAGCAACACATCGGTCGCTTACCGGTCAGATTCTTCGAAGAGAACAAGAGCGGTGAGCTGATCTCGCGCATCATGCACGATTCGGAGGGCATTCGGAACCTGGTGGGTTCCGGTTTTGTCCAGCTCGCCGGCGGCATGATTACCTCGACCGTCGCGCTGGCTGTTCTCTTGTGGCTCAACTGGCGGCTGACCCTGTTGACGCTGATCTTGCTGCTTCTATTCGCCGGGGTCATGGTCGTGGGATTCAGTCGCATCCGCCCTCTATTCAGGGAGAGGTCGAAAGTCATGGCGGAGGTCACCGGACGCTTGGCCGAGGCCCTGGGCGGGATTCGAGTGGTCAAGGCCTATACCGCGGAGAAGAGAGAAGAGCGAGTGTTTGCCGCCGGTGCCCACACGTTGCTGCGCAAGATTGTCAGATCCATGGTCGGGGTTGCGACCATCGGCAGTCTGGCAAGCCTTCTCTTCGGCTTGGTGGGGTTGACCATGAGTGTGGCCGGAGCAAGAGAGGTCCTGGCGGGGCACATGACCGTGGGCGACCTCTTCATGTTCGTCGTCTTCACCGGCATGATGGTGACACCGCTCATCCAGATGGCCAACATCGGCACCCAGATCACCGAAGCCTTTGCCGGTCTCGACAGGATCCACGAGGTGCTCTCGGAGCCGACCGAGACGGTCCTTCATGCCGGTCGCCAACGCCTGCCCAGAGTCGAGGGGAGGATCGAGTTCGAGGATGTCGTCTTCGAGTACAAACCCGGGGAGCCGGTTCTCAGGGGGATCAGCTTTGTCGCTCCAGCCGGGACGACCACCGCCCTGGTCGGACCGAGCGGGGCCGGCAAGAGCACCGTGATCAGTCTGCTCATGGCCTTTCGTCAACCAAATGGGGGCCGGATACTGGTCGACGGGATTCCACTGCGGGAGATCGCGCTCCGGGACTACCGGTCACAACTCGCCGTAGTGCTCCAGGACGACTTCCTTTTCGACGGCACGATCGGCGAGAACATTGGCTACAGCCGGCCCCACACCTTGGAGGCCGAGATCGAGGCGGCTGGACGACTGGCTCGATGCGAGGAGTTTGTCGAGTCCTTTCCCGACGGCTACGACACGGTGATCGGTGAGCGGGGGGTCAAGCTCTCGGGCGGCCAGCGCCAGCGGGTGACCATCGCCAGGGCGATACTGGCCGACCCCAGAATCCTGATCCTCGACGAGGCCACCTCCAGTCTGGATACCGAGAACGAGATGTTGATCCAGGAGGGTCTGCAAGCCCTCAAGCAGGGCCGGACCTCGTTCATCATCGCTCACCGGTTCTCCACCATCCGCAATGCGGACCAGATCCTGGTGATGGAGGGGGGGCTGATCATCGAGCGCGGTACTCATGAAGAGTTGCTCGCGGCCAATGGTCGGTACAAGGAGCTCTACGAGAAGCAGTACAGCCTGGAGCTGGATCACTTCGTCAATCCGGGTGAGGACCCGACGCTCGCTGCCTCGACTCCCGAGCTGGAGCAAGCAAGCGCCGGCAGGACCCCTTCACCCGGCTCACCCTTTCCCAGAGACTGACACGGGATCCCCCAAGCCCCCAAAAGTCCTCAAGCCCCGGGAGGGCGGGTGGAAGTCACCGCTGCAGCGACTGGAGGTACCGCACCAGGTTGCGGATCCGGCCCTGCACCTCTTCTTCCTGATTGGAGTCGCGGTCGGGATCCTGGAAGGTCATCCCCCACACCGGCATGGTTCGGGTGCGGTGACCGCGAACCTCACGTCGTCCGTCGATGACCTCGTGGACCTCGTCGAGGGGAAATTTCGAGTCGTTCTCGCGGCTCAAACGGGTGAGGTCGCTGGGAGGGATCTCGAGCACCTCGGCCATCGGTCCGTCGCCGGTGCCGTCTTCGCCATGGCAGCCCTGGCAATGGACCCGATAGAGGAGGCGGCCGGAGGAGATCGACTCGGATTCCTGGGCTGCCAGGACCACCGGCGACAGCAGAGCTACCACAACCAGCAGTGCGGGTCCCATGGCTGGTATGGGCTCCTAGAGCTTCAACACCAGCTTGACCATGTCGTACTGGGCGCCGTCGGGATCGGTGCCGTAGCCGGAGATTGGAATCTTCTCGAACCCAAGGTCGCTGAGCGTTTGAATTGCGTCCTCTTCCAACTCTGCGATCGGCATACAGGTCAGGTGCCTGAGCCCGTGCGTACGAGCGACCGAGATGAAGTTATTGACCAGGGTGGTTCCCAGTCCCTGGCCCCGATAGGCGGGGTCGATGAGCCATTTGACCCGACCTACGAGGCGCAAGGGGCCTCGATCGCGCTGGTGGAGGGTGGCGTCGGCGACGATTCGATTGCCGTTGGCAGCCACGAGAGGGAAGACCTTGGCATAGTCGATATTTCGTCCCCAGCTTTCGACCAGCGACCGGTCCTCGATGTTGTCCCATGCGAAGCGGCGTACATCCGGAGGCAACCTGCCGAAAAACTGGAAGAGATCATCGACGTCGGCCTGGGTGAATGGACGGATGAAAACACGCTTCCCATCGCGCATTACCGCCTCCTGGGGAAAACGATCAGGCATGAAGCTCCTCCCAAAGGTGAAAAGTCCGGCCACAAGGGCTACAGGGTGTTGGCTGCATCCGGTGAGGGGAAGATTCTAGCAGGTTGCGAGACCCCCTTTTTGTGGTCGCCGGGACCGATTCGGCTATTCCTTCTCGACCACGGTCAAGCGGTCGATCTCGATGGTGCTCAACTGCTGCTCGGAGCCGTCGGGCCAGTAGATGCGCAACTTGTCGACTCGGTCGTTCTTGCCCAGGCCAAAGGTGATGGTGAGCTCCGACTGGGAGAGGTAGCTGCGGGTCGGCATGAGCTGGCGACGCTGGGTGATACCACCGGCGACAAGCTCCACGCGGGCACCCAGGGCATCGAGATTTGGTGGGTCGCCGACCAGCTTCAGTCTGATCCAGTGATGACCGAGCTCGTTGTCGTTCCGCAGCAGCAGAGGGGCTCGGGCGACTTGAGTAATGACCACATCCTGATCCCCGTCTCCGTCGATGTCGGCGACGGCGCTGCCTCTACCGACGACCGGGGTCGCCAGGTCTCCAGTGGTCTCCGTCGCCACCGGGATGAACCCCTGTCGCTGCTCAGGTCCGGCGTTCCAGAACAGCAGCGACGACTGCTCGTAGGTCTGGCTCGGGTCCACGGTATTGATCTCTCCCTCGAGGTGGCCGTTGGCTTGGAGCAGG
>JBAUDS010000269.1:0-2158 GCA_049678185.1 Thermoanaerobaculia bacterium
GCAATAGACTTTCCCGCGGAGTCGGTCGAAACCCGTGGCCCCAGGCGGCCGCCCCGCCAGCCCGGATTCGGGATCGGAGGGGGCTCACCGGAGCGGAGCCATAAGGTTTCCCGCGCAGCGGAGGGGAGCCCCCGGAGGTCCCGAACCGGGCCACGATGGACGCCCAGGTAACGACGCCTATCGGCCGGTACGGTGGCCGGCCGCTTCGTCCACGTTGGGGGATTCCGGTTTCAGTCTCTGGGAAAGGGTGAGCCGGGTGAAGGGGTCCTGCCGGCGCTTGCTTGCTCCAGCTCGGGAGTCGATGCAGCGAGCGTCGGGTCCTCACCCGGATTGACGAAGTGATCCAGCTCCAGACTGTACTGCTTCTCGTAGAGCTCCTTGTACCGACCATTGGCCGCGAGCAACTCTTCATGAGTGCCGCGCTCGATGATCAGTCCTCCCTCCATCACCAGGATCTGATCCGCATTGCGGATGGTAGAGAGCCGGTGAGCGATGATGAACGAGGTTCGGCCCTGCTTGAGGGCTTGCAGACCTTCCTGGATCAACAGCTCGTTCTCGGTATCCAGACTGGAGGTGGCCTCGTCGAGAATCAGGATTCTGGGGTCGGCCAGTATCGCTCTGGCGATGGTCACCCGCTGACGCTGGCCGCCCGAGAGCTTGACCCCCCGCTCGCCGATCACCGTGTCGTAGCCGTCGGGAAAGGACTCGACAAACTCCTCGCATCGAGCCAGTCGTCCAGCCGCTTCGATCTCGGCCAGCGAGGTCCGAGGATGGCTGTAGGAGATGTTCTCCCCTATGGTGCCATCGAAAAGGAAGTCGTCCTGGAGCACCACCGCGAGCTGGGAGCGGTAGTCGTGGAGGGAGATCTCTCTGAGAGGGGTGCCATCGACGAGAATTCGACCCTCGTTGGGCTGACGAAAAGCCATGATCAGACTGATCACGGTGCTCTTTCCGGCCCCGCTCGGACCCACCAGGGCGGTGGTCGTCCCGGCGGGAGCCACAAAGCTGACCCCCCTGAGAACCGGCTCCCCAGACTTGTACTCGAAGACGACATCCTCGAACTCGATCCTCCCGTCGATTCTGGGCAGGCGCTGGCGACCGGCATGGAGAGTCATCTCGGTCGGCTCTGAGAGAACCTCGTGGATCCGGTCGAGACCGGCAAAGGCCTCGGTGATCTGGGTGCCGATATTGGCCATCTGCATGAGCGGCGTCACCATCATGCCGGTGAAAACGACAAACATGAAGAGGTCGCCCACAGTCATGTGACCTGCCAGTACCTCCCGCGCTCCGGCGATGCTCATGGTCAGACCAACCAGGCCAAAGAGGAGTCTTGCCAGGCTACCGATGGTCGCTACCCCGACCATGGACCGAACGATCTTGCGCAGCAGGGTGTGGGCACCGGCGGCAAAAATACGCTCTTCTCTCTTCTCCGCCGTGTAGGCCTTGACCACTCGAATCCCACCCAGGGACTCGGCCAGACGGCCGGTGACGTCCGCCATGACTTTCGACCTCTCCCTGAACACCGGACGGATGCGACTGAACCCCACGATCATGACCCCGGCAAAGATGAGCAGCAGGACCAGCGTCATCAGCGTCAACCGCCAGTTGAGCCAGAACAGCACCGCCAGCGCCACGGCCGACGTGATCACGCCACCCACCAGTTGCATGAAACCGGATCCCACCAGGTTCCGCATGCCTTCCGAATCGTGCATGATGCGCGAGATCAGCTCACCACTCTTGTTCTCCTCGAAGAATCTGACCGGCAAACGACCGATGTGCTTTTGGACCCTGATCCGCAGGTCGTTGACCGACCTTTGGCCGGCGATTCCCAGCAGAATCGCAAGGGCGTACGACGTGCCTGCCTGGATAAGGGTGGCCGCACCTGCTGCCAGTGCGATCCACCACAGGAGATCGGCCCGTTGGTTACCGATCACCTCGTCGATGAGGAACTTTGTGGATGCCGGCAGGACCATCCCCGCCAGGCGGCTGATTACCAGAAAGACAAAACCCAGGATCAACCGCCGCCGACGGGCCCGGAAGAGAACCTTGGTCTCCCGCCAGACCGTCGACCAGGAGACTCTGCGTTTTTTTTCCTCTTCGGCCGCCATGGCGCCTACCCTATCGCAGGTTCAAGGTGACTAAATTCAGGGTTTGAAGG
>JBAUDS010000270.1:0-34506 GCA_049678185.1 Thermoanaerobaculia bacterium
CCTTTCTCCCTGGTGCCGCCGACAAAGAGGCCGTCTGGTTCTGGTACAAGTTCTCCGCCGTCGGCTGGACGATCGGGCCGGCGCTCCTCCTGCATCTGACAACCCTGCTCGGCCGACCGGAGTTGCTCAAAGGGCGACGTTGGCTGTTGGCGGCGGTCTACCTGCCGGCGGCCTATTTTCTGTTCGAGGCCTGGACGGGATCGCTGGGGGTCGTCGACTTCGTCAATACTCCCTTTGGCTGGTCGGATTTCTACGGCCCAGCGACGATTTCGTTCATCGCCTACCTGGTCTATTTCCCGCTGTATATCCTCCTCGGGCTCGGGCTGGTTCTTGCCAAGGGGCGCGAGACCGACCTCATTGCGGTCAAGAAGCAGTCCCGGCTCATCGCCGGCACGGGTGTTCCTCTTCTTCTTTTGACCGGAGTCTCGGGGATTCTCCTGCCCTGGCTCGGCATCCGGGTGCCGCCCGAGATCGCCCACCTCATCATCCCGGTCTGGGTACTGGCCGTTTGGCAGGCCCTGTCGATGTACAGTCCCATGATCCTGACCCCCGCGGCGGCCGGTCGCGATGTCTTGAAGACGGTTGCCGATGCAGTGATTCTGGTCAACCGCGACCACAAGGTGGTCGGCGGCAACCCGGCGGCCGAAGAGCTTTTTGGGCTGGATGAGGCCCACTTGCACGGCCGCTCGATCGGCGAGCTGATCAAGGAGAAGGATCCAACCGCCGGCTCGGCGGTCGACGATCTACTGTCGGATGAAGACACCGAGAGCTTGGAGTTGATCTTCCGCGGCGAGGCGGGTGAGCAGATTCCGGTCAGCCTCTCGGCCTCTTCCGTCGTCGACGATTTCGGCCAGGCGGCCGGTGCTGTTCTGATCGTCAGGGACATGACCGAACGACAGTTGGCGGAAGAGAGTCTGAAGTTCGTGGCCACCCACGATGCGCTCACCGGTCTGCCCAATCGCTCGATTCTCACCGATCGTCTGCGCCAGGCCCTGAAACGGGCCAAGCGGGAAAAGAAACCCTTTGCCTTACTGATGTTCGACCTGGACGAGTTCAAGCAGCTCAACGACTTCTACGGCCACAAGGTGGGTGATCGTGTTCTGCAGGAGGTTGCCAGCATCCTCTCCAGGTGCGTCCGGGGCAACGACACGGTCTGCCGGCTGGGAAGCGATGAATTCCTGATCGTGGTGGAAAACCTGTTCGAGTCCGGTGACTCCGACATCGTTGCCGAACGTATCTCCAGCTCTCTGCGCCGCCAGTTGAAGGTGGGCGAGCACACCATCAGTGTGACGGGCTCGATCGGGATCAGCACCTTTCCCTTCGATGGCCTCGACCCCGAAACCCTGATGAAGAAGGCGCACCTGGCGCTCTACAGCTCGAAGGAGAAGGGGCGCGGTGTCTACCAGTTCTACTCGCCGAGCATGAACTCCAAGAATCAGGAGCGCATGGCGATCGAAAACCGTCTTCGGGAAGCGGTCGACAAGGACGAGCTCCTGCTCCAGTACCAACCGCTGGTGGAGCTCGAGACGGGCAAGATCGCCGGACTCGAGGCTCTCTGTCGGTGGCAGTCGACGGAGATGGGCCTGGTCAGCCCCGGGACCTTTATCCCCATCGCCGAGAGATCGGGGCTCATCATCCCGATCGGTGAATGGGTGCTGAGAACGGCCTGTCTGCAGAACAAGAAGTGGCAGGAGGCGGGATTGCCGGCGGTCCCGGTGGCGGTGAATATCTCGGCCCGGCAGCTCCAGCAGTCGGACTTCGTGGAGATGATCGAGCTGATCCTGGACGACACCGACCTGGAGTCGCATCTCCTCGAGCTCGAGCTGACCGAGTCGGCGACCATGCAGAACCTGGAGAGATCCAAGCGGATTCTCGGTCAGCTGGCCGATCTGGGGGTGCGGATCGTCATCGACGACTTCGGTACCGGCTATTCATCGCTGATGCGCCTGAAGCTTCTCCCCATGCATGCGGTCAAGGTGGATCGCTCGTTTATCGAGAACATCGTCAACGATCCCAAAGACCGTGCTCTGGTCATGGCCATCATCGCCATGGCCCGGAACCTGGGTGTGGAGGTCGTCGCCGAGGGGGTCGAGACGAGGGAGCAGTTGGAGATCCTGTCGGCGATCGAATGGGAGGTGCCTGGTATCTTCCGCTGTGACAAGCTCCAAGGCTTCCTGCTGAGCAAACCAGTCCATACGCAAGACGTTCCCGCCCTGTTCCAATGGGCCGAGCAGCCCGAGTCGCCGTTTCAGAGCCTCAAGCAGTTGGTGTCGGGACAAGAGGCTGCTGCCGAAACGGCCTGAGCTCCCCAGCCCATTCCCCAATCGCCAGATAAGTCAAAGCCAGTGCGATAGCTGCGCCTACTCGGCGCTGTCGTGCGCCGGGAGCAGCTGGAGCAGGTGTACCGGCGGCCCGGGCAGGAACGGCGTGGGCTCTCCCTCGACCCAGGCCTCGTGGCTGTCCCGGTAGTGGGGAGACAGGGGGTGCCCGCTCTGGCCGGTGGGCATGTGGAAGATGCCCTCCCCTTCGCGGCCCGGGGAGACCACCATCCTCTCGGAGGCGCCAAACGTGGGCGATTGGACACGGGGCATGTTGGCGTCGCCGGGAAGCGGCTCGGCCGGCATGTCCAACCAGAAGCCGACACCGGGGATGAACTGGCTGAGAGGGTGACGGATGCGAGCGGTGTTGCGTGCACCCCAGGTCGCTTCTGCCAGGTGAGAGTAGCGTTCTTCGTAGTATTCGATCGTGGTGTCCACAACCGCCAGCAGCTGATCGTCCCAGCTCTGGTATTGGGGATCCAGGAGATGGAGGGGGCGCTCGCTCACCAGCCGCCAGACGGGGCCCTCGGTCTGATTCAGCACGTTGTGGTCAAAGCGCGCGTCCGCCACCTTGCAGATCGCGGTCAGGCTCTCGAGTACCTGATCGGTGAGGAAGTTTCGAAAGCCTCGGACTATGCGGAAGCCGACCGAATCGATGGTGGCTCTACCGCCCCACTCTTCCACCAGCTGTCGGAGCTCTCCACGCCTGGGGTCCTGGGCGATCGCCGCGGGCGTCAAGGTTTCCAGCAGCAGAGTCTGCCAGCGCTCGAGAAAGAGCGCGCGGTCGTCGAGCTGAATGGCCAGTAGATCCTTCTCGTCGACTCCATCTTCGAGACTCGCCAGCCGGTCCCGGATCTGACGCGCCCTGGCTCCGAGTATGTAACCGCCGTGGCCGAGTTGGCCCAACATGCCGCCGTCGACGACTCGGTTGTTGGCGCTCCAGATCTTGCCGCTCACCGGGTCGACGATACGGGGATACTCGCTCGGCTCCAGCCAGCCACTCCAGCCCCGCGAGCCGTCTGCCCAGGAACTGGGAAGGCGCCCGTCAAAGCCAAAACGCTTTGGCATCGGTCCCAGAACGGTCCAGGCGACCCTGCCATCGGCATCGGCCACGACAAAGTTCTGGGGCGGCGAACCCACCCGGTTGGCGGTCTCGACCGCCTCCTCGACGGTACGGGCGGCCTCGAAGTCGAAGAAGGCCGAATTCACCGCTCGAGGGTCGTGTGCAATCCACCGCAGGACCCGTTTGCGGCCACGATAGTCCTCGTCGATCACCGGTCCCCAGATGGTCTCCAGGACCTCGAGCACTTCGGCCTGCCCACCCTTGATCTCGATGACCTCCTGATGGCGGTCGAAACGCTCGATGCCGTCCGGTGTCTGGTAGGTGTCAGGATCGCCGCCCGTCGGCTCCAGCACGACGAGATCCACCCAGTCGCCATAGGTGTTGGTGAAGCCCCAGGCGACGTGCTCGTTGCTGCCGGCGACCACGAAGTGACCACCGGGAAGCGTCACGCCGGTGATCCGTCTCTGCCTGCCGGGGTTCTCCGGATTGGGATAGACCAGCGAGGCTCGGTACCAGATGTTGGGGACCGAGAGAGCGAGATGCATGTCGTTGGCCAGGATGGCGCCACCGCGGGCGGTGTGGGTACCAGCCACCGCCCAATTGTTGCTACCCGGTGGCTCGGACGGCGCCCGTTCGTCGGCCGGCTCATCTCGCCGGCCAACGGCTCCGGTGGTGTGGAGTGTTCGCAGATCCATGACCTCGGGACCGGGGGTCGGCGGGAGCTCGACCGGCTCGCCAACCACCGGGGCATCCCACTCGGTTCCCCAGGGTGCGAGGAACTCGTACATTTCCGGACCCAGAAGGTCGTGGAGCAGTCCCCATGCCGAGTCGCGCCGGCCACGATCGTCATGGAGCTCGAAATACATCGAGTAGATGACCAGCAGGGTGTCCTCCGGCCGCCAGGGAACCGGCTCGGCATGCAGCGCCAGATACTCGAACGGTGAAGCCTCCATCGCCTTCAGTCCGGCGTTGACGCCGGTGGTATAGGCGTCCAGAAGTCGACGCTCGTCGACCGAGAGGGCTTCGACCTCACGGCGCGCCCGGGCACGAAAACGGTGGCGCCGAAAACGATGATCGACGCCCACCGCGCCCGATCCCAGCAAAATGGACAGCTCGCCGGCGCCACGGCGGCGCATCAGATCCATCTGGAAGAAACGATCCTGGGCGTGGACAAAACCCAGAGCCAGGGCGACATCGGAGCGTTGTTCGCCCCGGATGGTCGGCACCCCCAGCGAGTCCCGTTCGATGGCAACCGGTTGCGACAATCCCGGAATGACAAGGCTGCCTTCGAGCCGGGGAAGACTGAGCTGCAGCTGGTGGTGAAGCCAAAGGCCCGCACCTGTGCCGGCAAGCAGAATCAGAATCAGCAGACCCGCGGCAAGCTTGAGGATCAGCACCGCGTTGAGCGGACGGCGCTCGCTGCCAGTGTCGGTTTGCTCGGTCGACACGTCAGCTGGCGCGCTCAAGCCGGCTGCCGTCTGCGCGGGTAGGTAGGCTGATCATTATTCGTCGGAGAAGAGCTCGGTGCTGAAGTAACGCTCGCCGCGGTCGCCGAAAATGACGACGATATTGCCCCTGTCCATGCGCTGGGCGAGCTGCTGGGCGGCCCACAGCGAAGCGCCCGAGCTGAGGCCGGCGATGACACCTTCCTTGGAGGCGATCTCACGGGTGGTGCGGTAGGTCTCGTCTTCCGGAGCTTCGATCGTCTCGTGGATGAGCTCGCGGTCGTAGATCAACGGTTGGTAGGCCTCGGAGCTGTGCTTGAGGCCGTCGATCTTGGCCCGGGGCTCGCCTCCGGGCTCGACGGCACAAATGCGGGCGCCGATGCCCTGATCCTGGAAGTAGCGAGACACGCCCATCAGGGTGCCGCCGGTGCCAAAACCGGCGACAAAGGCATCGACGCGGCCGTCGAGCTGGGTGGCGATCTCGCGGCCCGTCCCCTCGACATGGGCGAGGACGTTGTCTTCGTTCTCGTTCTGGTTGATGTAGAAATACGCTTCGGGCTCGGCGGCGATGAGCTCCTGGGCGCCGTAGATGTGGCTGTCGGGGTCGTCCTTGGTCGTCAACACCAGGTCGGCACCCCAGAAGCGGAGCATCTTGCGGCGCTCGATAGTCTTGCTCTCCAACATAAAGAGCTTGAGCTTGTACCCCTTGACCGTCGCCGCCATCCCCAGGGAGATCCCGGTGTTGCCGCTGGTGGCCTCGACGATGGTCATCCCCGGGCGCAGCTCGCCGCGCTTCTCCGCCTGCTCGATCATGAACAGCGCTATGCGATCCTTGAGAGACCCCGTCGGGTTGCAGAGCTCCAGCTTGGCCCAGATCTCGACGTCCGGGTTGGGGCTCGAGCGTTTGAGCTGAATGATCGGCGTCTTGCCGACGTGAGCCAGGATGTCCATAGTCTTTCCTTATACCGTCCGCCGGCTAAGGATATGGCGTGAGCCGCAGTGGTTCAACAGCGACTGCCGAAACCGCAGGGTGATCAAGGCTCGGTAAGACCGTGGCCGATCCCGTGGTAGGTCTCGGCAAAGAAGGAATTGACCGCGCGGACCTTCTCCACCATGCGGCTGGAGGCTTCGAGATCCCCGTTTTTCTCCAACACCAACGGCGCCGCTTGCGGGCGTAGGCGGGATCGTCCTGCTCCGGCCGCAGCGGGACCGGGCGGGGAAAGACGAGAAAGAAGTGGAGGAAACAGGCCGGCAGGAAGAGCAGGGCCAGCATCCCGGTGGTCAGCACAAAGCTGTCGACCCAGCTGTAAGACGCGGGTCGGAGTCGACAGACCAGGAAAAGCAGAAACAGAATGCAGACGACAAAGAAGATCTGAGCCGGGCGGATCCTGGGCTGCTGCCGCAGCACGAACAGACCGATGAAGAAGAAGGCGAAACCGAGAAAACAGGCCACCAGGTAGGGCAGACTGCCAATCTGGCGGTAGCCCAGATCGACCTCTACTTCCTTCAGGCCCAAAGGGCCCCGCACCAGGTAGGGAACGGTCTCGCCGATACGGTAGCGGTTTAGAAGCTCGGCCGCATGGGCGGAGGAGCGCAATACATTGCGATCGATGCCGACGATCTGGTGCCCGTGACGAATGCCGGCGCGTGCGGCTCCCGATCCGTCGACGACCTTTCTGACGATCAGACGCCCCGGGGTGTCGGCCTCGAGCACGACCCCGTCGTAGGGTCGCGGCAGAAACATGTCCGCTATGGACAATCCCGCGATCAGGAAAGCGGCCAGGCCAAAAGCGAACAGCAGATGGGCAGAGTGCGGCCAACGGTGAGCCATGAGTCACCCTTCGTGTTTCCTGGTACGCAGAAAGAGGGGTTCAGGTTGGCTTACCCCCGGCCAAGCAGTCTAACAAGAGAGGGTTGAGGGTGCCGGTCAGCTGAGCAGGCTGCCGGCACCGGGTGGGCTGTGCAAAGAGAAGGGAGGATTTAGGAAGGTTTGTTCATGCGGTTAGCTCGGTAGGACGCAGGTTTCTATTGCAATTCTGGTGCCAGCTGCTTTTGCCTGGTGCAAGCCGCCCTATCAGACCTCTTTGTCCGGTTTCCGAGAGAGGTTCACTCCAAAATCCTGGATTGTTCAGTCCCGTGTCCTCTGAGGAGTACGGTGCCAGGCGCCAAGAACGCGCCACTGGGTGTGGCGAATCGGCGCGCAGCAGAGTATCTTCAAAGCCGGGGATGAGAGACGTGGACGACAGGGAAATAGGCTTTGTCCGCTCCCGAGCCGCCTTTCGGCCGGCCTATCTGGCCACCTGGGAGTCGGGCGAGCTCGAGCGGCGGGTAGCTCGAGCCTTGAGCCTGCTGACACCCTGTCGGGCCTGCCCCCGCGTCTGCGGTGTCGATCGGTTGCAGGACGAGATCGGGGCCTGCCGTTCGGGCCGTCTCGCCGCAGTAGCCAGCGCCTTTCCCCACCGCGGTGAGGAGAGCTGTCTGCGTGGCTGGAAGGGCTCGGGGACCATCTTTTTTAGCGGCTGCAATCTGCGCTGCGTCTTCTGCCAGAACTCGGACATCTCCTGGGGTGGGCATGGCCGGGGTCTGACGGCCGGCGAGATAGCAGCGCTGATGCTGGATCTGCAGGATCGCGGCTGCCACAACATCAACTTTGTCACTCCCGAGCACGTCGTGCCCCAGCTGCTCGAAGCCCTCCTGGAAGCGGTGGAACGGGGATTGAGGGTGCCGCTGGTCTACAACACGTCGGCCTACGACTGTCCCGAGTCACTGGCGCTGCTGGACGGTGTCGTCGACATCTACATGCCCGATTTCAAGTTCTGGGAGAGAGGTGTGGCCAAGAGGTTGGTGATGGCCGAGGATTACCCCGAGCGGGCACGCGAGGCCATACGGGAGATGCACCGCCAGGTGGGGGACCTGGTTGTCGACGAGGATGGTGTGGCCCTCAGGGGGCTCTTGTTGCGTCACCTGGTGATGCCGGCTGGGCTGGCGGGGACTCGACAGATCATGAGGTATCTGGCGCAGGAGATCTCTCCCGACACTTTTGTAAACCTCATGGCGCAGTACCGGCCGGCCGGACTGGTGGTGGCTCGGGCCGGCCGCTATCCGGAGATCGAGCGAGCCATTACGGCAGATGAGTTTGTGGAAGCCCAGCAGGTCTGTCTCGAGGAGGGGATCGGACGGCTCTCAGACCCCTAAGGCCTGGGCGGCCTTGTCCACGTCTTCCGTTCGTATATAGACGACATAACCAAAGCCACCCCGTCCGTCGGAGACACCGCTCGAGGCGTAGACATTGACCTTGGCGTCGAAGAGGCGGTGGTGGATGTTAGCCAGTGCCCCGAGCTCGTCGTCACCCTGGATCAAAAACGCCTGATGAGGTCCCGACAGAACCAAGCCGGTCTTGGCGGCGACACGCACCAGTTTCTCCGGGTTTTGGGGGAAGAGGACGAGTTGCGTCCGATCCGGTCCCGCCGGCACGGCGTTGAAGGCCATTAGGCTTACGCCCGATCTGGAGATCTCCGACAGCACTTGGTAGGCCTCGCCAGGCTTGTCGTGAACGGTGGCGTGGTAGTACTCGACAAGATGAATTTTCTCCGCCATGGGGCACCTCCCTCGAATGCAGCTTTCCGTCGGGAGAAGTAAAACGCGAACTTGGTGGCGAAGTCAACCGGGCCGAGCGTCTGTGCGGCCGCCAGGCCCGGAGTCCGCCGGTCTAATCGTGGGTCGGCTCGCCTTCGGTTCCTTCCAGGTCGTTGGGTATACCCAGTCTCAGACAGGCGGCGTCGTACATCTGGAAGGCCGCTTTCTTGGCTTTTTGCAGGTCCATCAACGTCTCTTTGACCTTGGCGAGCTCGGCCTCGATCTGCCGGTCCAGATCGGTAATCTCTTGCCTGGTGACATCCAGAGTCTGTTCGTAGAAGTGTCGTTGTTCGTCACTCAGGCTCATGAGCTCCTCCCGGTAGCGCCTACTGCTCGAAGCGGCTGACCATTTCGTACCACATTCTCACCCGGGTGCCATCTTTGGTCGCCGGGCTGAATCTCGCCTTGGCGGCGGCGGCCAGTGCGGCTTCGTTGATGCCGACCTTCTGTTTTACACCCTCGAGCAGGCGGGTCTCGATCACCCTGCCCGCCTCATCGACCAGCAGCGACATACGGACCGTCCCCTGGACACCGAGCCTTCTGGCCATCGGCGGGTACTGCGGCCGAGGGATCTCCAGCGGAGTGGGTGGGACCACCCCCGGTCCGGGACTTACCAGGTCTCCGAGCTTTACCGCCGGTGTGGGCTCGGCGGCGGGCGGAGCCGTCGGGTTCCGGTCGGGCTGGATTTTGGCTACACCCGAGCGAGCTATGACCTTCGACGATGCGGGAGTGGCGATGTTGCTCGCCGCGGGCGATGTCGGAGGGGGCATCGACGCAGGGACTGCGGCAGCCGCTGTGTCGGTTGCCCGCTGGATCACCGGCTCCGGCGTGGTGGTGTCCTCCGCGGGCTCGGGTGGCGGATCATTGGTGCTGGCCGGAGCAGCGACTGTGGTCGTGGCAGGTGCCTGCTCGAGCTCTGGCTCGGGCGTCGCGGCGTCCTCGACCGGCTCGGGTGGCGAATCATCACTACTGATATCCGGAGCAGTCTGTTCCTGGGTACTCGACTCCGCTTCTGTGCCCGCTGTGGCGGGGGGTGTTGCCGGCTCCGGTGGCGCTACCGTCGGTGCGGTCGAGCTGTCTTCACTGCTGCCGTTGAGCGGTGAGGCGGCGAGGAGCTCCTCGACTCTCTGTAGCTCCGCTTCGAACTGTCGCTGTAGCTCGGCGTCACCATTGAAGGCTGGTGGCTCGTGGATCGGGTCTTCCACGGGAGTGGTCGGCTGTGGCGCGCGTGCCGTGGGCTCGGTCCGTGGTGCGATGGCGTCGGTCTCCTGCGGTGCAGAGGCGGCCTCGCGCGCCCCGCTCCGGTCCGTGGCATGAAAGGCTCCACCGGTCTCGAACGGCGGTCTGAGGCGTCGCTGGCCGACGGCCATCGATTCGACCCCGGAGCCGGTGGAGGAGGGCTGTCGCGGCGGCCGGAAACTCCACCAGGCGACGGCACCAAAGGCCAGTATCAGAAAGACGGCAGTGACCGCCCACGGCGCCCAGCGCGTCCACGCTCCGGGCGCCTCGGCGCTCATATCGAGAATGGATGATTCCTCTTCGAGGTCGTCTTGCAGGTGGTCTCCGGGCTGATCGGGGTCCGCCGGTCGGGTCAGCTTCTCCAGTGGGCTCATCTTTGGCGGCGGCCCGGGGTCTTCGACTGTTTCCTCGGCTCCCTTGCCGGGTTGCAAAATCTCCTGGATGAAGGCCGCCAGCTCACTGTCTCCGGGCTTGGAATCCAGTCGCCTCAGGAGTACCTCGATATCGACCTGCAGATCGCCGGCAAGCTGATAGCGGTCGTCGGGGCTCTTCGCCAGGGCCTCGAGCAGCACGGCTCGCACCGGTGACGGGATGTCGGGGTGGGCCTCCAGACGCGCGCCGACCTCGCAGTCGCGCACGGCTTCCAAAACGGCGATCTCGCTCTCGCCATCGAACAGGCGTTGGCCGGTGAGCATCTCGAACAGCAAGGTACCGGCCGAGAAGATGTCGGAGCGGGAGTCGACGGCCTTGCCCCAGGCCTGTTCGGGCGACATGTAGGGGAGCTTGCCTTTGAGTGCACCCTTTTGGGTCGTGGCCACTTTGGATGCGGCCTTGGCAACTCCGAAGTCGCACAGCTTTACGTCACCCTCGTGACTGATGAGGACATTGCGGGGGGAGACGTCTCTGTGCACGAGACCCAAGAGGTTGTCGTTGAGGTCCTTCTTGCGGTGGGCGTAGTCGAGGGCCGCGGCTATCTTCGCGGTTATGAGCAGGGCGAGCGCCGCGGGCATCGGTTTGTCCTTTTTGCGGGCGGCGTTGAGGACCTTTCGCAGGTCGGCACCCTCGACATACTCCATGGCGATGAAGTAGTCGGAGCCGCTCCGACCCAACTCGTAGATATGGGTGATGTTGTTGTGGGTGAGCTGCGCCGCGAGCTTGGCTTCATCGATGAACATGTCGATGAAGGCCTGGTTGTCGGCCGGATCGGAAAGAATCTTCTTGATCGCCACCCGCTTCTCGAAGCCCTCGACGCCGAGGCGCCGGGCCATCCAGACCTCCGCCATACCCCCTACCCCGATCTTCTCCTCGAGCAGGTACTCTCCAACCCGCTGCTGATCCGCTGAGGCCGGACCGGCCATGACCACAGCTGCGGGTGGGGTCGGCTCCGCGGCCAAGTTGGGGGTCGCGGCCTGTGCAACACCCGAGTACTCGCTAATGTCCAGATCGGCCAACGTCTTGGTTAGCAGAGCGTCGATCTCTTTGGATGCTCGGTCAGGCTCCAAAGCGCGCGCAAAACGTAGATCGAGACCGGGGTTGGTCTCGGCCAGCACGCCGGCGAGAGTGTCGTCGAGGTCTCTTTCGATCCTGATGGGTGGCTCCGGTGTGGGCTGCGGGGGAGAAGGTGTCGTCTCCCGGGTCGCGGTCGGCGGCGGTGGAGAAGTCGGTGGTGGCGTCGCCGCCACCGGGCGATCGCTGGTCACCCGGATATGGAGCACCGGCCCAGAGCTCTCCTCTTCGGGGGCGAGGAGGTCATCCAGGAGGTCGCCGAATATTTCTTCGGTGGTAAATGTCCGCCCCTGCGCGGGGGCGGCGAGAGCGGGGTTGGCCAAGCTGGAAGTGCTGAGCTGGTTGCGGACGAGCTCCACCAGCTCCTGGGAGCGGAAGGATCGCCCCACTATGGCGTCGGCTCTCGACGAGGAGTCGGCTTCGACCTGTTCGCCGGTCCCGTCCCCGACAAGAATCACCCCGGGGCCGCCGCTGATGCTGGCGAAAGCCTGGACCAGATCTTGCGCTCCAAGCAGACTTTCATCGACCAGCACCAGACGGGGCGGCTCCTCCAACGCCACCTCGAAGGCCTCATCTCTGCTGGCCACGGTCTTGAGAAACCAACCGTGAGAAGCCAGCGCGGCTCTCACTCGCTTGAAGGTAGCGGCCTCTTGCTCGGCCAGGAGAATCCAGGTCATCGAGTCGCACTCCCGGGTCGGGGTGTTCTCACTTTTAGCACCCCACGTTCCTCCCGGTCAATGAAGAATCAACACACAATCCTTGCAGCTGAAGGGCTTAGGGGCCCTCAGTAGCGGAGCAGGGCGGCCAGGACACCCGTGCCGGGTACACCGCCTTCGTCCACGGCATAGACCGTGCCGCCGTGGAGGAAGGTCTCGACCGCGGCTCGATCCAGGAGATCTTCGCTTTCGTCACCCGGCTCGGGTGCGATTTCGATCTCTCTGGTCTTAGAGTCCAGCCGCCCCCAACGATGAGTCTCGAGGGCGACAAATAGAGTCTCGACTCTGCCGTCGACCGCGGCGAGCACACCGGCTTCCAGATCGTCGGTGGCCAGGCCCTTTGTAGCCAGCATCGAGAACCTCTCGGCCGAGTCGCTCTGCGAGGCCAGAAAGAGCGGCTTGACGAGCTGCCAGGCGCCGGCGCGAAGCTCCTCGGGGCTGGAGTGGTCGGGATTGCCCACTATTCCTTCGTCTACCAGACCGGGAACCTTGCTCAGATCCCGATACATGTCGAAAAGGTAGTCCACGGCCGCCACAACCAGCGGCACCTGGGGATCCTTCAGGAGCTTGCGCACCCCCACGTCGACCTGGTGAAGAAATTTGGCGATCTCGTTCTTGTCGGCCTCCTCGCCCGAGCCATGCCCGTGATAGATGGCCCGTCGTCGTCCTCCCGAGCCCTGCGGGGTGGTCCCGGACCGGTATTGCAGGGACTTCTGCTCCCAGTCGTGTCCGACGGCCTCGGCGAGGCTTTCAGGAGTGTCACCGAGATCGAGCTCGCGGATGTCGTTGCGGGTGGCCTCGAAGAGGCGGGCTTGTTTCTGGCTGAGAGCCAGGACAAAGAATCTCCCATCGCGGGTGAGCAGAGGCAGCAGTGGAGTCAGGTGAACCCGGTCACCCACGACAGCCAGCTCCTCGACGGGTAGCGGCAGACGATACAAGTGAAAAGAGTTGGCACCGGCAAAAATCGCCAGGCCGTGGTCCTGGTGCTGCCAGAACGGGGTGTTCTTGAGCAGCGCCCGAACAGGTCCCAGAGCCCGCTCGATCGATTCCTGTGGTGTTCCCCGCGCCGCCAACCTGCTCTCGGCCTGTCGCAGCAGGTTCTTCAAACGAATCGGACCCTGCTGGGTTTCGGCACCTGCACGGTGGGTCGGGAGGTAGATGGAGACACATGGGGCCTGGGCCTCTTGCACTATCGACCTCAGGTCGTCCCGGCTCAGAAGACTCATGTCAGATCCTCCTCAGCCTGCTGGTTATATTTGTGGATGGCGTCACTTCGTAGCCACTCGATTCTACACCTTCCACGGGCGGCTGTCCGACCTCGAGGCCGCATGGACGGAGCGGTGCGGAGGGGCCCGAGATGGATATCGACGACGTTCGATAGACTGGGGGCGTGAAGCCGGGGAAAACCGAAGACCGGATGGGGCGGAGTCCACGGGATCTGCGAATCTCGGTGACCGACCGCTGCAACTTCCGCTGTCGGTACTGCATGCCCCGCGAGGCCTTTGGCGAGGATTTCCAGTTCCTCCCACGCTCCGAGATCCTCTCCTTCGAAGAGATCTTCCGCCTGGTGCGAGTGTTCCGTAGCCTGGGAGTCGAGAAGGTCAGATTGACCGGTGGCGAGCCGCTGTTGCGAAGGGAACTCCCGGTGCTCGTCGGCAAGCTGTCGTCTATCCCCGGGATCGAGCTGGTGATGACCACCAACGGTTCACTGTTGGCGGCGAAGGCGGAGGAGCTCGCCCGTGCCGGCCTGTCGAGAGTGACCGTTAGCCTCGATTCGCTGGACGAGGATGCCTTTCGCGCGATGAACGACGTCGACTTTTCGGTGGCCAACGTCCTGGAGGGGATCGACGCCGCAGCACAGGCAGGGCTGACCCCGATCAAGGTCAACTCGGTAGTCAAGAGAGGGGTCAACGAGCACACGGTGTTGGACTTTGCCCGTTTTTTCAAAGGCAGCGGTTACATTCCACGCTTTATCGAATACATGGATGTAGGAACAACCAACGGCTGGCGCATGAATGAAGTTGTGACCGGTGCCGAGATCGTCGACATGATCCATGCCGAGATGCCGCTCGAGCCGGTAGAGTCGGAATATCGAGGGGAGGTAGCCAAGCGTTGGAGCTATCGAGATGGAGGCGGAGAGATTGGGGTCATCACTTCGGTGACCCAGGCCTTTTGCGGCGACTGCACCCGAGCGAGAGTGTCGGCTGATGGCAGGATCTATACCTGCTTGTTTGCCGTCCACGGTACCGATCTGCGGGTGCCTCTTCGACATGGAGCCACCGACGAAGAGCTGGGTGAGGTCATCCGAAAGATCTGGTCGGTGAGGGAGGATCGGTATTCCGAAATCCGCTCTGCCGAGACCGATGGGGCCCGGCGGATCGAGATGTCCTATATCGGAGGTTAGCCGATGTCCGCTGTGAAAAACTCCGCTGCAGACCGAGAGGGGGTAGCGTAGCGTGGCAGGCGGTTCCGACAATGATGACGATAGGCGGGCGATGAATCTCATCGAGTCCACGACGGACACCCCCCACAACGCTCCGGAGTTGGTCAAGCTGGAGTCGCAGCGAGTACCGGTGGACAGCCAGGTGGTCCTCAAGTTCGACCACTTTGGTGGCTTCTTCATCGACTACGCGGCCAACCTGTCGCTCAAGGGCATCTTTATCAAGACCGACGATCCCAAGCCAGCGGGCTCGATCTTCATTTTCGAGATATGGCTTGGCGACGAACGCAGATTGGTGCACGGCATCGGCGAGGTCGTGTGGGTTCGCCGCGCTGAAGAGGGGATCAATCGACCCGCAGGGATGGGCATCCGCTACCTGAAGCTGGATGAAGAGAGCCGTCAGGTCATCCACCGGGTCGTCGAAGAACAGGTGGAGAAAGGTGGCGAGGTCTTCGACTTCGAGGCCGAGGCCCGCGAGGCTCTGGGGCCGGATGCGGTCATACCCGACGAACCGGTCACCCAGTCGGATCTCGACACCCTCAAGACCGGCGAGTTCCTGGTCATGCGGCAAGATGCAGAGGATGGAGTCGCGTCTGAGAAAGTCGACAAGCACGGTCCCTGGAAGGCGCAATCGGCTCGCAAAGCTCGACGACGGCGCCGCTTCAAGCTTTTTGTTCTCTTGCTCGTAGTCCTCGCTGCAGCCTACGTCTATCTCGACTATCGCGGAGTGGACTGGGCCGCCCTCCTCGAGTCCGAGCTCGTCAAGACCATCCTGGCATCCGGTTAGGCAACACAAGAAGCTAAACTCCGGCTGTGTCTGAGCGCGAAAGAGTCGCGTACTGGCGCCGGCTTGCCCTCGTGCTGGGGCTTGCGGCGGTGGCGGTCAGCGGGGTGGCGGCCTGGTCACTTTGGCAATTGGACCGGCTCCGGCAGATGGCGCCCATCGAGAAGCCACCGGTAGCGCCCGAGCCGGATCGGATGGAGCTCGAAGCCGTCGAGCTAGCGGACTTGCCGGGTTGGGAGGAGGATCTTCTGGCGGCGGCGCTCCCGGCTCTGCGACGATCCTGTGAAGTCGTGGACAGCTGGGCGGACACCGGCACTGCCGACGCCCTCACCACAGCCCTGAACCCCAAGGCTTGGCGGGGCATCTGCGCGCAGCTGGTCGAGCTGGGACCAAGTGACGAGGAATCCCTGCGGGCGCTGATCGCCTCCGAGCTCCGTCCCTATGCGGTCAGCAATCGGGGCGACCCGGAAGGCTTGTTTACCGGCTACTACGAGCCGACCCTCGCCGGTAGCCGGCAACCGACCGAGAAATTCAGGTTTCCCCTCTACCGTCGCCCTCCCGAGCTGGTGTCGGTCGAGCTCGGAGACTTTCGCGAGGATCTTCGCGGCCGGCGCCTTGCCGGCCGGGTGGAAGCCGGAGTCCTGTCCCCCTACTTCGATCGGGTCGAGATCGAGGCCGGCGGCCTCTCGGAGCGCGGGCTGGAGCTGGCATGGGTCGACGACCCGTACGACGCCTTTTTTCTCCACATCCAGGGGTCGGGACGCGTGGAGCTGGTCGATGGCGGGTTTCTCAGGCTCGGCTACGCCGGTCAGAACGGCCACCCATACTTCGCCATCGGCAGGGCGCTGGTCGCGAGAGGGGTCCTGACGCTGGAGGAGGTGTCCCTGCAATCCATCCGGGCGTGGTTGGAGACCCATCCGGAGGAGGCCCCGGAAGTCCTGGCGCAGAACCCATCCTTTGTCTTCTTTCGCGAGCTCGAGGAGGAGGGACCGGTGGGCAGTCTGGGGGTGGTGCTGACACCGGAGCGGTCGCTGGCGATCGACTCGGCCTTTGTGCCCTTGGGTCTGCCTCTGTGGGTCGATGCCACGGCTCCGGCAAGCGATCCACTCGCCCCCGATAGAACTATCCGCCGTCTGATGGTCGCCCAGGACACCGGTGGCGCGATTCGGGGTCCCGTCCGTGGTGACGTATTCTGGGGCCATGGTGCAGACGCGGCGCATATCGCCGGGCATATGAAACACCAGGGGCGACTCTGGTTGTTGCTGCCCAGAAAACTCGATGATCAACAGGCCGGGGAGGCGAAGAGTTGAATAGAACATCGATATCCAAGAGCACGGCGTCGGTTGCCCTGGCTCTGGTCGTCGGCTTTGTCGGCTGCCGCGGCAGTGAAGAGCCGCCGGTGGTCGAGAACCGTGAGGCCCGCAGCGAGCAACTGGCGCAGGAGTTCGTCATCGTCGACACCCACGTCGATGTGCCCTACCGGTTGATGGAGGAGATGGAGGACATCTCGGTGCGCACCAAAGGGGGTGACTTCGACTATCCACGGGCGGTGGCCGGCGGTCTCAACGCGCCCTTCATGTCGATCTTTGTTCCGGCCTCCTACCAGGAGACCGGTGGTGCGCGGGAGTACGCCGAGCAGCTGATCGATCTGGTCGAGGGCTTTTCGCGGGACTGGCCCGACAAGTTCGCTCCGGCGAGGTCTCCGGCCGAGGTGCGCGAGAACACGGAGAACGGACGGATCTCGCTGCCCATGGGGATGGAGAACGGTGCGGCGATCGAGGACGAGCTGGAGAATCTCCGCCACTTCCATGAACGGGGGATCCGCTACATCACGCTGACACACGGGGAGAACAATCAGATCTGCGACTCCTCCTATGCCGATGAGCAGGAGTGGGGTGGGCTGAGCCCGTTTGGCCGCGAGGTGGTTGCCGAGATGAACCGACTGGGGATCATGATCGATATTTCCCACGTCACTGACGAGACCTTCTATCAGGTCCTCGAACTGTCGCAGGCACCGGTCATCGCCTCCCACTCATCCTGCCGCCGCTACACCCCCGGGTGGGAGCGCAACATGGATGACGAGATGATCCGACGGCTGGGCGAGCAAGGGGGTGTCATCCACATCAATTTTGGATCGGCTTTCTTGACCCAAGAGTCCTATCTGCACTCGGAGGAGATGTGGGAGGCCGTCGACGAGTACCTGGAGGCGAACGGGCTGGAGCAGGAGAGCAAAGAAGCGAAGGAGTTCGTCAAGGAGTACCGCAAGGAGAACCCACCCATCCTGGCCGATGTCGCCGATGTGGCTCACCACATCGATCACGTGGTCGAGCTTGCCGGCATCGACCACGTCGGTCTGGGCTCGGATTTCGACGGGGTTGGGGGGACGACGCCCACCGGTCTCAGGGATGTCTCGTTCTACCCGAGCCTCATCCGCGAGCTGCTCGACAGCGGTTATAGCGAGGAGGAGATCCGCAAGATCTGTGGCGAGAACACGCTCCGCGTCTGGGCCGAAGTCGAACAGATCGCCGCCGAGCTGAGGGGGGACTAGGGTCGTTCACCACCCGGCTAGCTTTGCGGCTTTATTGCTACCAGGATTCTCGAGTGCGTGGCCACGTTTGCCAGGCTCTCGAATTGGAGGCCGGCTTCTTCTAGCCAGTGCTGAACTTCTTCGGCGGTGTAGGAGTCTCCCCCTTCGGTGCTGACCAGCATGTTGACGGCGAAGACGGCTCCACCGGCGGGGGAGAGGCGGTCGGGGTCGAGGAGGAAGTCCTTGATGGCGAGGCGGCCTCCGGGCTCGAGGGCCTTGGCGCATCTGGTGAGAAGCTTGCGGTTTTCCTTCTCCGAGTAGATGTGCACCAGGTTGGAGATGAAGATGAAGTCGTAGGGCCCACCCAGGTCGTCGACAAAGGCGTCGCCGACCCGGATCGAGACCCGGTCCTCTAGTTTCTGACGGGCGATGTTGGCTTGGGCCACTTCGAGAGTTTCTTCCGAGTCGAGGATGACCGCTCGGAGCTCGGGGTTTGTGCGGGCAAAGGCGAGGGCGTAGACACCCGGGCCGCCGCCGACATCCAGGAGCCGCCGCACAGCGGACAGGTCGAGCACCTCGCAAGCCGACTCGGCGGCGAGCCTGCCGACGTCGGCCATGGCGCGCGCGAAGTCACGACCATCACCCCGCAGGCGGCTGTCGATCTCGGTGTCGGGGACCGGTTGCCCCGTGCGGACAACGTCGTAGAGCTTGGACCAGCGCTCGTACAGTTTGGCCGCATGCAACAGCATGGCGCTCCTCGACTTGGGAGAGTCGGGGAGGAGGAACTCACCAGCCATTTCACTGTTGCTGTAGACACCGTTGGACTTGTCCAGCAGAGCAAGGGAGGCCAGTGCGTCGCAGAGGATGCGGGTGGCCCGCGGGTCGGTGCCCATGTTGGCCGCCAAATCGGTCGCCGAGAGTGGTCCGTCTTCCAGGGTGGTGAAGACACCCAGTCGGTTGGCGGTGAAAAGAATCTGACTCGCCTTGTAGCCCGAGGTGATTTCGTCGATGGGGTCCGATGAACCCTTGTTCATGAGTGGTGCTTCATTCTGTTCAGGAACCGAGCTCTTCGGCTCGATTGCGGTAGAGGTCGGGGTCCACGACCTGTGCCATCTGTTCGACGGGCATCTCCACCTCCAGGAAGTCTTTGATTCTCCGGGCCTGCTCGAGCGGATTGGTGAGCACGTCGCGGTAGTGGATTTCCAATGCCTCGAACTGGGGGTTGTGTTTGAGCAGGTAGCTGGTCTTCCACAGATCGGCCTCGAATAGCTCGACCATTCGTTGATTGTCGGTTGCGGCGCTCTCGCCCCGTCGATCGAGCATCTTGCTCTGCGACGCCAGGATCTCTTCGAGTTCGCGGCGCATCAAGAGGACCTTGTAGTTGTGATTGGGTGGCAGCTCTTTCAGTAGATAGGAGATGATCTTTACCCCTTGGCCGCGAATGTCGTCGAGCCAGGACCAATCCTGCTCGTTGGCCATGTCCTTTACCCGCTCGAACTCGAAGTAGCCCTTGGGATTGTCCTCGTCTGCGGTGCGGACACCGTCCATGAGCAGAGGCAAGCCCCCCGCCTCCAGCATCTTCATGGCCATCGATGTGCCCGAACGGGGAAGACCGGAGACGACGATGATGGGTTGACCGTATCTCAGACGACGATAGATCTTGTGCAGTCGGGATGGCATAGGGGTGACCTCGGATTCCTCATTGCCTTGATTTCGGCTAAGATTCGCCCGCCCGCCAAATAATGCTGAGCTTCTGACGGCGGGAGGGCAGTCCAGAGTGTATTTAAATAGTGCCCGCTCGCCGTGGTGGCGGGTCGACGCCGCGAGCCGGTGTATATAATACCAGCCCGCTGCGGAGCGTCCCGTGTCAGGATGCGTTTTCTCGAGATGAGATGGAGTCAATTGGGCCGTTGGTGATCGATAGCCGTATGTGTACTCATCAGAATCGTATCCGGGGGGTCGCACTCGCGTTGTCGACCCTGCTTGCCCTCGTTTGGCTTGCTGTTCCGGCCCAGGCCTATGTCGGTCCGGGCGCCGGGATCGCCGTCGTCTCCTCGCTCTTCGTGGTCTTGACGACCATCATCATCGCCGTCTTGGCCCTTTTGACGTGGCCGTTTCGCATGGCGTGGAAGCTGATAAGACGGCGGCGGAAGAGGACCGGCAAGCCGCTCATCAAACGGCTGATCGTCGTCGGGCTCGATGGGCAGGACCCCCAGCTCACCGATCGGTTTATGAAGGAGGGCAAGCTGCCCAACTTCAAGAAGCTGGCCGAGACGGGAAGCTATCTGCCGCTCAAAACCACCTTTCCGTCGGTCTCGCCGGTCGCCTGGTCGTCATTCTCCACCGGCACCAACCCGGCCAAGCACAACATCTTCGACTTTCTGGACCGCGACCGCCGCACCTACTTGCCGCTGCTCTCGTCGACCCACATCGGCTCGGTGGATCGTTTTGTGAAGATCGGCCGGTATCGAATCCCGCGCGGCAAGCCGGAGCTACGTCTGCTCCGCAAGTCCAAGCCGTTCTGGACCATTCTGGGCGAGCACGACATCTGGAGCACCGTGCTGCGCGTGCCGATCACTTTTCCGCCCGATCGTTTCTACGGGGCGCAGCTCAGCGCCATGTGTGTTCCGGATCTGCTCGGATCACAGGGTACGTTTCTGCTGTTCACGACGCGCCCCTCGGGTGAGCGATTCAAAGAGGGTGGCATGCGTATCCCGCTGGAGACCAACGGTGATGGCTTCGCCGCGAAGATCGAGGGTCCCGAGAATATCTTCCTCGAGGGTAGCCCGCCGATGGAGATTCCTCTGAGCCTGGAGGTCGACCGCGCGGCTCGGCGTGCTCGTGTTTCGATCGACGGCGAAGCGGTCGAGCTCGAGGAAGGAAAGCTGAGCGAGTGGGTCAACCTGACCTTCAAGGCCTCGTTTGGCATGAAGGTCTCGGGTCTCTGCCGGCTGATGATGACCGAGATGGACGAGCATGTGTCGATGTACATGACACCGATCAGCCTCGATCCCGAGAAGCCGGCGATGCCCGTTTCCCATCCGTCCTACTACTCCACCTACCTGGCCAAAAAGATCGGTCCCTTCTCGACACTCGGCCTGGCCGAAGACACCTGGGCGCTCAACGAGGAGGTGACCGACGATGGCACCTTTCTCCAACAGACCTACGACATCGACAAAGAGCGCGAGAATATGTTTTTTGCCGCCATGAAGCGGCTGCGTCGTGGCTCGCTGGTGTGCGTATTCGACGCCACCGACCGCATCCAGCATATGTTCTGGCGCTATCTGGAGGAGGGGCACCCAGCGGCTCGCGGCAAAGAAGACGCCGAACACCGTGATGCCATCGAACAGCTCTACTGCCACAACGACGCCATGGTGGGCCGGGTGATGGAGAAGCTCAAGAAGGGCGATGTTCTGATGGTGCTGTCCGACCACGGCTTCACTTCTTTTCGGCGCGGCGTCAACCTCAACGCCTGGTTGCACGACAACGGCTATTTGAAGCTCAAAGAAGGAGCCGATGGCTCGCAAGAGTGGCTCCGTGACGTGGACTGGTCCCAAACCCGAGCCTATGCGCTCGGGCTGACGGGGATGTTCCTCAACGTCGCGGGCCGGGAGGCCGAAGGGATCGTCGATCCGGGCAAACCGGCGGCCGATCTCAAGGCCGAGATCATCGACAAGCTCAGCGGACTGCGTGACGAGGAGAAGGGCGAGGTCGGGATCAACGAAGTGTTCGACACGGCGAAGATCTACGAAGGGCCCTATGTGGGTAATGCTCCCGATCTGCTGATCGGCTACAACCGGGGATACCGGGTCTCTTGGGACTGCGCGACGGGTATGGTCACCGGCGCGGTTTTCGAGGACAACGTCAAGGCCTGGAGCGGAGACCACTGCGTCGATCCGCGCGAGGTACCCGGTGTGTTCTTCTGCAACCGCAAGATCGACATCAAGAACCCTGCCTTGATCGATGTCGCGCCGACCGCGCTGCAACTGTTCGGAATCGATGCCCCGGCGCACATGGATGGCCAGACTCTCTTCAAGGGCAAGGAATCTCTGGCCGTCGAGCCGAGCTAGGTTGGGGAGTAATCAGCTGATGATCAAAGTGAAAAGCCAAACCCGGTCCTCTACCTATTGGAGGCGCGGCGCTGCGTCGGCTTTTCTGGGGCTGCTGGTGTTGTCGCTCATTGCGGGAACTCTGGCCTGTGGGGATGGCGGGGCGAAGACGGCCGGCGGCAAGCGCGTAATCCTCCTGGGATTCGACGGCATGGACTACGAGGTCACTACCCGCCTGATGGCGGAGGGCCGTCTGCCCAATCTCAGCCGTTTGGCCGAGATGGGGAGCTTCTCGTCGCTCGAGACCGCCGTTCCCCCGCAGAGCCCGGTGGCCTGGTCCAATTTTATCACCGGTATGGACTCGGGAGGACACGGTATCTACGACTTCGTCCACCGCCGCCCGGAGACGATGATGCCTTACCTGTCGACCAGCCACACGGAGGACGCCGACAAGTACTGGCAGCTGGGCGGCTGGAAGATTCCACTTGGCGGGGCCGAGGTGGAGCTGTTGCGGCGCGGACAGCCTTTCTGGGAGGTGCTGGAGGAAGCCGGGGTGGAGACCACCATCATCCGCATGCCGGCCAATTTTCCACCTTCCGGGACGGCCACCCGCGAGCTGAGCGGGATGGGGACGCCCGATCTGGTGGGCACCTCCGGCACGTTCTCTTTCTACACTTCCGAGCTTTTTGCCTTCGAGGACAAGGAGGACATCAGCGGCGGTCATGTCTACGAGGTCTACCCCTACGACAACATGGTCGAGGCCACTCTCGTCGGCCCCGACAATCCCTTTCGAATCAAGGAGGAGGAGCTGGAAGCTCCGTTCGTCGTCTACATCGACCCCGATGAAGATCTGGTCAAGCTGGTGTTGGGAGATCAGGAGAGGATTCTGGCCGTTGGCGAATGGAGCGACTGGCTGACGGTCGAATTCGAGATGGCCCCTTTGCAGACCCTCAATGCCATTGTCCGGTTCTACCTCAAACAGGCACATCCCGAGCTGGAGCTCTATGCCACCCCGTTGAATATGGATCCCAAGAACCCGGCCATGCCCATCTCGACCCCCGAGTCGTACGCCGACGAGCTCGCCGAGGCGACGAGTCTCTACTACACCCAGGAGATGCCGGAGGACACCAAGGCCTTGAGCGGCGGCATCTTCGACTATGCCGAGTTTCTCGATCAAGCGCGACTGGCGGGAGAGCAGATGATGGTCCAGTTCGAGTACGTTCTCGATCACTTCGAGGACGGACTGCTCTTCTACTACTTTGGCAATCTCGATCAGATCTCTCACATGCTATGGCGCGCCATGGATCCAGAGCACCCGGCCTACGATGCGGATGTTGACGGTCCTTATGCGAATGCGATCGAAGACGTCTACGTGCAGTTCGACGGCATCGTCGGCTTTACGCTGGAGCGGATGGGGGAAGAGACCACCCTGATCGTGATGTCCGACCACGGTTTCACCAGTTGGCGGCGCACGTTCAATCTCAACACCTGGCTCAAGCAGAACGGCTACATCACGTTCAAGGACCCGAATCGGCGGGACGACCCAGGGCTGTTCCTAAATGTCGACTGGTCTGAAAGCACTGCGTACGCCCTGGGGCTCAATGGCCTCTACATCAATCTGGAGGGGCGAGAGCGGGACGGCATCGTGGCGCCTGGGGACCGAGAGGATCTGATGGACGAGCTGGCCGCGAAGCTGCTGGCCATCATCGATCCCGTCACCGGCGAGCAGGCGATCACCAAGGTCTACAAGCGCGAGGAGGTCTACCAGAGTCGTGGCAACCTCGACATCGGTCCCGACCTGGTGGTGGGCTACGCCAAAGGGACCAGAGCCTCCGGGGGATCGGCGATGGGCGAGTTTCCGCCCGAGATCATCGAAGACAACACCGATTGGTGGAGCGGCGACCACTGTATGGATCACGAGGCGGTCCCGGGCATCCTCCTGGTCAACAGACCGCTGGCCAAGGAGGCCACCAGTCTCAAGAATCTGGCCGCCGCGGTCCTGGCCGAGTTCGGAATCGACAAGTTTCCGCTGGAGGAATCGCAGCCGTCTGGATAGGTTGCTCGGCGCTGTTTGTGTAAATCGATGGAGGAGTGAGGTGATGTTTGGATCGACAAAAGTCAAACTCGACAGTGATCTGGTGGCCAAGGTCAAACGGTATTCGGATATCGCGGGCTACTCGTCTCCCGAGGAATTTATTACCCACGCTCTGGAGAAGGAGCTGGCCAAATTGGAAGGCGCCGATTCGGAGGAGGAGATCAAGAAGCGCCTTCGGGGTCTGGGATACATTTCCTAGAGAACTGAATCGTTAACTGGGGCTGACGACTTTGTCTGTGCTCAACGCCATTCTGCGGACCGTCTTCGACGGTCTCCTATTTCCGTTCCGTACGCTGCCACCCTGGGTGGGGCTGGCGGTGACGGCGCTGCTGACGGCGATCGCCATGCTACCGGTGGTCAAAGCCACCTCGAATCAGCAGGGCATGGAGGCCATCAAGCGCCAGATGTCGGCTGGCTGGTTCGAGATTCGGCTGTTTAACGACGATCTGCGAGCCATCATGCGGGCGCAGATGGAGCTGCTCTGGAGCAACCTGAAGTATCTCGGCCTTTGGCTGGTTCCCATGCTGTGGCTATTCATCCCTTTTGGCATGGTTGCCGCCCAACTCCAATTCCATTACGGGTATCACGGGCTGGAGCCGGGACAGCAGGCACTTGTCAAGGTGCAGCTCAAGGAGGGTGCCCAGCAGGGAACCTGGGCCGGCGCCGGATCAGCGGAAGAGGGCCCCAAGGCGACTCTCGAGGTGCCGGAAGGTCTGCGGGTCGAGACCCCAGCCGTCTGGATTCCTTCTCTCGGTGAGTTGGGGTGGCGAATCGCGGCCGAAAGCTGGGGGGACTACGAGATAGCGGTGGAGATGGGAGGCGAGAGTTGGTCCAAAAGCGTCCGGGTTTCCGAGGATGTCGTCCGCCGATCTCCCATTCGCGTCGGGCCGTCTTTTCTCGACATGGTGCTTTACCCTGCGGAGGACCCACTCCCGGCTGACAGTCCGATCGAATCGATCACCGTGACCTATTCCGAGGACGGAAACATCCTCTTCCTGCCACGAGATCTGTGGATGATCCCGTGGATCGTTCTCATCATCCTCTTCGCCTTTGCCCTCAAGAGCCGCTTCGACGTCACCATCTAAAGCGCCACGGCATCGACCCTCCAGGCTACTCGCCAGGCCCTCTTCCAGAACGAGGTGAGGGCCGGCCGCCTATTGGGGCGGCGGCCGGCGTCAGAGGATAGGGAGGAGGGATGAGGAGGATTCAAGCCCGGGGAATCCAGGCCAGGATAGCTTTGTTGGTTGTTGCGTTCATCAGAACCTCGTTGGGACACTTATGTATGGAGCAAGCGCCGTGCCAGCCAGGAGTAAAAATCGGTGTGGGTGCGGTGAGCCGTCGGAGGTTGAGGGCGTTTCTGATCTCTGACCCTAAAGCTTTGTGTTTGAAGGCTTTACGGTGTCAGCCAGATTACTGGTAAGGGACCAACAACAGTCTCCTGACGGGGTGGATCCGGGCCTGTGGAGTGGCTCACCAAAACACCGACAGAAATTCATGGCGGCTGTGGCAAAATTTCGACGGGTCAGCGCCAGATTTCCGGTCCGAACCCGGAGAATTCCGGTGTCTCGGCCCGACAGTCAGCCCGGCCTCCTCTCCATGCTAGAGTGGGAAAAAGCAATGCAGTTCAGTTCACCCGGCCGGACACACTGAGGGACCCATTGAGATCGGACGGAGGCCAGCCTTGATCGGCCGAACCCTCGCCCATTACCGCATCACCGCGGCTCTCGGCGCCGGCGGGATGGGGGAGGTGTGGCGGGCGACCGACACCAAGCTCGGCCGCGAGGTGGCGCTGAAGGTATTGCCTGCCGAGATGGCGGCGAACCCGGAGCGACTGGACCGCTTCCGTCGTGAAGCGACAATGCTCGCCGCCCTCGACCACCCGGGCATCGTGACCGTTCACTCGGTCGAGGAGTCCGACGGCCTGCACTTCCTCACCATGCAACTGGTCGACGGTGAGTCGCTGGATCGCCTCATCCCCGAGGGGGGGCTTGGCGTCGATCGGCTTCTCGAGATCGGCACCGCTGTCGCCGAGGCGCTGGCGGCCGCCCATGACAAGGGCATCGTCCACCGCGACCTCAAGCCCGCCAACGTCATGGTGACGAGCGACGGGCGGGTCAAGGTGCTGGACTTTGGGCTCGCCAAGATCGCCGCGTCGCAGCCGGAGGAGCCGCTAAACTCCGAGATGGCGACCGATCTCCACACCCGCGAGGGGGTCGTCATGGGCACAATGCCCTACATGTCGCCGGAGCAGATCGCGGGTCGCGCGGTGGATCAACAGACCGACGTCTTCTCCCTGGGAGTCGTCCTCTACGAGATGGCGACGGGACAGCGTCCATTTGAAGGACAGTCGTCCGCGGAGCTCGCCTCCGCGATCCTGCGGGACACGCCTCCGGTCCTGGCGACCCTGCGTGCCGGCCTGCCGGAGGGGCTGATGGAGATCGTCACCCGCTGTCTCGAGAAGGAGCCTGCTGCCCGTTTCCCGAGCATGCGGGACGTTCACGACGCGCTGCAGGCCTTGCCTCCGCGCGGGAGTGATCGGCCGACTGTCCCAGGACACGGGTCGCGGCCGCGGTCGCACGCGCTCAAGATCGCGGGCGGCGTCGCGATCCTGCTGGGAGTGGCGGCGTATCTGCTGGTACGTTTCGGGATCTTGCATCCGCCGTGGCGGGCACAGGAGGCTGCGATCGCGCCCCAGATCCGATCGATCGCCGTGCTTCCGCTCGACAACTACTCCGGCGATCCGAGCCAGGATTACTTCGCCGAGGGGATGACCGACGAGCTGACCGCGGACCTCGCCCGCATCAGCCAGATCCGGGTGATCTCGCGCGGTTCGGCGATGCAGTTCAAGGGTGAGCATCGACCATCGACTCCCGAGATTGCGAAGGCGCTCGACGTCGACGCAATCGTGGAGGGTTCAGTGCATCGAGCCGGCGACAAGGTCCGGATCACGGCGCAGCTGATCGACGCACGGGCCGATCGGCACCTGTGGGCCAAGAGCTTCGAGCGCAGCTCGCGCGACATCCTTGCGCTGCAAGACGAGTTGGCGTCGGCCATCGCGCGCGAGATCAACGTGCAGCTGACCCCGACCGAGCAGTCGCGACTGGGGAGCGCGCCGAGCGTGAACCCCGAGGCTTACGACGCGTATTTGAAGGGCCGTTACTTCTTCAACCGCCCGAGCGACGAGAACCTGCAAAAGGCAATCAAGCGCTTCGAAGAGGCGATCGCGCTCAATCCGACCCTCGTCCCTGCCCTTTCGGGGCTGTCGGACGCCTACCTCTGGGCCGGCTACAACGAGGGATTCCTGACCGCCTCGGAGGCGAGGCCCAAGGCGAAGGCCGCCGCTGAGAAGGCCATCGAGCTCGACGACAGCTCGGCCGAGGCCCACACCTCGCTCGCCGTCTTCAAGCTCTTCTACGAATACGACTGGGAAGGCTGCGAGGTCGAGTTCCGCCGGGCCTTTGGCCTCAACCCGAACTACGCTTTCGCCCATGACCAGTTCGCCCTGGGTCTGGCCTTCCAGGGACGATTCGAGGAATCGATCGCCGAGAGCAGGCTCGCGGCGGAGCTGGACCCGCTCAACCCGCAGATCCCGATCGACGCCATCTTCGCGCTGGCCTGGCAAGGCAACTACCAAGCGGCGGTGGAGCAGGCCAGACGGGGTGCGGAACTCGATCCGATCTTCTTCTTTCCTGACTTTTCCTACGGTTGGATCGACATACAGGCCGGGAAGATCGAGGACTCCATCCCTCACCTCCAGCAGTCCAAGACGATGGGGGCCCCGGCCTTCGTCAGCGCCTGGCTCGCCTACGCCTACGGTGCGTCCGGCGATCGCGCCCGGGCGCTGGCGGAGGTCGAGGATTTGAAAACCATGTCGCTCGGTGGTGCTGTCACCCCGTTCGACAACGCGCTCGTCGCCCTCGGTTTGGGAGACCACGCACGCGCAGTTAGCCTGCTGGAGCAGGCGTATGCGTTGGACTCGCAGTGGCTGGGGTGGCTCAAGAATGACCGGATCTTCGATCCGCTGCGCTCGGACCCTCGTTTCACCGAGCTCATGAAGAAGCTGGGTTTTGAGGACTGAGGGTGGGGGAGGTGTAGACGTGATCGGCCAGATGCTCGCCCACTACCGCATCACCGCGGCTCTCGGCGCCGGCGGGATGGGGGAGGTGTGGCGGGCGACCGACACCAAGCTCGGCCGCGAGGTGGCGCTCAAGGTATTGCCGGCCGAGATGGCGGCGAACCCGGAGCGGCTGAACCGCTTCCGTCGTGAAGCGACCATGCTCGCCGCCCTCGACCACCCGAGCATCGTGACCGTTCACTCGGTCGAGGAGTGCGAAGGCGTGCACTTCCTCACCATGCAGCTGGTCGACGGTGAGTCGCTGGACCGGCTGATCCCCGAGGGGGGGCTTGGCGTCGATCGGCTCCTCGAGATAGGCGCCGCTGTCGCCGAGGCGCTGGCCGCGGCCCACGACAAGGGCATCGTCCATCGCGACCTCAAACCCGCCAACGTCATGGTTGCCGGTGATGGGCGGGTCAAGGTGCTGGACTTCGGGCTCGCCAAGATCGCCGCGCCGCAGTCGGACGAGCTGCTGGCTTCCGAGATGGCCACCGAGCTCCACACCCGTGAGGGGGTCGTCATGGGCACGGTGCCCTATATGTCGCCGGAGCAGATCGCGGGTCGCGCGGTGGATCAACAGACCGACATCTTCTCCCTGGGAGTTGTCCTCTACGAGATGGCGACGGGACAGCGTCCATTTGCAGGACAGTCCTCCGCGGAGCTCGCCTCCGCAATCCTGCGCGACACGCCGCGGCCACTCGGAGAGCTGCGGGCCGACGTGCCGAACAGTTTGGCGCGAGTGATCGAGCGCTGTCTGGAGAAGATCGCCGCGGACCGTTTGCCGTCGGCGCGGGACGTGCGTGACGGGCTGCGCGGCGCGAGCGCCGAGGCGCCGTCGATCCAGGCCACGACGGCCCCGGCCTCGCGATCAGTGGCGGCGGCCGACTTGGGCGCCGCCAGCACCGACGAGGGCTTCTGGGTCGCGGTGCTGCCGTTCAAGTACACCGGCGCCGACGCCGACCTCACGGCGCTGGCCGAAGGGCTGACCGAGGAGATCGTGACCGGCCTGTCGCGTTTTTCGTATCTCCGCGTCGTCGCGCGCGGCTCGACCGCGGGGTCTGTCAAGGACGGCGTGGATGGCAGGAGTGCTGGAATGGCGATCGACGCCCGCTACTTCATGGAGGGAAGCCTGCGCCAGGCGGGCGCCCGGCTACGCGTCGCGGTGCAGCTTGTCGATGGGAGCTCCGGCGCTCATCTCTGGGCCGAGACCTACGACCGCTCATTCAGCCCCGAAGCGGTGTTCGAATTGCAGGACGACCTGGTTCCGCGGATCGTCTCGACGGTTGCGGACATGCACGGCATCCTGCCGCGCCGCATGAGCGAGGTGGTGAGTAGCAAGCCCGCCGATCAGCTGACCCCATACGAAGCGCTGCTGCACAGCTTCGGCTACAACGAGCGCTTCACCCCCGAAGCGCTGGCCGAGGCGCGCAGCTGTCTCGAGCGAGCCGTCGAGCAATCTCCCGGATATGCCGACTGCTGGGCGATGCTGTCAGTGATGTACTCTAACGAGTACGGGCACTGGGATAACCAGAACCCTGATTATTTCGACAAGGCGCTGCAAGCCGCGCGCACGGCGGCCCTGGCGGCACCACTCCATTCCCTGCCTCACTACGCACTGGCGCAGGCCCACTACTTCCGGCGTGAATTCCCTGCTGCTCGGACTGCTGCGGAACGGGCCGTTTCCCTCAACCCCATGGATGGCGCGACGGCTGCTTTCATGGGCTTGCTGATTGCCTATTCGGGAGATTGGGAGCGCGGTTGTGCTCTGGCGGAAAGGGCCCTGGAGCTGAATCCGAATCTTCCGGGGATGTTCCACTACACCGCATGGCATGATGCGTATGGCAGGAAAGACTACCGCCGCGCGCTGGAACTGGCGCTCAAGCTCAACACACCGGACAGCTTCTATCAGCACGCCGTACTGGCCATGTGCTACGCCCAGTTGGGCGAGATGGAGGCGGCGCACAAATCGCTCCAGGACATGCTTGCTCTCAAACCCGATTACGGCAAGGTCGCGCGGCAGCTGCACGGGAAGTGGATCCAACCGGATCTGGTGGAGCAGTTGATGGAAGGGCTGAGCAAGGCGGGGCTCGAGATCGCCGACGAGGAAGGACAGAAAGACGCGTCGCCCGTCAGCCGCGCTTCGGGTGAGCAGCGAGCGGATGAAGGCTTCTGGGTTGCGGTGCTGCCGTTCAAGTACACCGGCGCCGACGCCGACCTCATGGCGCTGGCCGAAGGGTTGACCGAGGAGATCGTGACCGGCCTGTCGCGCTTTTCCTATCTCCGCGTCGTCGCGCGCGGCTCGACAGTGGGGTCTGTCAAGGACGGCGTGGATGGCAGGAGTGCCGGGATGGCGATCGAGGCCCGCTACTTCATGGAGGGAAGCCTTCGGCAGGCGGGCGACCAGCTGCGCGTCGCGGTGCAGCTCGTCGACGCCGTCTCCGGCGCCCACCTGTGGGCGGAGACCTACGACCGACCCTTCCGCCCCGAAGAGATCTTCGCGCTGCAGGACGAGCTTGTCCCGCGGATCGTTTCGACGGTTGCGGACATGAATGGGGTCCTCCCCCGGAGCATGAGCGAGGCGGTGCGCAGCCGCCATTCCGAGCAGTTGAGTCCCTACGAGGCGGTGCTACGCAGCTTCGTCTACTTCGAGCGGGTCACCGCCGAAGAGCTTGCCGCTGCGCGGTCGGCCTTGGAACTGGCGGTGCAAAAGGCTCCGGCCTATGCCGATGCCTGGGCCATGCTGGCGTTACTGTGCGCCCAGGAGTACGGGCAGGGGTTCAACCTTCTGGCTGACTCGCTGGCCAGCGGGGCAGCCGCCGCGCGGCGCGCCGTCGAGGCTGGGCCATCCAATCACCTGGCCCATTTCAGTCTGGCCCAGGTGCTCTTCTTCCAAAAGGAACTCGTGACGTTTCGCCACGCGGCGGCGCGGGCCGCCGCGCTCAACCCGATGGACGGCAACTCCATCGCCTTTCTCGGCGAGCTGCTGACCTATGCGGGCGACTTCGAGCGCGGTCTCGCGCTGGCGGAGCGCGCCAAGCAGCTCAATCCCAATCATCCCGGATGGTACTGGTATGCCAACTGCTTCCACTCGTACCGACAACGTGACTACCCTGCCGCGCTCAGTGTCGCGCTGAAAGTGAATTTGCCGGGCCACTGGGGTGAGCACTGCGTGATCGCGGCCATCTGTGGGCAGCTCGGCGATCGTGAGGCGGCCGGCAAAGCCCTGAAGAGTCTGCTCGATCTCCGGCCGGATTTCGCCGACATTGCACGTCGAGAATTCGGCAAGTGGTGGGATTCGGAGTTCGTGGAGCACATGATCGACGGGCTCCGCAAGGCCGGGCTGGAGGTCGCCTCCGGCGAGGCCTCGGTAGCCCCCGAGGTGAAGAGCGGGCCGGCAGATCTGAACGCGCCCACCGATGACGGCCGACTGTGATCGGCCAGCCGCTGCCGCACTTCGTGATCACCGCCAAGCTTGGCCTTTGAACAGGAGATTTCTATCCCGTAAACCCGGAGAATTCCGGTGTCTCGGCCCGACAGACGGCAGGGCTGGTTGAGCTAGTTGAGGTAGGCCTTGGTCTCGCCGTCCTTGGAGACCTCTATGCGGAGTACATATGTCGCTCCGGGACGCATGGTGGTCGGCAGGGTGACCGGCTTGGGCTCCTCGCCCCCGACCGACACATAGATCCGCAGGGTCGTTCTCCCCGGTTCGATCTGGAGGGACGACTCGAGACGGCCACTGATGCCCTTGCGCCTGAGGAACCCGGATTTCTCCACAAACCGGAAGGGCAGTCGCAGCAGCTGGTTCTGCTCGTCGTAGATGGTCAGGACTCCGCGGGGAGCATGGCTGAAAAAGTCAATTCTGAGATCCGCTGGACCGGTTAGGACTGGAGCAGCCGGGGTCGGCTCCGGTTCCGGGTTGGTGGGTGTTTGCTCGGCAGGAACCATTGGCTGTGGAGTCGGCGGTGTGGCGCGGGCCGGCCCAGGTGCCGGCTGGGCCTTTCGCCTCGCCTCCGCCTCGGCCGTCGCCGTCTCGACCGCGAGGACAAACTCCTGAATCTTGGGACGTTCTGGATCCAGTTCCTGAACCTGGGTCGCGATCTCCCCAGCCACACCAAGACGATTCTCTTCGAGCGCCGCACGCCCCTCTTCGAGCAGCGTCTGCATCTCCAGCTCGACCTCCTCGAACTCACCCAGCCGAGCGACCTCCTGCTCGGCCAGCATTCTGAGCCGCGGGATCTCGGCAACCGAGGGTGCGATCAGCTCGGCGTCGGCAAAGAGCTCGGCGGCTGCTTCGGGCTCTCCGGCGCGCAGCAAAGCTCGACCCTCTTTTAGCAAGGGGACATAGCGCAATCTGAGCGCCTGTTCCTGGGTGATGGGCGGGAGGTTCTCGACCGAGTTTCTGACCATCCAGAGCCCGGCGGCCATGATGGTGACCAGCACGGCGGATGCCACCAGTGAGGTCAACAACACTCGTCGGAGAGAAAAATCTTGACTGCGGAGGTGCTTGGCGAAGACGACCAGCTTGGATGCCGTCCAGCCAAGACCCTTGGCGGTGTTTGTAAGCGCGGTACGGATGGCCGGGCCCAGGCGCCTTTTCGAGGGTTCGCCCAAAACCTGGGTCTCTACCACCTGACGCTTTCGCTTCCTTTTCTTCTTGTCCGGCTTGACCGGTAAGGCTGCCGATCTGTCGAGAGAGGCACTGGCCTGGCGAAAAGCCCTGGCCATCGCGCCGGCGGACTGGAAGCGATGATCGGGGTTCTTGCTCAGCGTCTTGGTGAGAACGTCTGCAACCGAGGCGGGAAAATTCGCGTCGACACTTTGCGGTGGGGGCACCGGATCGTGGACGATCTGGTGGGTTACCTCGGCGGGCGTCTTACCCTTGAATGGGGCCGATCCTAGGAGCATTTCATAGAGGACTACACCAAGGGAGAACAGATCGGCGCGGTGGTCGACCTTGTCTCCCATGATCTGTTCGGGAGAGGCGTAGGCTGGAGTTCCCAGCCTTTTCTTCTCGTTGGCCGAATCGGCGCCGCGGAGGTAGGCGATCCCAAAGTCGGTCAGCTTGACCTGCTCGTCGTCCGTGATCAGGATGTTGGCCGGTTTTACATCGCGGTGAACAACGCCCTTCGAGTGCGCATAGTCCAGCGCGGAAGACACCTGGGAGAGGACAGAGCTGACGAAGTCGACCGGCAGCGGCTTACAGGGTTTGAGCAACTCCTGGAGATTCGTGCCGCGGACGTATTCCATGGCGATAAACGGCGGGCTGTCCCCGGCCGTATCGACGACATCGTGGATGGTGACGATATTGGGGTGGGAGAGGATGCCGGCGGCGCTCGCTTCACGCACCGAAAGGGCTCGCAGGTGAGTGAGCGTCCCCGTGTCGGCAAGACCTTTGACGTTGAAGGTCTTGATGGCGACCAGACGACCGATCAGCGGGTCCTGGGCAAGGTAGACACTACCCATGGCGCCCTTGCCGATTTCATCGATGATTTCGTATCGATCGAGGCGTACTTGTTCCATGGTGGCCATGGCCTTGCCGCGAGCTTAACCGACGGAACAACCAGCAGATGTGACACGGATCACACCGGCTGGCCGCAAAAGCCGCCGCCGGCGCTGTGAGTCGATAGCCTTGATTCGACCCCGGTAGGTTGGGGAGAATACGGGGCCGGCTCAACCAGCGCCAGCATGCGAGGTAGCGGCTCCAATGAACCCTGCCCGCGTTGACCGGCCGGATCTGTGTAAAGCTCCGGTTTCGAATCTCGATCTCACGAGGGAAGACGAGTCATGGGCACCATTGACGCAAATGTATGTCGACCGGGTACCAAGCTGCTGTTGAGTGGCGAGCTCTACACCGTTCTCGAGCGGGCTCACCACAAGCCGGGCAAAGGTGGCGCTTTTGTGCGCTTCAAGCTCAAAGGAATCGTCAGTGGCAAGGTGATCGATCACACCGTCCGCGCCGGCACCAAGATGGAAGCGGCGGATGTGACCACCCAGACGATGCAGTACCTCTACCAGCAGGGCGACGACTACATCTTCATGGATCTCGTGTCTTACGAGCAGCTGGCGATTCCTGCGGATCTGATCGGTTTCGCGTCGACTTTTCTCGTCGAAAGTACCGAGGCGCAGGTCACGATGTACGAGGGGAAGGCCATCGGCGTCCAGTTGCCACAAAAGATGGAATTCGAGGTCACCGAGACCATCGATGACGCGGCCAAAGGGAATACGGCGACGAGTGCGACCAAGGAGGCCACCATCGCCACCGGCCTTGTGGTTCAGGTCCCCATGTTTGTCAAGACCGGCGACCGGATTCGTATCCTGACTGAAGACGGTTCCTACCTCGAGCGTGCCTGAAGTCGACAGGAGTTCGTTGGCACCCGATGGACACGGCACGGTACGTCATTGCGGTGATCGCCCTGGTGTCCATGCCGCCAGGTATCCTCTTCTGGTACTTCGTCCATCCCTTTGCACGCCATTGGCGGAAGATCGGTCCAACCGTCACCTATGTCACCGTCTCGTTGGCGATGATTCTTCTGGGAGTCGGGATATACCAGCTTCGAGAGCCCCTGCTCAGGGT
>JBAUDS010000271.1:0-3370 GCA_049678185.1 Thermoanaerobaculia bacterium
CTTTTCTGGAGACTCCTTCGAGGACCATGTCGAAGTCCTTGACGATATTCGCCACATGCACGTCGAGGTCGTCAGGGAAATCGCCGCGCTCGAGATCGTCCAGGACTTGATGCGAAGAGTCTATGCCGTCCGACAGATAGTATCTGGTCACCGGCCGGAAAGGCGCACGGATATTTGTCAACCCTTCTTTACGTAGGGCCTTCTCCGCGACCGACAGATAGGAGCCATACTGTTCCTCGGCTGGCGGTCGATTCAGGTAGAGAGAAAGATCGGGGCGACTTTCCCCGAAAAAGATCGCGCCGCCCTCCATCATGGAGTGCTCCATGAAAAAACGGCCGACTAGATCATTCTGATTCCCTATTCCATTGGCATGGACACCGTTACTCGTCAATAGGATGCGAGCATTCTCTATTCCGCCCATCGCCAGGACGAGGTAACGCAACCCTATTGAAAACCGCGGACCCTCCAGAACTCCGATGTGCACCTTGTTGACGAGGTTGCCGTCCGGAGAAGTCTCGATGTTGACAAGATTGGCGTGCAACAACACGGTTGTGTCTTCTGCACTCTTCAGGTCTTCTCGGTAGGCCGCGCCAAAATGAACCGGGCTTGTCTGCTTGATCTTTGTAACTACACGGGCAGGGTCGAGCGGGAAGGGGGTGCGATTGAGCAACTTGGACCAATAGTCCAATTCAAAACTCTCTCGGTCAAGCTGACAATATGAAATGGCACGTTCGTAAAAGGGGTCCAGGTGCTGACGATCAAATGGCCAACCGCTGTGCTCGATCTCCGCTCGCTTTTCGAAATCGATAGGATCCAGCGGACTACAATTCCCTTCCCAAGTGTTTGTCGTACCACCAAAGAATCGCAATCTACTGCGCTGAAGGTCAGGATAGGGTAGGCCAACCGATCGCGCCTTATACAGGTCCTGACTGGCTCGATCGAAATCAAAGCCACCGCTCTCAACCAGGAATACGGTCAAGCCAGTTCCTGCCAGCTCGCACGCAACAGTTATCCCAGCGCCACCGGCTCCTACGACACAGACATCGCACTCCATATGCGATTCGGGCTCCACCGTGCGAGCGTTGATGAACATCAGTTTCTTGACCCCCCGAAGGACAAGCCGAACAGGGAAAGCCTACCAGAAGCTCCAGCTATCCCGTCGACCGGCGACTGACCTTCTCCTCCCCCCTCAATGGGTAGGAAAACCGCCTACCCCCCGAGGTATTTTCTTCCTCGCGACAAGCTGCCACGATCATCTCGAGGCCTTGACGAGGGACGGAAACTCCGTGCTTCTCCTCTCCAAACGTTGCGCCACACCGGGACCTCGAAAGAGACGCCCGGCCCCACGTAAGTAGCGCTGATCTAAACACTTACGGCGAAGGAGTCGCCGACGATGACAAAAGAACAGTATGTGGACAGCTTTGTCGAGTTGATTCGCCGAGCTTCGACACATCTGCCGCCGGATGTGGTGGCGGCGCTCGAAGAGGGCAGGGAAAAAGAGGAGGAAGGGAGCCTGGCAAAAAGTGCTCTCGACACTATCCTCGACAATGTCGAATTGGCGAAAGAGCGGGCTGCACCCATCTGTCAAGACACCGGGACCCCGGTGGCCTGGGTGAGCTATCCGATAGGTGTCAGCACCCGGCTGCTCCAGGGGGCGCTCGAGGAGGCGGTCCGCAAGGCCACCGAGCTCAACTACCTGCGGCCCAATGCGGTCGACAGCGTCACCGGCAAGAACACCGGCGACGGCGCCGGTCGCGGCATCCCCCACATTCACTTCAGTGAGTGGGACGACGCGGCGGTCGAGGTGCGAATGATCTTGAAAGGAGGCGGCTGCGAGAACGTCGGCATCCAGTACAAGCTTCCCGACACCCGCCTCGGGGCCGGGCGCGACCTCGAAGGGGTGCGTCGGGTGGTGCTGGATTCGGTGGTGCAGGCCCAGGGCAAGGGTTGTGCCCCCGGCGTGCTGGGTGTCTGTGTCGGGGGTGACCGGGTGAGCGGATTCGAAGAGTCCAAATGCCAGCTACTCCGCCCGCTGGCGGACCGCAATCCCGACTCCGAGCTGGCCGGCCTCGAAGAACGGTTGCTGCGCGAGGGCAACGAGTTGGGAATCGGCCCCATGGGATTTGGCGGCGAAACCACGCTGCTCGGGGTCAAGCTGGGCGTCCTCGATCGCCTGCCGGCGTCCTACTTCGTCACCATCAGCTACATGTGCTGGGCCGACAGACGAGCCGGTGTGCGCATCGAGAATGGAGGTGAGCCACAATGGCTGAGCTGAAGCTGCCTGTCGACGAAAAGACGATTCGGGACATAAGGGTCGGCGCCAATCTGGAGCTGACGGGCCGCATGATCACCGGCCGCGACGCGGCCCACAAATGGCTGATCGAAGAGTGCCGGGAGGAAGTCGTGCCCTTCCTCGAGGGTTCGGTCATCTACCACTGTGGTCCGGTCGTGCGGCAGCACCCCGACGGCTCGTATGAGTTCGTCGCCGCCGGACCCACTACATCCATCCGTGAAGAGCCCTACCAAGCTGATGTCATCGGCCAGTACGGTCTGCGCGGTGTTATCGGCAAGGGCGGAATGGGGAAGAAGACTCTGAACGGTCTCAGCGAGCATGGAGCGCTCTACCTCCACGCCGTCGGCGGTGCGGCTCAGGTCTTGGCGCGCGCGGTAAACCGAGTCGAGCAGGTATTCATGCTGGAGGAGTTTGGCGTCCCGGAGGCGCTGTGGGTGATCGAGGTGGAGAAGTTTCCGGTCAGGGTCACCATGGACTCCCACGGCAGCTCGCTGCACGAAGAGGTGGAGAAGAAGTCGGAACAAGAGTTGGAGAGACTCCTGGCCGTGACCTAGGCGGTCAGGTTCGAAGCGGCCGGCCTCCGTGCCGGCCGTTGGGAGGGTGGGGTCGAGAGCACAAAGATATTCATGACCGCAACAAAAAGGAGACAGCCATGAGAAACAAAATCACGGTGATCGGCGCGGGCCATGTCGGCGAGAGCGTGGCCTTCAACTGTGCCCGCATGGGTCTGGGCGATGTGGTGCTGGTGGATATGATCGAGGGCATGCCCCAGGGCAAGGCACTCGACATGATCGAGTCTTCGCCCGTCGAGGGCTTCGACTCCAACATAACCGGCACCAACTTCTACTCCGACACCGAGAGGTCGGACATCATCGTCATGACGGCTGGTCTACCCCGCAAGCCGGGCATGAGCCGCGACGACCTGCTGTACAAGAATTTGGAGATCGTCGAAGACTGCATCGGGCATGTCGCCGGCGGCTCCCCCGACGCCATCGTTATCATGGTGACCAATCCTCTGGATGCCATGTGCGAGGCGGCGCGCCGCGTTACCGGATTCCCGCGCGAGCGGGTGATCGG
>JBAUDS010000272.1:0-2914 GCA_049678185.1 Thermoanaerobaculia bacterium
GCTGGTATGTGGATGACCTTGAGGTCTACAGCTGTTCCTCTCCCTAGGAACGGACAACACTTCCAACGTGTAGGCCCCCTGCTGTCCCTGGCGCTCCGGGGATGAGAGAATCCGTCCGGGGGTGCTACTGATGACCGCAATGGAAGAGCCTCGAACCGCGCCCGAATCCGCCGCCGGCGAGGAGATCGGTCTGGCGTAGATCGTCGGCTTCTTCAGACGTCAATGGCTGACCATCGTCGTCGGTGCCGCACTGGCGGTCCTCGTCACCGTGGTCTACCTGGGTCTGTTTGTCCATCCTCTGTTCACCTCCACCGCCACCCTTGTTGTGATGTCCCCGACGTTTGCCCCGGAGCCCGAGACCGGCGAGCTGAGCCTCCAGGGTTATCAACGTCTGCTCGACAGCGGTGCAGTGCGGACACAGACAAGCTACGAGCTCCAGGAGAACCAGATCCTCGAGCCTGGAGAGCCGTTCCGACTCGAGTCCCAGATCTTTATCTCGCGACGCCAGGACACGACCGCGCTGGCCCCGGTGTTGGAGCTTGGGGGTTTTGCCCGCAGCCCCGAGAAGGCCGCGGCCGTCGCCAACACCTGGGCCGAGGTGTTTATCGATCTGACTCAGGAGCTGGCGACGAGCGCCACCACTGCATCGGTGGAGGTTGTCGGGGAGGAGTACTCCGCGGTCGTGGAGAGCCTCGAAGAGAAGGAGGCCCAGCTCCAGGCGCTCGAGAGTGATTTTCAGGGCGAGCTCGATAAGAGGGCCAATGCCTGGAGTCGAAGCATCGTGGCCTCGAGGGCGAAGACAGCCGACCTTGTCGCCGAGCATCAGAGCGCAACTCGAGCCTTGATGACCGAGCTGCTGGAGGCGAGGTTCAGGGAGACAGGACGAGACCTCCAGGTGACGGCCCCCGTCCAGGCCAAGCTGCGGCAATTGGCAGCGGTCAGAATCCAGCTGGCCCAGACGTCTCCGTTGATGATCCTGGAGACGAGAACCTCGGCGATTGGCAGGGCACCGGAAGCTGCGGCGAGCGCCCCGGTCGTCGTCCTCGAGCGAACGACTGGTGAGGAAGCGGTGCCCGAAAAGTTGACTTTCCGGTCTCCCCCGAGTGGCGGTGCGGGGACATTCGAGGAGAGGACCGAAGTGGTGCCGGAGATCGACCCGAACTACGGCGAGCTGGCGATGCGGGCCTCCGCGATCGAGCTGGAGCTCAGAGAGCTGGTCACCGACGGCTGGGGACCGGTGGCCGCTCTGACGGCCGAGCTCGAGCAGCTGCAGAGAGAGCGTCTGGCCGGGCTGGAGAAGCTCCGGGAGGAGCGAGGAGCGGAGCTCACCGCGCTGGAGCGGAAACGGAAACGCGAGCTGGATGCGATCGCTCGTGGGCAGAAGAGCAAGATCGCGGGTCTCCGCCGCGGCATCAGCGAGCTCGAGGGGTTGGCGGCGGGGCTGGTGGCTGCAAAGAGCGAAGCGCTTCTCTCCCGGGTCCAAGACGACACGGGAGCGGTGCGGGTCGCGGCGAGCGCGGTGCCCACCGGGCAGCAAGAGTCCCGGCAGGTTCGCCTGAAGGCGCTGCTCGCAGCCTTCGCCGGGGGGATTCTGGGTTTTGTCGTCGCTCTCTTCAGGGAGTTCGGCGCCGCGGCCTCGGGCCGGGCCTGAAACCACACACCGGCCGGACGAGCACCAGTCCGACCCTGGAAATGAATCTCACAGCATCCGATCGGGACACGGGCAGCCGGGGTACCGTGGTAGTCATCTCTTCGGTCCACTGGCACTTCAACTGGCAACGACACCACGATATCGCAAGCCGGCTGGCTGCCCGCGGCTACGAGGTCGTCTTTGTGGAACCGCTGCCAAAGCGGTGGCCGGGTCTGGGTGAGGCGAGGAGGGTCCTCGGTCGGCTCAGTGGTCGCAGCACGATCTCCGGCGGTGGCCGGCAACGGGAAGCGGCCGGGGTCGATCTCGTCTCTCCCCTCCTGCTGCCCGACGTTGGCCGAGCGGGTAGATGGATCAATCAGACGCTTTTTGTTCCTGTGCTCGCGCGCAGACTCAAAAGGCGTGTGGTAAACAGACCGCTGATAGTCATCGACTATCTTCCGATTTCATCCTCGGTCGCGTTGCTTCGAAATCTCGAGCCCGATCTTGCCGTCTACGATTGCGTTTGGGACTGGTCGAGCGATCCTCACTCTTCTCCGGGCACCATACGAGAGGAGGAGCTGCTGGCGAATGTCGATTTGGTCTTGGCCGACTCACCCTATCTTTTCGAGAAGATGAAGAAGGCCCACCCTCGGGTCCAACGCATACTTCCCGCTGTGGATCTGAGTCTATATGGCCCTCTCGACTCCTCAGCTCGTGCCGGCGGGGACTCGCCCCTATGTGGGTATTTTGGCCAGCTCGGTGCGAACATCGACCTCGATGTGATGCGACTTCTGAGCCAACGGTTTCGCTTGCGGCTGATCGGACCGGTGGAGGCTCCACTGGACGGGTTTGGCAGCCACACCGAGGTGCTAGGGAGCGTGCCGCGCGAGCGGCTGCCCGAGCTGCTAAGAGATATCGACGTGCTGGTGCTGCCCTACAAACGCGAGGGTCATACCCGGGGGGTGATTCCCGCCAAGTCCTTCGAGTGCCTGGCCACCGGCAAGCCAACCGCGGCGATCGGTTTGGCTAGCCTGTCGGAGTACGGCGATCTGTTCGACCTGTGCGACACCACGGAAGAGTTCCTGGGGGCCGTGAGACGTGCCACGGCAGACCCACCTGCACTCCGCGAGCGTCGCATCCAGACTGCTCGGGCGAACGGCTGGGAGGAGAGGATCGAAGAGGTCGAAGAGGCACTCCACACGGCGTTGGCCGAGAAGGGCTGGCCATTGCCTGAATCTGACGCCTCCCCTCCACGGGCGGCGGCAGGTCCGCTCGAGAGTGGAG
>JBAUDS010000273.1:0-2029 GCA_049678185.1 Thermoanaerobaculia bacterium
GCTTTCTCCAAACGCCGCCACGAGCTCATCCTGATGGCCGAGGACGCCTCCAACCACCGACGGGTCTTGAGCCACTACAACCCGCTTTTCCTCGACCAGATGATCAACGTCGTCACCGCCTCGACCGTCGTCTCCTACGCCATCTACGCCATCTCACCCGAGACCGTCGAACGCTTTCACACCCGGTACCTGGTCTACACCATCCCCTTGGTACTTTTCGGGATCTTCCGTTACCTCTATCTCATCTACCAGAAAACCACCGACGAGAACCCGACCGAGGCCATTCTCAGCGACCCCCCATTCCTGATCAACATGGTGCTCTGGGCCGTGGCCGTCATGTGGATCGTCTACGGTGCCTGAGAGCGAAGCCAACACCGACGAGCTCTCGGCCGCCCCGGAGCCCGCTGCTGTCGACGCGGCGATTCCGCAGACCCATGCCGCAGAGGACAAGGAAAGCGTCCCCAAGCGCCCAAAGATCCGTCCCGACTGGCTGAGGGTCTACCCGTTCGAGATCGCCGCCTGGGTAGGGCTCGTTGTGACCGTTGTCTTCTTGCGCTCCCATGGACTCCGCATCGACTGGCTGACGGTCGAGTACACGATCTTTCCGCTGCTGCCGGTGATGGGCAAGTCCTTTCTCACCGGGGTGATCTGCTACACCGTCTACACCGCGGTCAGGGGTCGTTCTCCTCTGGACTATTTTCGTCAGATCGCAAATCCGGGCTGGTTCCTGCTCACCGCTCGCCTGTGGACTGCCATCATCATTTTCACCTACAGCTATGTCTGGTTGAAGGTCTGTGTACCGCTTGTCAATCCCCGACTCTGGGACGAGACCCTTTGGTATCTGGATATCCTGCTTCACGGGGGCATTTCCCCTTCTTTATTCTTCGCGGACCTGCTCAACAGCGCCGGGCTCGCCCGCGGTGTCGATGTTTGGTACATCTGGTGGCTACCGTCCGTCTCCTACGGCATCGCCTTTGTTTGCGCCTTTCCCTCGAACAAGCTGCGGCGAAGGTTTGTCCTGAGCTGTGTGCTCATCTGGACGCTGGGACCATGGCTCTACACAGCCATTCCTGTCCTTGGTCCCATCTACGTCTATGACGATGCGTTCGCCGAGACCATTCAAGAGATGCCACACGCTGACGGGGCCCAACACCTCCTCGCGGAGAACTATCAGAAAGTCATTTCCGGACGCGATCAGGGAACCCTCAAACAGTTCAACCCCACTCGCGGTATTGCCGCCATGCCCAGCCTCCACGTCGGCGTGCACTGGCTCCTCATGCTCTGGATACGCCGCTACGCGAGACCACTGTTCATCCCGGCACTCCTCGGAGTGCTACTCACCTTCGTGGGCTCGATCGCAACCGGTTGGCACTATGCGGTGGACGGATACGTGGGGATCGCAATAGCGCAGGGTGTCTACTGGCTGTCGCTGCGCTGGGAGCGACCGCCGTCCCAAGAGGGACCGGATGCCACTGAAGGGCTCGAAAGGCAAGAAACTCCACAGCCGCAGAGCTCCTAGCGTGGCAAAATCAATGCGAAGCTCGGCGTGCGCTCTGGAACATTCGATGCGATGGACTCGCTGCAGCAACCAACTGCCACAACCTCAAGAGAGCTGCGCAGGATCGACAGAACGCCCCACCGAAGGTCTGCTATCGTCTTCCCCAAAATGATCGCCGTCGTCATTCCCTGCTACAAAGTCAAGGAGCAAATCCTGGGCGTTCTTCAGGGGATCGGTCCGGAATGCCAATCGATCTACGTGGTCGACGACTGCTGTCCCGAAGAAAGCGGCACGCTGGTGCAAGACCAATGCACCGACGGCCGGGTGAAAGTCATCTTCCATGACAAGAATCGAGGGGTCGGCGGAGCGACTCTTTCCGGATATTCGGCTGCCTTGGAAGATGGCGCCGAAGTCATCGTCAAACTGGATGGCGACGGCCAAATGGACCCCGGCTTCATTCCAAAGCTCGTTGCTCCCGTCCAATCCGGCGAAGCTGACTATGCCAAAGGAAATCGCTTCTACGATCTCGAC
>JBAUDS010000274.1:0-3226 GCA_049678185.1 Thermoanaerobaculia bacterium
CCACGGGTCATTTGTGGGACGCCAACGAGGAGCGCGGGCTCTACAAGACCACCGATGGGGGCGAGAGTTGGGAGAAGGTGCTCTACGTGGATGAGGACACCGGCTGTTCCGATGTCGCCATCGATCCTCAAGACCCCAACACGCTCTATGCCGGCATGTGGCAGTTCCGCCGCTATCCCGACTTCTTCGAATCGGGAGGGCCGGGGAGCGGACTTTACAAGACCATCGACGGCGGCGCGACCTGGGCGGAGCTGACCAACGGTCTACCGGCGGGGGAGAAGGGTCGTATTGCCGTGGCGGTGGCCCCATCGCGGCCCCGTCGTGTCTATGCAGTGGTGGAGGCCGAGAACACGGCCCTCTATCGCTCCGACGATCTGGGTGGCAGCTGGGTCGAGGTCAACAACTCGTTCAATGTCGGAGCGAGACCGTTCTACTTCGCCTATATCGTTGTCGACCCGGTCGATCCGGATCGCATCTACAAGCCCGGCCTCTACCTGGCGGTCTCCACCGATGCCGGCAAGGCATTTACCTCGATCTTTAGCGGTGGCTTCAGCATGGGTGTCCATTCCGATCATCATGCCCTGTGGATCAACCCGACGAACCCGTACGAGTTGATTCTGGGAACCGATGGTGGTGTCTATATGTCCTACGACCGGGGCAGCCACTTCCGCCTGGTGAAAGCTCTGCCGGTCTCCCAGTTCTATGAAGTGAGCTACGACTTCGATTACCCCTACAACGTGTTCGGAGGCCTGCAGGACAACGGCTCGTGGATGGGCCCATCGCGGGCGGCGGGCGGTGTCAGCAACAACCACTGGCGGCTGGTGGGTTTTGGCGACGGTTTCCATACCTACCGGGATCCGAACGACACCGAGATCATCTATGCGGAGTTCCAGGGCGGCAATCTTCTCCGGTACCACGTGCCGACCGAAGAGCTCAAGTGGATCGCGCCGCTGCCCCGGGAGGGTGAAGAGGACTACCGATTCAACTGGAATGCTGCCCTCCACCTCTCACCCAACACTTCGGGGACGGTCTACTACGGTGCGCAGTACCTCTTTCGCTCACGCGACCAGGGTGAATCGTGGGAGAAGATCTCCCCCGACCTCACCACCAACGATCCGCAACGACAGCGACAGATGGAGACGGGCGGCCTGACCATCGACAACTCGACGGCCGAGAACAACACCACCATCTACGCCATCAGCGAGTCTCCCAAGAATGGGAAGGTCATCTGGGTGGGGACCGACGACGGCTATGTGCAGGTGACCCGGGATGGCGGTGAGAACTGGACCAACGTGACCGCCAACATCCCCGATCTGCCCTCGGGTCTCTGGGTCTCACACGTCGAAGCCAGCCCCCACGACGAGGCGACGGCTCATGTGACAGTCGACGGTCATCGCTCGGGGGACATGACCCCCTATGTCTATCGGACCACCGATTTCGGCGCCACCTGGGAATCGGTCGTCGCTGAGGGCCTCGAGGGTTTTGCCCATGTTGTGGTGCAGGATCTGGTCAATCCGGATCTGATCTTCGTGGGGACCGAGTTTGGTCTCTACATCACCTTGGACGGCGGCATGCAGTGGGCCCGCTTTACGGGCGACCTGCCGCCGGTTCCGGTGCGCGATCTGGACATCCACCCACGGGAGCACGACCTCATCATCGGCACCCACGGCCGGGGCATCTACATCCTGGACGATCTGACACCGCTACGCAGCCTTACCCAGGAGATTCTGGAGTCTGACTTTGTTCTGCTCCCGGCTCGGGACTCGGTGATGCCGGTGTCGGGCGGGCTGTCATGGTTCAACGGGCACGACGAGTTCGTCGGCAGGAATCCTCCCGAGGCCGCAAACATCTTCTTCTACCAGAGAAAGCGGCATATCTTTGGTGACCTCAAGGTCGAGATCTACGACGAAGACGGCGAGCTGGTCTCCTCCATCCCGGCCCCCAAATTCAAAGGCCTCAACCGGGCCGACTGGCCGATGCGGCTACCGCCACCCAAGATGGCACCCGCAACGGTCCTGGCCCCGGCCTTTGTCGGACCGAGAGTCCCCGAAGGGGCCTACACCTTCAAGCTTCTCAAGGGCAAGAACACCTACGAGGGGAGCGTCAATCTGGTGGCCGATCCACGCTCACCCCACTCGGCCGAGGACCGCAAGCTCCAGCAGGAGACCGGACTCGAGCTTTACGATTTGCTCGAGAGGTTGACCTTTGTCGTGGACACCCTCATCGACCTCAAGGAGCAGGCCGACGCCCGGGCCGAGGAGCTGGGTGGGAGTGGCCGGCTGACAACCCGGCTCGAGGGTTATGGTGTGGAGGTGGACGACCTCCGCAAGACGCTGGTCTCGACCAGCAAGGCGGGCTGGATCTCGGGAGACGAGAAGCTGCGCGAGAAGATGGCCAATGTCTATGGTGCCGTTACCGGCTACGACGGGCGGCCGACCGAGTCGCAGATCGACCGCACGATGGTCTTGACGCGCCAGCTCGAAGAGGCCGAGAAGCTCTTCGAAACGCTGACTACCAGCGACACGCTGGCCTCGCTCAACTCCCAGCTCGAGGGCCGCAGTCTTGCTCCGCTCGCGGTGATGAGCCGTGAGGCCTGGGAGGAGAAGCAGGAGCAGGGTGGTGCGGGGTCGACGACGGTGAGCGCCAAGGTGATGGCACGACTCATGGAGAGCGGAGCGTTTACGCCCTTTCTCCGTTAGCAAACCTCCAGCGAGGCGAGCATTTGACCCGAGCCTCCGGTTCGCCGGGGGCTCTTTTGATTGCTACCATAGCCCGCCATGTCCGACCTCGAGCAAGCCACCGAGCCGAAGCCCGCGGAGGAAGCCCCGCTCTACGGCGACCGCAGCCGGGCTCTCGGCATTCTGCGCACCCTGGCCTCATTTCTGGCCGTAGGAGTCATCCTGGCAGTGGCCGACTCGAGTCCTCTTCGCCTCCTGCTCGGACTGCCATTCATCCTCGTCGGCGAGTGGTTTCACTCCTGGGGGCATGGACACTTGATCAAGACCAAGGAGCTAATCACTTCCGGCCCTTACGCCCACACCCAGAATCCGCTCTATCTGGGCCGGATTCTGATGGTCACCGGTTTCTTTATAGCGATCGAGCTTCCCTACCACCTGGAGTGGGTGCTGCTTGCCCTGGCCTGGGCGGCCTTTCTCGGCTACTACATGCCGCGCAAGACACGCGTCGAAGGCCGGCGTCTGCGCTCGTTCCACGGCGCGGCCTGGGA
>JBAUDS010000275.1:0-3053 GCA_049678185.1 Thermoanaerobaculia bacterium
CTGACCATTGCCCTGTCTCGGTGCACCGAAGAGCGGGGCGAGATCGCCCGGCTCGAGATCACCGATACGGGGGTCGGGATGAATCCCGAGACGCTGGCGCGGGCGTTTGATCCGTTCTTCAGCACCAAGGGCCTCGGCCGCGGCACGGGGCTGGGACTATCCACCGTCTACGGCCTCATCACTCGGGCTGGCGGTGAGATCACGGCCAGAAGCGAGCCGGGACGGGGTGCCACTTTCGAGATCGTGCTGCCCCTGGCTGGGGGGGAGTTCGACGAGGCCCCCGCCCCGTCTGCCCCGACTGGCGAACCACCGCGTCGAGAGGGGCACATTCTGGTCGTCGAGGACGAACCCATCGTCGCCCGCCTGACCCGAGAGGTCCTCGGCGGTGCGGGGTATCGCATCAGCGAACGACGGAACGGCAAGGAGGCGCTGGAGCTCCTGCGCAGCCAGGAGTTCGACCTCGTGCTCTCCGATGTCATCATGTCGGAAATGAGCGGTCCCGAGATGGTGAGGGAGCTGCAGGCGTCGGGTCGATCTCAACGGGTATTGTTCATGTCGGGCTACATGGACGACCGCCTCGTCGCTCACGGGTTCGATCCGGAAAGCGTCCCCCTCCTTCGCAAGCCCTTCACCGCGTCGGATCTCCTCGAGAGCGTTCGAGTCGCACTCGAAAGTGAGTAGGGCGCACCTCCTTCTTGGCAGTTGTCGAGATAGCGCATCTGAATGAACCCCCATTCGGGTCGCGGATAGACCGGATAAGCGTAGATCCTCGCTCATTCTCCCGCCGTCGAGCAGATCCGGTCAAGATCCATGCGATTCCGCCTACTTGAGGTCGCGCGCGAGGGTAACGGGCCCCGGGTTCCGGATCGCCCGTGGGGCCCACCCCACCTCACCCGGGATCAAGACACCCTCCTGGCTGACCGATCAGGCCTACCGGCTCTATCATCGAAGGAGAGACCGATGCGGCGAATCGCACTCTTACCCGCTGTGGGCGTCACCATGTCAGCTTGCGCCGTCAGCCAACAAATGCGCATTACACGCTCGACTGGAGAGTACCGAGTTCGGCGCCTGCCGGGCTACGCGGCGCGCTCGTAGGCCTGCAGAATATCAGGGCTTCGGATTCGGGCGAGGAATTTCGCCAGGTCGTTGGTATCGGTCGTATCCGCGAGAAATTCGGGGAGGCTGGTGCGGAGGGCTTGGGCGACGACGAGTTCTGAAGGCGGTTGCTCGGGGTGCATGGTGCGCAGCCAGCTTCGGAATCGCTTCCAGACCGAGGGTCGATGCTGGATGGCGAGCAGCTGGAGCAGGCCCTGGGCGATGCATCCGAGCTGCACGAAGCGGTGGTAGGCGTCGATCTTCCGTCGCACGAGCTGCTGGTACTTCTTGGGCCTGCGGCGGATGTCCTGCCTTCCGCTTGCGCGCTTGCGCGGCGTCATCGCCCTCATCCAGAAGTGGTAGAAGTAGGATCCCATCACCTGGATGGCTTGGCGGAAGCCCACTTCGATCTTGAAGCGGTATCCGTAGAGGGTGATCACGTCGAGGGGATCGAGCGTCGTGTCGGAGGTCAAGAGGATCAGGTTTCCGCGCCGCGGGTGGTGGACGAAGACGAAGCGCACCAGGTGCCCGACGGGCCGCCAGAGCAGATCCTCGGTGAAGTAGGCAATCTCGACGTTCTTCTCATCGTAGACGGGGCTGGGGGCGGTGGTGAACGGAGCATCCGGGTCGAGCAAAAGATCCTTCAACTGGACTTTCTCGCCGTAGCGCCTGGGGCGTCCGCGTCGTCGAGGACGGGGGGTGGGCGGGGTCCGATAGGCGACGGCGTTGCTTCGGACGCGAGTGACGAGGTGATGTCCCTGCTCGAGGAGGGGACGAATCACCTTGGCGCTGGCGTAGTAGGTGTCGGCCACGAGAATGACGCGGCGTGTAAGGGGCTGGACCAGCTCGAAGAAGAGCTCCATGAGGCGATCGAGGAGGGTCTTGCGCAGCTCACGCTGGGAGTCGATCACGCCCTCATGGATCCGCGCGGTGAGGGGAATCGACGTGACGGAGCCTCCGACGGTACGCACCAGGAGGGAGAGGGCCTGAAAGGAGTGGCCGTGGATGAACTCCGGCTTGGAGTTGTTCGTGGACTCCTGATGGAGCTTCTTGACGGCGGGCATCTTCTTGCCCTCCTTGGGGATCTTGATTCCGTCGGCGAGGCAGACGATGGCGTCTCCGACCTGGTAGGGGGAGAAGCGGTCGAGACAGAAGCGGACCCAGCAGGCCGTGAGGGTGGGGAGATGGAGGGCCTCGCTGTGGAAGAGGTGCAAGAGACGCAGGTAGGTGCGCGGCTGCAGAGCCAGGGCGCGGACCACGCTCGTGACGCCGGCGTGATCGGCGCGGATGCATAGCCCGGCCAGGATGACTCGCATCCATTCGAAGGTCGCCGTTCGCGCGCAGGCGGGCCGCAGCGTTTGAACCCAGGTGCTCCACGCCATCCAGAGCTCCATGGCTCTCTCCTGGAGGAAGGGTGACGGGGAGAATACCGGTAGCATTATAGTGCTACCGGTATCGATCGTCTATACTCCTGGGGCCATGAATCGCCGCATTCGAGTGCTGGAACGAAAGATCGAGCGAATTCAGCGCGAGCTGTGTGCGCTGGGAGATCTACGGCCGGGAAGCCTGTCGCAGCAATACAACGTCTGCGGGGTGGAAGGGTGTCGCTGCAAAGCGTCACCCCCGCAGAAGCATGGCCCCTACTATCAGCTCAGCTTCTCCCGCAAGGGGAAGGCCACCTCCCGCTTCGTTCGCCGCCAAGAACTCGCGGTCGTCAAGCGCCAGCTGAAGAACTACGCGCGCCTACGCGATCTCGTCGATCAGTGGATCGACCTCGGAATCGAACTCTCTGCCCTGCGTATCGAGGACCAACGAGAGCGTAGGGGGGACTAGCCACAATCCGCGGGGAGAACTCGGTACTCTCCAGTAGATTTCATGGAGATTTCTAATTTGGACACAGGGCCACCTTCCCAGGCCTTCCACGGAGCAGGCCTCGCACTCGACGACAACCGGGCGTC
>JBAUDS010000276.1:0-10791 GCA_049678185.1 Thermoanaerobaculia bacterium
GCGCTGGTGGAGGTATTGCCATGACCGAGGTCGGGACCAACCGGCCCGCAGAGGTCAACGAGGCCCGGCGAGAGGCGCTGCGGCTCAAGCAGACCCGCCGTCCGTTGGGACCCGCGGGACGGATCGCCAAGGCCTTCCTCGAATCGAAGCTGACACCGCTGCTGGTGGTGGCCTCGCTGCTGCTCGGCGCCTTTGCGGTGCTGGTCACCCCGCGCGAGGAAGAGCCGCAGATCAAGGTGCCCATGATCGACGTCTTTGTGGGATTTCCCGGGGGCACGGCCCAGGAGGTCGAGCGCCGGGTGGTCTCACCGCTGGAAAAGGCCATCTACGAGATCGAGAACGTCGACTACATCTACTCCACTTCGCAACCCTCCGGCGGCATGATCATCGTGCGTTTCCTGGTCGGCACCGATCCCGACGAGGCGGTGGTGAGGGTGCACGCCAAGGTGACCGAGACGGCGGCTTCTCTCCCCGAAGGCGTCATGCCGCCGGTTATCGCCCCCCGCAGTATCGACGACGTACCCGTTCTCGCCTACACCCTGTGGTCGAGCGAGGCCTCACCGCTCGAGCTCCGGCAGGTTGCCCAGGAGCTCAAGGCCGAGCTGACACGGCATCCGCGCGTGGCCCAGATCTGGGTGCTGGGCGGCCAGCGCCGGGCGGTGCAAATCCATTTCGACCGCGAGCGGCTCGCCTCCCACAACGTCTCATTGCTGCAGGTCTATCAAGCTCTGGCCTCTCTCAACTGGCGCCTGCCGGCGGGGAGTTTTGCCACCGCCGACACCGAGACCGAGGTCGAGGTGGGGAGTTTCTTTCGCTCCGCCGAGGAGGTCTCATCGGCAGTTGTGGGCATCTACGGCGGGCGGCCGGTCTATCTACGCGATATCGCCAGCGTCAGCGACGGACCGGACGAGCCCGCGGATTACGTCTGGATGATGTCCGGTGCCGCCGGTGGCGAGAAGGACCTACCGGCAGGTCTGGACACCGCGGCCGTGACCATCGCCGTGGCCAAGAAGCCGGGCACCAATGCCGTGGAGCTCGTCACCGAGCTAGACCAGCGGATCGACAACCTGCGGGGCCCGGTGATCCCCGCCAATGTCGAGGTCACCAAGACCCGCGACTACGGCTTTACCGCCGACCAAAAGTCCTCCGAGCTGATCAAGCACCTCTGGATCGCGACTTTGGCAGTAGTGGTGCTGATGGCCCTGGCCCTGGGCCGCCGGGAGGCAATCGTGGTTCTGGTCGCAGTACCCGCCACCCTGGCGCTGACGCTGGCCGCGTCGTATCTGTTTGGCTACACCCTCAACCGGGTCACGCTCTTCGCCCTCATCTTTGCCATCGGCATTCTGGTGGACGATGCGATCGTGGTGGTGGAGAACATCCACCGGCACTACCAACTGGGTTGGGCCAACCCACGGCACGCCACGATCTATGCCACCGACGAGGTCGGCAATCCCACCATCCTGGCCACTTTCACGGTCATCGCGGCGCTGCTGCCGCTAGCCTTTGTCTCCGGCCTCATGGGCCCCTATATGCGGCCGATCCCGATCAACGCCTCGGCCGCCATGCTCTTCTCGCTGATCGTCGCCTTTGTCGTCTCTCCCTGGTTGACCTACAAGCTCTTTCGCAAGAAGGCCGAGGCCATGGCGGAGGGTCCAGCCGCTCACGACGCCGAAACGGCCCAGGAGACACGCCTGCTGGGCACCTACGCCCGTCTCTTTCGTCCGCTCTTGGCCAAGGCCTGGCGGCGCTGGGTCCTGCTGGGGAGTGTTGCCCTGCTGCTCCTGGGCTCGGTTGCCCTGGTGGGGCTGCGGTTGGTGAAGGTGAAGATGCTCCCCTTCGACAACAAGAGCGAGGTGCAGGTGGTCATCGACATGCCCGAGGGCAGCACCCTGGAGGAGACCGCCGGTGTGGCCCGCACCCTGGCCGACACCGTGCGCACGGTGCCCGAAGTCACCGACATCCAGATCTATGTGGGTACCTCGGCCCCATTCAACTTCAACGGCCTGGTGCGGCACTACTTCCTGCGCTCCGGACCACTGGTGGCCGACCTGCAGGTCAACCTGCTCCCCAAGCACCACCGCGACCGGTCGAGCCATCCCCTGGCCAAGGAGCTGCGAGATCTGCTGGCACCGGTGGTCGAGGGGACGATGGCCAACGTCAAGGTCACCGAGGTGCCACCGGGACCGCCGGTGCTGTCGACGATAGTGGCCGAGATCTACGGACCCGATCTCGAACGGAGGATCGAGCTGGCCACCCAGGTGCGCGAAGTTTTCGAGACCACGCCCGGCATTGTCGACGTCGACTGGTGGGTCGAGCACCCGGGACCAAAGCTGGAGGTCGAGATCGACCGCGACAAGGTCTCACGCTTGGGGATCACCCCCGAAGCCGTGGCCAGAACCCTACGGATGGCGCTCAACGGTGCCGAAGCCGGCTTGCTCCGCGACGAGCATGCCCGCGAGCCGGTGCCGCTGATGATGCGTCTCGAGCGCGCACAGCGCTCAAGCATCGACGGTCTGCTGGCGATTACGGTCCACGGCGCCGAGGGGCGGATGGTGCCGTTGCGGGAGCTGGTCAAGGTCCATCAGGTACCCCGCGAGCGGTTCATCTATCACAAGAATCTGCAGCCGGTCTCCTATGTGGTGGCCGAGGTGGCCGGCGGCGAGGAGTCCCCCGTCTACGGCATTCTCAACATGCAAGAGCGCATCGGGGAGCTCGAGGACCCCACGGGGCAACCCCTGGAAATTCTCTCGGCCACGATGCCCGAGGACTCGACCCGCTATGCTCTCAAGTGGGATGGTGAATGGCAGATCACCTACGAGGTGTTTCGCGATATGGGGATCGCCTTTGCCGTGGTTCTGGTGCTGATCTATGTGCTGGTTGTCGGCTGGTTCCGCTCCTTTGTCACGCCGTTGATCATCATGGCCCCGATCCCTCTGACCCTGATCGGCATCCTGCCGGCGCACGCCCTGGGTGGCGTCTTCTTCACTGCCACTTCGATGATCGGCTTTATCGCCCTGGCCGGCATCATCGTCCGCAACTCGATCCTGCTGGTGGACTTCATCAACCTCGAGCTCGCCACCGGTGAGAAGCTGGAGGCGGCGGTGATCAAGGCCGGTGTCGTCCGCTTCCGACCTATAGCCCTGACCGCCGCCGCGCTGGTGGTGGGTGGTCTGGTCATTCTCCTGGATCCGATCTTCCAGGGCCTGGCGGTCGCCCTGATCTCGGGAGTCGTCGTCTCCACCGCCCTCACGCTGGTGGTGATCCCACTGCTCTACTTCATGTACGTCAAGACCGTCGGTGTCGACAAGGTGACCTCTCAAAATCAATCGTGAAACAACGGAGGCTGTAATGACTGTCAATGAGCTGCTACGAGCTATCGCCGGATTCCTTGTCCTGCTGTCTGTCGCCCTGGGCTACTGGATCCACCCCGGCTTCTTTCTCTTTACGGCCTTTGTGGGTCTCAACCTGCTGCAATCGGCCTTCACCAAATGGTGCCCGATGATGGCCATTCTGCGGGCGCTCAACGTGCCGGAGTGATGACATGAAGATGTTGATGATCATCGTCGACGAGTCGAAGCGGGAGGAGTTGGAGATCTTTCTCAACCGCTCCGGTGTGGTCGGCTATACCGAGATCTCCCAGGCCGCGGGGCTGGGCTCGAGCGGACCCCGTCTGGGCTCGAGCGCCTTTCCAAAGACCTCGGCGGTGGTCTTCTCGATGCTGGACGATGAGGCGCTCCGCCGCCTGATGGAGGGTGTGGAAGAGTTCTGCAGCACCTGTGGAGAGCAGCTGCGAGTGGCCAGCTGGGACGTGGAAGTGCTCAGATAGACGGGTCCCGGCCGAGCCTGAAAGTAAACTCTTTTCGCTCCCCACACGTATACATAGATGACACCAAGGCCGGTTATCCGGTCAACCCTCCGGAGCCGACCCGGCCGCGTTCGCGGCCAGGACCCAAGGGCTCCAATCAGGAAGCGAAAGCTCCGGCCCGCCCCCCTACCCCACCGGCTGCCGGACAACCGGTAGCCTTGCCAACCACAACCAAAAGGGGACCGATTTCGGTCCCCTTCTTCATTCATATCGCAGGGCCGTCGCCGGCAGCACCGAGCCGGCTCGACGGGCCGGCAGCCAGCAGGCCACGAGGGTCACCAACAGGGTGAACGCGATCACCGCCAGGATGTCTGGTGCCTCGACCCGGAACGGCACCGAATCGATGAAGTAGATCTCCGCCAGATCGGGGTCGAAGCGGATGAGCTCGTACTCGGTCAGCACCCACGATGCCGCCACCCCAAGAGCGACACCGCACAGAGTGCCGGCCAGCCCGAGCGCGCCGCCGTAGAGAAGGAATACCGTTCGCAGCTCTTGCGGGGAGAGCCCCAGGGAGGCGAGCACACCGACATCCCTCATCCGCTCCCGCACCAGGACCACCAGGCTCGAGGCCACGTTGAAGGTCGAGACCACGACGATCAATCCCAGGACGAAGAAGAGAGCGATCTTCTGCACCTCCAGAGCCGTGAACAGCTCGCGGTTCAAATCTCGCCAGTCGGTGACCAGAAAGTCGGAGCCGAGAATCTCGCGTATCTGCTCGGAGGTGATGCCTGCTGCGTTCGCATCGGCCAGCTCGATCTCGTAGAGCGCACTTCCCACCTCGCGCCCCATCAACCCCTCGAGCGTAGAGCGACCAATGACCACCCAACTCTGGTCGAACTCGGAAAAACCGGTGGTGAAGGTACCCACCACCTCGACGCTCCGGTACTCGAAGCCGAGTCCTCTCCTGCCGTCGAAGCCCAGAACCATCAACCGCAGGGCATCACCCAGACCGGCCCCGAGCTTGCGAGCCAACTCGTTCCCCAGGACCACACCCGGTACCTCGCGGCCTTCGAGGGGCCGATCGGGATTGAGGCCGGGAGCGAGAACCACCGCACCGAGACTGCCAAGCCCTTGCCCCCGGTCCACCCCACGCAGAGTCACATCCAAGCCATCGGGAGACTGCTCGCTCGCTACCGAACCCTGCCCGTAGGTGACTCGACGTACCTCGACCACACCGGGCACCGACTCGGTCCTCGCCAGCTCCTCCGCCCTCAACTGCAACCCCGCGGCTGCCAACGGGTAGACGATGACCGCCGCGTTTCCCCGCACCAGTTTCTGTTGCAGATCCTTCTGATAGCCGGTCATCAACGCCATCGCGATGACCATGGCAGTGACGCCGATGGTTATGGCGATCAGCGCCGCCCTGGCCGTACTGTCCATCAGCCGGCTCCGACGCCCGCGAAGAAACCGCCAGGCGATCGACCAGAGGAGCGACATGTCGAACAGCGCCGTGGAGCTCACAGCCGGCTGCCGACTCTTGCGGACACGGACTCGAGGAATCGATCGAAGAGCCCAGCCGCATCGTGAGGACCGGGAGCGGCCTCGGGGTGGTATTGAGCGGAAAAGACCGGTTTGTCCTCCACCACGAAGGCCTCGACCGTACCGTCGTTGAGGTTGGTCTGACTCACCCGACAACCTGGCGGCAGCGAGTCGGGATCCACCGCAAAGCCATGATTCTGGCTGGTGATCAGGATCTTGCCGGTATCCAGATCCTTGACCGGCTGATTGCCGCCGTGGTGACCGAACTTAAGCTTGAAAGTACGCCCACCGACGGCAAGACCCAAAAGTTGATGACCGAGACAGATACCAAAGACCGGAAGACCCGAGTCGACCAGGTCTCGGACCGCCGCCACGATCTCCTTCAGCGGCTCGGGGTCACCGGGTCCGTTCGACAGGATGACCCCGTCGAGACCCAAGCTGACGCATTCCGCCGCCGGTGTTCTGGCCGGCAGCACGGTGAGGCGAGCTCCTCTCTCGGCGAGCGAGCGCAGGATGTTGGCCTTCACCCCAAGATCGTACACACCCAGATGGAACCGACTCTCCACCCCCTCGGGAGGCAGCAATTCGTAGGGCTCGCTACAGGTGACCTCGTCCACCAGGGCCCGCCCGGCCATGGTTGGAAAGTCCGCCAACTCGGCCAGCAGACCTTCGACGTCGCTCCGCTCGGAGGTCACCACACCGCGCAGTGCCCCCTTCTCCCGCACTCGCCTGACCACCGCCCGCGTATCGATACCCTCCATCGCCGGCACCTCGTTGCGATTCAGGTAGGCCACCAGACCCTCCTCGCTGCCGTGGCTGGACGGCCGGGAGGTGAATTGGCGGGCGATAAAGCCTTCGACCCAGGCGCGGCTGGACTCGGCAACCTGCGAGCTGATGCCGTAGTTGCCGATGTGCGGCAGGGTCATGACGACGATCTGACCTCGGTAGGAAGGATCGGTGAGAATCTCTTGATACCCGGTCATCGAGGTGTTGAAGACCACCTCGCCAAACCGGGTCCCCGGCGAGGCGGCAAGACCTTCGAAGACCGAACCGTCCTCTAGTACGAGCAGAGCAGCGTTTCTCGTTCGCAATTCTCACCGCCCCCGGAAAGGTGGTGTTCAGGACCTTACGACGTTGGGAACTTCTCGACCGACGACGGGAGCCAGGAGCCGGATCTCACCCATCAGCTGCTCGAACTGCTCGGGCAGCAGCGCCTGGTTGCCATCCGACAGCGCCGTCTCCGGTTTATCGTGAACCTCGACCATCAGCCCGTCGGCGCCGACCGCGACCGCGGCCCGGGAGAGCGGAATAACCGTGTCCCTTTTGCCGGCAGCATGACTTGGATCGGCGATGATGGGGAGATGGCTGATCTTCTTTACCGTCGGCACCGCCGAGACGTCCAGGGTGTTGCGGGTGTGGTCGGTAAACGTCCTGATGCCCCGCTCGCACAGGATCACCTGCTCGTTGCCCTGGTCGAGAACGTACTCCGCCGCCAGGAGAAACTCGGTGATGGTGGCGTTCATCCCCCGCTTGAGGAGAACCGGGCGCCCACATCGACCTGCCCGACGCAGCAGAGTGTAGTTCTGCATGTTGCGAGCGCCGATCTGGACGATGTCGGCGTACTCGGCAACTTTGTCGATGACGTCGATGTCGAGCGCTTCCGTCACCACCGGCATCCCGGTCTCCGTGCGCACCCGCGCCAGGATCTCGAGACCTTCGACACCCAGACCCTGGAAGCTGTAAGGGCTGGTCCGGGGCTTGAACGCCCCCCCGCGGAGAAGATGGGCACCGGCCGACTGGACGTGCTTGGCGATCCGTAGCGTCTGTTCGTAACTCTCGACCGAGCACGGGCCGGCGATGATGAGCAGATCGGGACCGCCGATACGCACACCACCCACCTCGATCACCGAATTGTCCGGTTTGAACTCTCGTGAAACCAACTTGTAGGGGTGGCTGACCTGGATGACTTCCAGAACACCCGGTAGCGACTCGAACAATCCCTTTTCGACGACACCGATGTTGCCGGTGATGCCGATCGCCGTGCGCTGGCTGCCAGGGATGGCATTGGCCTTCAAGTCGTGAGATTCGATGTAACTCACCACCCCCTCGATCTCTTCGGGGCTGGCATCCATTTTCATCACAACAAGCATTGAAACCTCTGGTTCTGTGACCTGCGCCCTTGGGCCCTGGTCTGGTAGCGCGATATCATAGCAAAGGAGGCCCAAATGCATCGATTGAAGATCATCCTCGTTTCTTTGCTCCTGGCAGCCATCAGTGGCCCACTTCTCGCCTACACGATCTATTTGAAGGACGGGTCACGACTCCTCGCCAAAGAGGTTTATCGCGTCCAGGAAGGCAAAGCCATCATCACGCTCCAGAACGGAACCCAGACTTTTATCGATGCGTCGGAGATCGACGTCGAGCGCACCCTGAACGCCAACCGCGAGGGCTACGGCACCGCCCTGATGCTCGAAGAAGGCAAGGTGGTCGAGGGTCCGATCGTGCGGGAGGATCAGAAGGAGGAGAGTCTCGTCGATCTCGCCGCCCGCGGTGAGACCACGACTCGCAACCGGCCGCAGGCCCGTCGCGCATCCCCAGAGGACGCCGGCGGTCGACAGGTGACCGCTGCCGGCTTCATCGATCTGGGGTCGATTACACGCCGGCCCTTTCCCAACATGGAAGTCTCCAGTGAAATCAAGAGAGTCTTCCTCGGTCAAGGGGTTGAAGCGGTTCAGATCCACCAGGGCACGCAGCCAAACAGTCCGTTTCTGGAGATAACCACCGACTCGGAGGCTTCTGTCTTCCGCGCTCTCGAGGTCTCCGCCGACGCTCTCGTCCATATCCGCACCCGGTATCCAGATCTGGTGGACGGCTTCCAGGTCTTCTTGATCACCTCATCGCGCAGCCGGGCCGGCCAATTCCTGCTCACCGCCGATGCGGCCAGCGCCCTGGCAGAGGACCGCCTCAACGTCTCTGATTTCTTTGTTCGGCAGGTACAGTTCTAGATATAGAAGACCTACGACGGCACTTCCGTCGTCGTGACGTCGGCCAGGCCCAGATAGCTCTCCACCGTGACGCCGGTGCGCTGCTCGAACCGCTGCCTGTAGCTCTCCACCTCGCCTACCTGCTCGTCGAGAAAGATCCTCTCGACTCTGAAGAGTGGCACAAACATGGTCGACAGCCCCAGAGCCTGATGCTCGTTGCGGGCCACCTGGAAGGCCCATTCATCAAAGCTCGAAACGCTGATCGCCCGAATGGCCACTCCGGTGGCATCGAGCCCCTTGAGCACACCCCAAAACTTCTCGGTGGGGTTGTTGAGGTGCACGATAACGATGGAGTCGGAATGGAGCATCACTTTGTCACGCTCAGAATCGCGTCAGACCTGCCGCGATGGGTGGCCGGTGCCGGCTAATCGGCCTTCTCGGAGAGCTCGACCAGAACGCCACCGGTGCTCTTGGGGTGCACAAACTGGACCCAGCAGCCTCCGGCACCCGGTGTGGGTTCGGGGCGCAGAACATCAAAACCTGCCTCTCTGAGCTTCGCGTCATCACCGCGCACATCCTCGGTCGCCAGACAGAGATGATGCATGCCGGCACCCCGCTTGGCAATGAACTTCGCAATAGGTGAATCGGCAGAAGTCGCCTCGAGCAACTCGATACAGCTCTCCCCACAACGGATAAGGGCTACCCGAACCCCTTCCTGAGGTACCTCCTCGATGCGCTCGATCTCGAGCCCCAGAGCCTCGTAAAAACCCCGAGCCTCCTCGATCGACTCGACCGCGATACCAATGTGCTCGATGCCTTGGATCATGGGGAGCGCCGCTGCGCCAGCTAGCCCTTCAGCAGCCAGCGGGCGATAACCAGGCGTTGGATCTCGCTAGTGCCTTCGCCGATCGTGCAGATCTTGCAGTCCCGGTAGAACTTCTCGGCGCGGTAGTCCTTGATGAAACCGTAGCCGCCGTGGATCTGCACACCCCGCTCGGCGCAGAAAACAGCGGTCTCCCCGGCCAGCAGCTTGGCCTCGGACGCCAGGCGACTCACCCGGCCTCCCCGGTCCATCTCGGCTGCCGCGGCAAACGTCAGGGCCTCGGCGGCGGCAATCCGGGTGATCATCTCGGCCAGGTGGAAGCGGATGGCCTGGAAGGAGGCGATCGGCTTGCCAAACTGCTCCCGTTCCTTGGCATAGGCCAGCGCCGTCTCGTAGGCGCCATTGGCGACACCCAATCCCAGGGCGGCGATCGAGATGCGGCCGCCGTCCAGGATCTTCAAGGCCTGCACAAAGCCCTTGCCCTCTTCGCCCAGGAGGTTGTCGTTGGGTATTACGCAGTCCTCCATGACCACTTCAGCCGTGTCCGATGCCCGCGTCCCCAGCTTGTTCTCCTTCTTGCCGGTGCGAAACCCTGGAGTTCCCTTCTCCACCACGAAGGCGGAGATGCTGTGTTGGCGGGGTCCGTCGGGATCGGTGACCGCAAAGACGACACAGATGTCGCCGACCGAGCCGTGGGTGGTAAAGGTCTTGGAGCCGTTCAGCTTCCAGCCGCCTGATACCCGCTCCGCCCGGCTACGAGTGCCGGCTGCATCCGAGCCCGCTCCGGGCTCGGTCAGGCTCCAGGCACCGATCTTCTCGCCACGCGCCAGCGGCACCAGCCAGCGCTGGATCTGGTCCTCGTTGCCGAATTTGAAGATGTGGTTGCTGCACAGCGAGTTGTGGGCCGCGACACTGAGACCGATCGAGGGATCGACCTTGGACAGCTCGTTGATCACCAACACGTAGTCGACATATCCGAGCCCGGCGCCACCATACTTCTCCGGAAACAGGATGCCCAGGAAACCCAACTCGGCCGCCTTGGCGATCAACTCCCGAGGGAACTCCTGCGACTCGTCGAACTCGTCGACGATCGGATCGATCTCCTTGCGTGCGAACTCGCGTGCCATCTCCTGGATGGCCTTCTGCTCCGGTGTCAGCGTGAATTCGACGGCCGCCGCTACTTCGGGCTCCTGGCTGGCTACGGTCATGGCATTGTCCTCACGGATCTATACGGCCCAGGGACTAAGTCTTGGATGTGACTTCGATCTCGTCCACGATGCCCACGATTACGGCGCGAATAGGAGCATCTTCCAAATCGACAACCTGCCGCGCCGAGTTGCCCTCATCCAGGATCAGCACGGTCTCGCCGGCACCCGCGCCCACGGCATCGACGGCGATCAGCGATCGCCCTTCCCTCTTCATACCGGCCTCGTCCAGGAGGTCACAGAGCAGCAATCGCCGCGCCTCGAAAACCGGGGCCTTGATGGTTGAAACGACGGTGCCGGAGACTCTCCCGATCTTCATGGTGTCGGCCTCACAACTCGCTGACCGCGTCCACGATACCAACAATCGCGTGATCCACCGGCACGAACTTGTCGGGCAGGGCCAGGGAGGCCTCGCGACTGGAGACGAAATAGACC
>JBAUDS010000277.1:0-7463 GCA_049678185.1 Thermoanaerobaculia bacterium
GGCCCGCACGGAGGCCGGCCGCTTCCATCGGGGAGAGGGTCGGATGTGGTTAACCTGCTGGTTCTGAATCGTTTTCGACTCTGGGCGCCAGGGGGACGCTGTCGATCTGGAAATCGGGGCGGTCGAAGCTGAGGGTGCCGGGGAAGGTGGCTTTGAAGGAGGTCGAGCCCTTCGGATTCAGCACCTGCTTTTGGAGGGTGGCCGGGGCGCGACCTGCGAGGGTGCCATCGATGAGGTGGAGAACCACCTGTAGGGTGACCTCGGTCTGGATATCTCGGCTGCGATTCTCGATGCGGCCGGTGACGACCACGCCGTTGATGTTGTCGTCGAAGCTCTGGTCCCAGTCGGTGACGCTGACGCCGTCTTCGGTGGCGGCGGTGGTTCGTATGGTCTCCGCGCGTGCCTCGGCGCCGGCCTCTTTCCGGTCCTCCATCGAGCCCTCGAGCCGGCCGTCGACATGACTCACGTCGTTGTCGGTGAGCACAAAGGTCGCCTCCCGGGCCGGTTGCTCGGTCCTGGGGCGGTGCTGGCCTGCCCGCGAGGCGGCGGTGAGCTGGTCACTGGCGTCGACGTCGATGTCGGCTAGGCGGAGCGATGAGAGCCCGCCGCCGGGGGAGGTAAAGACGACCAGCTTGCCCTGGATCGACCAGGGCCCCTGGGTCTCGATCTGGTCACCGTCGAGGGTGACCAGCCAGTCGGCACTTGCTGGAACCACAAAGAGGGCTCCGGCCAACGCCAGGGCCAGCCCGAGACGGGCCAGCCCCGGCGGGGATTTGGTTGTGTTTGCGGGTCGACGGTCGCTCATCTAGTACTCCTTCCAGTTGCGGCCGTCGACACAGACCGGCACCGGGGCGATGCACTCGACACCGGTGTCGGAGCGCTGGGCCATGATGTTCTTCGTCCGGTTGGTGAACTTGCAGCTCGGTGGGAAGAGCGACTTGAGCCTCTCGGTGAGGGGTAGCAGCCCGGCGCAGGGGTTGTTGAGCGAGGGGTCATCATCGGCGCTGGGGGGCGCTCCGGGCTCGACGTACGGGCTGGTGACGAGGTCGGCGACCTCGAAGTAGCGGACCTCGTCGCCGGCGCCATCCTCGTGCACCGGGTTGGCGTTGGAGGCGTCGATGATAAAGACCTTGCCGCTCCCGTTGGTGCCGCAGGCCTCGGTATCGGTTACCTCGGGGGTAAAGGTGCTAAAGGTGATGATCCCGCCAAAGGCCAGGGACTTGGTGACTACCTTGTCATTGGTACCCAGGGTTAGCGCCCAACCGAGCTCCTTGCCGGCCGGCGGGGCGACCAACAGGTCGACCGTCTCCTTGACGGTGGTGTTGTAGGGGATCTTCTTCAACTCGTTCTCCGTCAACGGCAGCAGCGGGTGGCCCGCGGTGAAGTCGTTGTCGACGATGTTGTAGAAGCGCGGGACCTGAGCGGGGAAGGCGATGATGTCCTCACGGTCGCCGGTGCCGAAGGCCACCGAGAAGAGACCCGTCTTGCCGACAAAGATCACCGACGGCGGGAAGTAGATGGGGCGGCCGCCGGTGTCGAAGATGGGGAAGGGATCCCAGGCGGCGTCGATCACCCGGTCGACCGTGCGCACCGTCGGTGGCGGCGAGCCTTCGGAGTAGTCGTTTACCGTCGTGGTCTCCAGCTCCTTGGGTGTGCTGATATCGGCCTTGTAGAGGTAGCCGTCGATGGTGCCGATATAGATGGTGTCCAGGAAGCCGTTGCCATCGGTGTCCACCGCCGCCGGCTCCGAGGCCGCCGACCCGCTCAGCCGGCGCTTGTAGATGGTCAGGCCGGTCTCGATGTCCACCATGTAGAGCCAGTTACCCGAGCGGCCCTGCTTGGTGCTCTCGAGACCGCCGCCAAAGACGGCGACGAACTTGATCGCCTCTTCGGTGCCGCCGGCCCCATCGTCGACCAGAACCCTGAGCAGCCCGGTGTTGACGATCGACCAGGTGTCGCCCAGGTCGGGATAAGCGGTCCCCGAGGTGGGTGGCACCGGCGTGTCCTCGTCCCAGGTGTCGGTGAACTCCCACAGCGAGGTGCCGTAGGCCACCGGTCCGCAGGGGTCGCCGCCGCTGCCGTCGACATCGGGAGTCGACGGTGTGTCCCAACAGGAGGGGACATAGCCGTTGATGGGGACGCCGACGCCGTTGCTGTCGAGCACGTCGGGCTGGGTCATATCCAGAGCCCAGACGACCCGGCCGCCGCGGCGCAGACCGCCGATGCCCACCGTCCGCCATTCGCGATCGTCGACCGTCGGTGTGCCGTCGTGGGCCGGGTCGATAAAGACGTCGGCTATGCGGATGGGGTTGTCCACATCCCAGTCGTGGTCGATCGACTCGGCCTGCTGCACCAGGTTGGGCAGCACGTCTCGCGGCACGTAGGCAAAGAGCTCCCTGCCGGTGCCGTTGTTGAATTCGCCGTCCTTCGCCGGGTCGGCGGTGTAGTCGTAGGTCGCCAGATCGAAGGAGTGGATCTGGCCGTCGTTGGCCCCGGTCAGCAGCACCTGGCGCCGGTACTGATGCCTGTCGAAGTAGCAGCGGTAGCCGGGGTTGTCGGTGCAGTCGAAGGCATTGGTGCTAAAGAGGTCGGAGGCGTAGAAGCGTCCGTTCTCGGGCACCCCCACCACCGTCGGGTCGGAGTGGAAGATGTCACCCAGGATGTAGTCGACGGCCACGCTGCCGCCGGTACTGGGATCGGGGATGAAGCCGGTCTTGAGCCGCAGCGTCTGGCGGATGATGTTCTTGGCCCGGTCGACCTCGGGGGCCGCCGAGGGTGGCGGTGGGGCGGCCGCCGCCATCGCGGGCTTACCGGCCGGACAGCTGTAGTCGATGCGTAGGATCGCGCCTCTGGCTTGGTATTGCTCCGCAGAGTAGACTTCCCGTTTCACATAAGGGCTGGGGCTATCGATGATGAAGACCATGTCGTTGAGCGCAGCCCAGCCGGGTACTTCGATGATCTCCTGGACGATGTCAGAGATGTCGGGTGAGACGTAACGATCCTTGGAGATCCAGGTCCCCGGGAACCAGTCCACCGAGGCGGTGGTCCAGGTGCGATTGGAGATGTCGTAATCGATTGTCGGGAAGGGGCCGACATCCGGTGTGCCGTCCGGCACGAAGGGGGCGGCATCGGCCGTAGCCTCACCAAAGATGTTCAACTCCGCGGCATTGCTCCAGTCGTTGTCGGCCATGAGGTCCAGAACCGCGGTGTCGATGATCGCCCCGTCGGGAACGTCCACCGCCCGAAAAAGAAAGGCCCCGAACATGTCGACATCGATGTCGATATCGGAGCTGCCGATGCGCATACTGCCGTCGCGGTCCTGCTCGATGTCATCCACCGCCCGGCCGCCGTCGGCGAAGGGGGTGACCGGCGCCGGGATCTGCAGTACGACAGAGCCGGGCGCGGTGCACGAGCCGATGCTGCAGGCGGGATCGGTGGAGCAGTCGGCGGAATCGTCGCAGTCGACAAAGCCGTCGCAGTCGTTGTCGACCCCGTCCGAGCAGAGGCCGACCTCGCTGCCGCCTGTGCAGTCGCTGTCGGCGCAGTCGATATCGCCGTCGCAGTCGTTGTCCAGGCTGTCGGTGCAGAACCCGGCCTCGCTGCTAGGTGGTAGGCCGCAGTCGGTCGAGCAGCTGCAGATGTCCTCGCCGGGGCTGCAGACGAGGTCACCGCAGACGATGCAGGAGGGATCGGTCGAGCAGTCGACGGGGTCGTAGCAGTCGACCACGCCGTCGCAGTCGTTGTCGAAGCCGTCGGTGCACATCCCGACCTCGCTCCCTGGTGGGGCGCCGCAGTCGCCGGCGCAGTTACAGCTGTTCTCACCCGGGTCGCAGACCGAGTTGCCGCAGAACATGCAAAGCGGATCGATGGTGCACTCGCTGTCGGTACAGTCGACGGCACCGTCGCAGTCGTTGTCGAGGCTGTCGCCGCACATTCCGATCTCGCCGGCGGGGGGTGCACCGCAGTCGACGGCGCAGTTGCACATGTTCTCGCCTGGACCGCAGGGCCCGTCGCCACAGAAGGCGCAGGCCGGATCCGGGGCACAGTCGGAGTCGCCGCAATCGGCAAAGGTGTCGCAGTCGTTGTCCTGCGTGTCGGTGCAGAGACCGGCCTCGCTCCCTGGTGGGGCGCCGCAGTCGACGGCGCAGTTGCACTTGTCCTCCCCCAGGTCGCAGCTGCTGTCACCGCAGAAGGAGCAGAGCGGCTCGGCCGAACAGTCGGGGTCGATACAATCCAGGAAGCCGTCGCAGTCGTTGTCGAAGGCATCGGCACAGAGACCGACCTCGTTGGCCGGGGGCGCCCCGCAGTCGGCGGCGCAGTTGCAGGAGTTCTCACCCGGATCGCAGGTCGCGTCGCCGCAGATGCTGGGAGGACCGCCGATCCCCATGCCGTCCACCACATCCTGCCACTCGGTCGGGCTGGTGGTAGCGGTCCAATCGAGGAGCCGGCGTGGCTGGGGAATCGCCTCGGGGTACAGAATGTCCTGCTCCATGGTGAAGAAGACCCGGCGCTCATCGGCGCCGGGGCCGAGCTTGAGGGTCGGGGGCTCGAGCGAGACTTCGGCCGCGGTCGGCGTCTGGTCCTCGAGCTCTTCGCCCGCATCCCAGAGAAAACAGGCCTCGGTGATGGTGGTGCCGTTGCACTTGCGGGCGGTGTTGGGCCGGCCGTCGATGGTCAGCGGTATCGGCGAGAGAAAAGCATTCAGGTGGCCGTCCCAGGTCGACTCGCCGGGGACCGGCACGAAGTTGGTGAGCACGGTCTTGGGGTCGAGATTGAAGGAGCGCGGGGGGGTGGCCGCCGGGACAAATGACCGGGGCTCGGCCTGGATCTCGGTGAAGATGTTGAGCATGGAGGAGACCAGATCGTCCTTGTTCCAGGCATAGTAGGCACACTCGGTGTCGTGGTGGATGACGGTGTCGCCGTTACGGTCGGAGCAGGTGCCGCCCGCCTCGGCCATGTTGTTGAGGTTCGGCTCGGCGGTGGCGAAGCCGATGACATAGGTCTTGACGTCGCGTCTATCACCCGCCAGCGGATGGCCCGCGGGGAAGACGCCGTCGTAGAGAATCTCGGCCTGGACGTTGGGGCCTTCGTTCTCGTTTGTCGGACAGGGGGACAGCGCGCCCTCGCAGTACTCGGCACCGATATGCGCATATTCTCCACACGACTCCCCGGCACCGTCGGTAAGCATGATGAGGGCGACACCGGCACGGCAGTCCCAGCCCGGGTCCTCGTTCATGGCGATCGTTATCCATTTGTCGTACCACTGGCGAAAGCGGAAGACCGAGCCTTCGATGGGGGTGTCGCCACTGGTAATAATGGGGGGGTAGTCGGCAAAGGCGTCCTTGAGCCCGGGGATGCCGGGGATCCCCGGATCGTATTCCTTGAAGTAGGGCGAGACTCGAAAGTCGGGGGGCTGACCGAGGAGGATCGAGGGGGCCAACCGCCGCAGGATCTCCTGCCGGTTGCCCACGGTGTAGCCGGGGTTGGTCCAGTCGAAGGGGATGACGTCGCCGCGGTCGAAGACGCCATGGCCCAGACCCAGAGCCTCACCCACGGGGTCGCGGTGCAAGGGATCCTGGATGGCATCGTAGGTGAAGGTTTGGCCAAGCTCGTCGTAGCTGGAGTTCCAGTACTCGTTGTTGTCACAGGCCTTGTCGCCGCGGAAATCGCCCTTGCTGTAGCCCATAGCGCGCTCGTCGCTGACCTGGTGCATGGACGACGGCGCCCCCGGCAGCGGGTCGCCGTCGAGGTCGGTGGGGTGTAACGGCACCATGACCAGGGTCTCGTTCATGGCGATGTCTTCGTAGGCGGGGCTCGAGCAGTTGCCGTTGCTGAGCCGCTGGAAGTCGACCTGGACGTTCATGGGCACGTCGCCCATACTCTGGCCGCCGGCCAGCGCCTTCCAGATCAGCCGATACTTCTCACCCTTGTACAGGAACCATTGCGTGGTTTCGGTGCTTCCCTCGCGTCCCATCTTTTCGAAGGTCATCAGCTTGCCCATGCCCTCGACATCGGTCCAGACGTCCCTCATCTCGCCGCGGATGGCGCCGAGCACGTCGAGGGTCTCGGGAAAAGCGCAGCTGCCGTCCTCGTGGTTCGACTGTAGCTCGGGGGTCTCGCCGTCGTTGCCGGTGGTCGTGTGATCACCAAAGGTCAGGGGGTGGCCCACCCGCGGGTAGGCCATCTCGGAAGTGCCGGGCCCCCTCCAGGGCCGGGTGTCGCTGCCACCGGAGAACTCGGGGCGACTGAGCCAGGATGGGTTGCTCTGCGGGGTGTAGATCCAGTGTTTGTCGTTGTACTGGACACTGTTTATGTCATAAGTGCCAAAACCGTAGAGGGCGTTGTTGCCCACCTGCTGGACAACCTCGTAGACGGCCTTCTTGGCAATAAATATCTTGCTCTCGGGATCGTCGAGTCCGTTGGGCACAAAGGCGCCGTTCGCCCCGGTACTGATCATCCGCAGCATCGACGAGGAGATGTCGATGAGGAAGAAGACATAGGGCTTCTCACCGCCCGAGCCGAGCAGATCACGGTCGTCGGACCAGGCCTGCTGGGGCTGTAGCATCGAGCCGGCAAAGACGGCGACAAGCAGCGCCGCTGCCGGCAGCGCCGCCAGGAGTTGGTGAAGTCTTTTGCGGTTCTTATCGTTCATGATGATCTCCTAACGGCTCAGAACTTGAGTCCTTCGAGGACGTCGGCGATGCCGTTGCTGTCGGCGTCGGTACGATCGAAGGCCAGATCGAGCGGCAATAGCTCCATGGGCTGGATGTCGACCATCACCGAGACGGTCTTTCGTCCCAGCGGGATCTCGTCATCGGTGCCGAGGTTTCCCACCCGTGTAGCGGTGGAGGTGATGGCGTGGTTGACCTTGAAGTACTGGGGACCCCCCTGGTTGATCTGACACAGATTGCAGGGAGCGTCGTTGATGGGCAGGTACTGGGTCAGCTCGATGGTGCTGCCCAGCCCGAGGCCCGGCGGTGACGTGGGATCTTTGACCTCGAGGGTCTTGGGCCGGCGGTCACGGGTAAACAGCACCCGCGCCGTGGCCTCGGCGATCCCGGCGTCGGCGTCGTAGAGCACCCGGGTGACTGTTCTCTGGTTGGCGCCGATGATCATCTCGTTCTGGGTGATAAACGCCAGGCTCAAGCCGATGATGGACAGCACCACCATGGCGAGCAAAGCGGCCAGATAGGCACTACCCGACTGGTGGACAACAGCTCGGTTCGATCGGTGGCTGGTCATGACAGGTTCCTCAGGTCGATGGTGGTCTGCATCAGCCGGCGACGATGCATGCGCTCGCGCCGCGCCTGGTCGCTGCCCGGCACAGCGGGCTCGTTCCAGTCCCGATCCTCGATCAGGTCGAGGGGCTCGGAGACAAAGTCGAGATCGGGCCGGTCGGTACGGGCCAGGGTGTTGACCCGCAGGTAGTAGAGCAACCGGTCCTGCCAGGTGGTCTTGGTGGC
>JBAUDS010000278.1:0-8157 GCA_049678185.1 Thermoanaerobaculia bacterium
CAGGTAACCTTCGGAGGAATCTTCGAAGGTACGGGGGCGATGTGGGCTGGCGATATTCGTCTGAGGGTCCAGGGCAACGACGACAAATGGGAAGACTTGCCGATTGACAACGCCGGCTTCAGCGAGATTGCGGAGTCAGGGGGTCCAGAGGGTTGGCAGCTGCTTTCATCATCGGCGGTCTCTTACTCGGTGAGCTCAGAGGCTCCAGCGCCGTGGGGTCCGGCCCTCAAAATAGAGGCGATTGGGAAGCCGGCCTCGGGTGAGTTTTCGCCCGTCGGCTGGTCGCCCGACGGGAAGTACGTCTACCTAATTCGCAGCTCATGGGGGAGCGCATCCAAGGAAACCATCGTCTATCGAATCCCCGCCGAGGGCGGAGCCGTCGAGCCGCTGATCGATCTAGAGCTTGGAGAGGAGCTTCAGTGGGTGAGCTTCGCCGGCGATGGGCGGCGACTCGTCGCATCCTCCGTCAAGGAACAATCGGACGTCTGGATAGCGGAGAACTTCGACCCCGACGTCAACTGATCCGCTGCAGGAGCCTCCGCTTCCAGGCCCTGCGGGAAAAGCACGGGGAAAAGCAGTAGGGAAATCTCTTGCCCCAACTGGGGCCATGTCCTAGAATCTCTGTTCCGCGCACGGACCCGTGCACCCATAGCTCAACTGGATAGAGCAACAGACTACGGATCTGTAGGTTGGGAGTTCGAATCTTCCTGGGTGCACCATTGACTCTCCCCTTGATCCTCAGAGTCCACGCTTGCGGATGAGTGCGTGACCTTTTCTGTTTTTTCAGTCTTCTCTCTTCATGGACCCCACTTTTGGGCTGGGAATGGTCTTGGTCCAGGGTCCTAGGAGGTAGAAACCATGAAGAGTTTTATTGTGCATGCAGCTCTGGTTGTCGTGCTGTGCCTCGTGGCAGGTGCGGCGATTGCTGGCGAGTGCCAACCGATTGAGGTTCGCATTGGACCGTCCACCTATCTGGACTGTCCCCCTGGGACGGATTATGCGTACTGCATTGATGCACCACTCAAGGGAACCTTCAACGGCACGTGGCATTTCTACGGTGAGGGGGGCCAAGTCGAAGGCGAGCCGGACGAGCCCTATTCCTGGCTGTGGGCTGGATGGGCCCTCGATGTCATTGAGACCAACAGGGGCACGATCTACGCACAGGACAACTGGATGTGGAACTTGAGTGCGGCTGAGTCTGGGTTCAAGGCTGGTCTGCCACTGGTGACAATCTCGAACATCACCGGAGGAACAGGCGCCTATGAAGGGGCGGTCGGCTGGATCGGAATGATTTTGGACGACCAGGGCGACTGGAGAGGATTTATGAAAGGAGAGATCTGCACGCCTTGACGTGGCTCTGGGTCTCAGGCTCATCTGTGACCTGAGGGATAAGCCGGGCCTACGCGCCCGGCCTTTTCTTTCCCCACAACACATCGGGCTCCTACCGGACCAAGCCGGAGTAGGGCTTGAATCTCAATGCGAGACGGTCATGAGGCCCACCCAATAGCGAATCGTTCGAGGTAGAGCTCAAGAAGGGTCGGCACCTGGGCTTGGACGCACTCCAGCGGGCGCTTGAGATCCTCGGGAGTTGGCTTGAGGCTAGGTCTCGGGCCTCAGCAGACCTTTAGGGCAGTCCAGGTTGCGCTTGATCAGAAGGATCATATGGGTCATAATGACCTGTAATGATGACCGTTCATACCATCGCTAGAGCCAAGGCCCACTTCTCCCAGTGCCTGCGGGAGGCTGAAGGTGGGCAGCCGATTGTTCTCACCCGTCATGGCCGGCCGGTTGCGGCCCTGGTCTCCATCGAGCTGTTCGAGCAGCTCGAGCGGCTGCGGGCGGGAGGACCCGAGGCCGGCCTCGTCAGCCTCGCCGGCGGTTGGGAGGGCTCGGAGGAGGTGGCCGAGCGGGCGCTCGAGTACGACCGCAGTGCCGGACGCCGCGTGCCGGACCTCGACTGAGAGGACCGGTGGCCTACCTTTTCGACACCGACGCTATTTCGGAGCTGCTGCGGCCGCGGCCAGCCGCCGCCTACGTGAATTGGCTTGGCAGGTTACCCCGCGAAGACCAGTTCACCAGTGCGGTGGTTGTTGGCGAGCTGTTCAAGGGCGCCTATCGGTCGGCAGCTCGTGACCGCCATCTCGAGAACATCGAGGAGCTGATCCTGCCGACCGTGACCGTGCTTCCTTTTGACACGGCAGTTGCCAGGGTCTTCGGCCGAATTCGCGTCAATCTCGAAGAGCGTGGTGAGCCACTAGCCGACGCAGACCTCCAGATTGCGGCCACAGCCGTCCACCACGACCTCGAATTGGTGACCGGAAATCTCCGCCACTTCGAGCGCATCGGAGATCTCTCCATCTCTCGCGTGCTTGTGGAGGCACGAGAGCAAGATTAGGCTCCTAAATCTCGTCTCTTTTGATGTGCAGTGGATGATTATCGCCATCGCGATTGTGGGCTCGAGCAGAAGTTGGAGGGCTGCGGATGGAATCCGGTGATCTGACCGGCCTCCTCCGTGCTCGATTCGGTTTCTCCGAGTTTCGGCGCTATCAGGAGGAGGTCTGTCGCGCCGTCCTCGCCGGACGCGACGCTCTGGTGGTGATGCCCACCGGGGCGGGAAAGTCTCTTTGCTACGAGCTCCCAGGGATTGCTCTCGGTGGCACGACGCTGGTGGTCTCGCCACTCATCGCGCTGATGGAGGATCAGGTGCAGAAGCTCGGTGAGCACGGGCTCAAGGCCGAGCGCATCCACTCGGGCCGTCCCCGCGCCGAGTCCCGTCGGGTGTGCACCAGCTATCTTGCCGGCGAGCTGGACTTCCTCTACATAGCTCCCGAGCGCCTGAGTGTCCCCGGCTTTCCGGAGATGCTGACGCGTCGCAAACCCGTCCTGGTGGCGATCGACGAGGCCCACTGTATCTCTCACTGGGGTCACGACTTCAGACCCGACTATCGACTGCTCCGGGAGCGCCTGCGGCCGCTGCGCCCCGCACCGGTGATCGCTCTGACCGCGACCGCCACACCACAGGTGCAGACTGACATCGCCGAGCAGCTCGAGCTCGACTCGCCCTCGCTCCACATCCACGGCTTCCGGCGCGACAACATCGCCATCGAGGTCGCCGAGATGCGGCCTTCGGCCCGACCCGGGGTGGTGGCGTCGGTGCTCGCCGACCCGGATCGGCGACCGGCCCTGGTCTATGCACCCACCCGCAAGGAGTCGGAGGCGCTGGCCGGCGATCTCGCGGCCGAGATACCCGCCGGCGCCTATCACGCCGGGATGAGCGCCGGCGCTCGCGACGAGACCCAGAGCCGTTTCCTGACGGGTGAGCTCGAGGTGATCGTCGCCACCATCGCCTTTGGCATGGGGGTGGACAAGCCCGACATCCGCACCGTCCTCCACACCGGTCTGCCGGGAACACTCGAGGGCTACTACCAGGAGGTGGGGCGCGCCGGACGCGATGGGCAGCCGTCGCGGGCCATCCTCCTCTACTCCTGGGCCGACCGTCGCACCCACGAGTACTTCCACGGCCGCAGCTACCCCGAGGCCGACGTGCTCGAGAGTCTGTATCAGAAGCTGGGCCGCGAGCCCGTGCCCGGTGAGGAGCTTCGGGCGCGACTCCGGATGGACGAGGATCTCTTCGAGCCGGCGCTCGAGAAGCTCTGGATTCACGGTGGTGCCCTGGTGGATCCGGAGGAGAACGTGAGCCGGGGGAAGGCCGAATGGCGTGAGGCCTACCTGATCCAGCGCCGGCATAAGCTCGAGCAGCTCGCCGAGATGACCCGATTTGCCGATGGCCACACCTGCCGCATGCTCCACATGGTTCAGCACTTCGGAGATCTGGAAGATTCGGGGGCGGCCTGCGACCAGTGCGACGTGTGTCGGCCGGAGAGCTGTCTGGCCCGACGCTACAGGGATGCCAGCGACGATGAGATCGAGGCCTGTCAATCGGTCGTCGAAGCTCTCCAGCGGCGAGAAGGACAGGGCACCGGGCAGCTCTACCGTCAGATCGCCGAGCACCACGGTTGGCTGGAGCGTGGGGCGTTCGAAGAGCTCCTGGGTGGGCTGGTCCGGGCCGGTCTGCTGCGGATCGATCAGGATTCCTTTCTCAAGAACGGCCGCCGCATTCACTTTCAGCGTGCCAGCCTTACCCGCGACGGCCAGCGCCGGGGCATGAGTAAAAGGGAGCCAGTGCGTCTCCTGGAAGAGCCGCCAGCCACTCCCAAGCGTCGCCGGCGTGGTCCGACGGCCACCAAAGCTGGCCCGGGGGCGACAAGAGCGGCCCGCTCTCCGGCTACAGGCGGCGTCGATCTGGATGCGGTGGCGGCACCCGTCGAGAAATTGGTGGAGGCGCTACGGCAATGGCGTCTAGCCGAAGCCCGACGGCAGGGGGTCCCCGCCTTTCACATCCTCTCCAACCGCACACTGCTCGCGGTGGTCGAGGCGCTGCCGGCCAGCGAGGACGAGCTCCTGGCAGTAAGGGGAATCGGTCCGACCCTGACCCGGAAATACGGCCAGAGGATCCTCGAGCTCGTGCGCGAGATAGGCTCTCCGCTCGCGGACGGACCCGGTCAGCTCTCCGAAATTTGAATGGTCGGGGGCTTTTGGATTCGCTTGGCGAAATAGGCGATCGGCAAGTACGCCAGCCAGGCCAGCTCCCAGGCGGTCGAGCCGAGGAAGGAGACCCAGATGGTGATAAACGCCGTCACGGGTTCGGGCAGCATCCCTCGGCTGATAACGAAGAGCTCATCATCGGTGATCTCGTCACTCACCAGCCTGCGACCGCGGACGGCCCAACTCCAGGCGGCGAAGGCGACCACTCCCATGAGGAAGAAGATCACGCTCTGGGCTGTGAGGACGTTCGTGTCCTCGGGGAAGTCGAGCACGAAATCCACCGAGTAGACATAGGTCAGAAGCAGCAGTACCTGGACGATCACCAGGGTCGCATGTTTGCTGTCGGTGCGCACCAGGCTTCCCAACTGAACATTGCTCTGGGCCCAATACATGATGATCAGCACCAGACCCAGTCCCGGAGCCACGAGCTCGTCCGAGTGCCGGCTCAGAAAATCCCAGGCCGAGGAGAATTCGCCTTCGAACTCGCGGGCGCTGGGGAAGCCGGCCACGATGATCACGATCACCAACGCATAAATAGAGTCCACCAGGGTCTCCAGACGATCCAGATACCGCCGCTCCCGCTCCCTAACCCCTCCGCCCTTTTTCGCTGTCATAGTCCGGGTCCTTCCTCCGTTGCCTGCGAATTTACACTATGCTCTGAATGACAGCCGGCGACGAAGGAGATCCGCCATGGCACAAAAGCAATATTCAAAGGTCGTCTGGCCCGGATTCTCGAACGCTCCGGCGCCCCGCCACATCGCCAAGGTCGGTCGCAACGATCCCTGCCCCTGCGGCAGCGGCAAGAAGTACAAGGATTGCCACGAGCGGGAGGGCTCGGCCTTTCTCGAGAAGATCGCCCGCCAGGAGGACAAGAAGCGACTCCGCGAGGTGCGTCAGCACCTCAAGGAGAAGGGCGTTCCCTGGTACAAGCGGATCTTCGTGCGCCTCTAGCAGCCCGAGGTAGAAGTCCCGCGGGTCGCGTTACGAGCGCCTTGGGTCCAGATGCAAGGCGCGCGACTGAGGCATAGTGGTGACTATGTCGCAGGGAGCGGAACGCCGCAGATGGGCCCAAGCCGCTCGTAACCGGGCACCGACGGCCAAAGGCCGTTGGTCCGGCGCCAGGGGTTTGCGCCCGCATGCGGCGTTGGGCCTCGTCACCGATGTCCCCGCATCGCCTTCCTCGGCCCGCCTTGCCTGCGAACGCAGATCCCTGGCGCGCGACCCACGCGACTTCTACCTCGGGCTGCTAGCCCCGACTTAGACCAACCCCGCCTTGGTACTGCGGGAGATGACTTCGGCACCCAGGTGTGCGTACGCCTGGGCCCCCTTCGACCAACTCTGATAGTCGAAGATCGACTTGCCGTAACCCGGCGCTTCGGCCAACCGGACGTTGATCGGAATCTCGGTGCGGAAGACCTGGCGGCCAAAGGCGCTGCGGATACCCGTCACCACCTCGTCGGTGACTTGGGTGCGATGATCCACCATGGTCAGAACGATGCCCAGCAGCGCGGGGTGGCGGTGAATGGCGTCCTGGATCCGATCCATGCCGCCAAAGAACCGGTTGAGAGCCTCCATCTCCAGGTCGTGGGGCACCACCGGGACCATGTAGGCCTTGGAGGCGGCCAAACCGTTGAGGCTCAGCACCGATAGACCCGGCGGACAGTCGATGATGATGAAGTCGTACCGGCGTCGCACCGGTGCCAGCGCCTGTGCGAGTAGCCGCTCCGGATTTCGCTTACGCGCCAGCGTGAGGTCCCCCTCGGCCAGCTCCATGGAGCCCGTGACCAGATCCAGCCCCGGCCTCCCGGTCTCCCTGATCACCTCCCTGATCGGCTTGTCGTCCAGCAGTAGATCGGCCGCCGAAGGACGGGCTTTTCCCTCAGGAATACCCAGTGAAAAGCTGGCCGACCCCTGCGGGTCGAGATCGATGATCAGCACCCGGAGGCCACTGCGCGCCAGCGTCGCCCCCAGATTTACCGCGGTGGTCGTCTTTCCCACTCCGCCTTTGACGTTGACCAGGGACAGAATCATTACTTCCTCCGTAGCTGAGTTTTCCGGTTGAATAGCTCCGTCGCGCCAGGGGGCCCATTATGGCATCCGGCCGGGACCAATTGTAGGTCGCCGCTTCGGCCTGGTCTTACGCCCTGAGATAGACTCCTCCCGCCTCGATTTCGATTCTTTTTCTCGGAGGGGAACCCACATGAAGCAGCTCTGCTCGATCTCGATCTTTCTGTGCCTTCTTGCCTTCCCCGCAGCTCTTGCCGCCGACGAGCCGATCGACTGGGAGATGGTCAATCGCATCCGCGACGAGGGCTTCAACCGCTCTCGGGTGATGGAGACTCTCCGCTACCTTACCGACACCATTGGGCCCCGACTCACCGGCTCGCCGGCCCTGAAGGAGGCCAACGACTGGACACGCGACCAGCTCGAACAGTGGGGTCTGGAGAACGCCCAGCTCGAGCCCTGGGGGCCGTTTGGCCGTGGCTGGTCGTTCTCCCGCTCTTCGGCCCACATGCTCGAGCCCCGGCAGGTGCCGCTGATGGCGCTGCCCAGAGGCTGGACACCAGGGACGGAAGGCCCCATCCAGGGGACGGCGATGAAAGTCGAAATCGAGTCGGAGGAGGATTTCGAGGACTACCGGGGTGAGCTCGAGGGCAAGATCCTTCTGTTGGCCGGCAGTCGCGAGATCAAGAGCCCCGAGGAATCCGGTTTCGAGCGCTACTCTCCGGGGGAGCTGGCCGAGCTGGCGGAGTTCGAGATCCCACCCGAAGAACGCGAAGAATGGATCGTCAAAGCCCGCGAACGCTACAAGCTGAGCAAAGCGCTCAACGAGTTTCTGGTCGCAGAAGGAGCCCTGGCCACGCTGGACATCAGCTCCCGGGACAACGGGATTATCCGCCTGCGTAGCGCCGGCTCGCGCGAGCCGGGCGAGAGCGTGGGCGTGCCGTCGCTGGCGGTGGCCGCCGAGCAGTACAACTGGCTCGTGCGGCTGTTGGAGGACGACGTCGAAGTGGTTCTGGAGATCGACGTGGTTACCCAGTTCCACGACGACGATCTGATGGACTACAACACCCTGGCTGAGATCCCGGGTACCGACAAACGGGACGAGATCGTCATGGTCGGGGGTCACCTCGACTCCTGGCACCCCGGCACCGGCTCCAATGACAACGCCTCCGGGTGCGCGGTGGCGATGGAGGCGGTGCGCATTCTCCAAGCTCTCGGCGTTCGCCCCCGCCGCACCATCAGGATCGGCCTGTGGGGCGGCGAGGAGCAGGGATACCTCGGCTCCAGGTCCCACATTGCCGAGCACTACGCCACCCGGCCCGAGCCCGAGGACCCCGAGGAGAGGGAGCTGCCCTTCTATCTGTGGGACCAGCAGTGGCCGATCGAGACCAAGCCGGCCCACGCCAAGCTGTCGGGCTATTTCAACCTCGACAACGGCAGCGGCAAGATCCGCGGCATCTACACCCAGGGCAATGCCGCCATGACTCCCATCTTCGAGGCTTGGCTCGAGCCCTTCCACGACCTGGGTGCCGACACCGTCACCAACCG
>JBAUDS010000279.1:0-2256 GCA_049678185.1 Thermoanaerobaculia bacterium
ATGCTAGCTACCGCGCTGATTGGCACTTCATCGCCAACTCTGAAGTCCTGGAATTCGGGCAAGATGCGGTCTGCGCTGCGAATTCCGCGGTCGCTTCCCAGGTTCTCGAGAATGTCGTATCCATAGAATCCTGCCCGGCCATAGCCCATCTGTACCAGCCAGGGCCAGATCTCATCCGGTGTGCCCAAGATCGTGATGGCTCTTGTGCCAAGAAATGAGGGGTTGCCGTGCAGTTGATCGCCTGGGATAGACCTTTCCATCTCCGAGTCGGTCGCACCCCAACGAAGCTGGTATGGCCGAGCCCACAGAACGTACGCGGCCATTACCGCCGCCAGCAGGGCAAATAGAGCCAACACCTTTGCGAGGATCCGGTTCCTACTCATACCACCTTCTCAGCGGAAGAGTTTCGTCCGGTGGTTGGACTGCCCTACAGCCACTTCCTCACCCTTGCTCGATAAGCGACCCACTCGTCTCCGAACCGATCCCGAAGCATGGTTTCCTCTGCGCGGATGTACATCACGTCTATGAGCACGGGGAAGAGGGCCACGATCACGAGAGGACCGGCGGTGCCCAAGAGAAGAGCGATGCCAAGCAGAAAAGACACGAAACCAAGGTACATCGGGTTTCGCGTGTGACCATAAACCCCTTTAGCTAGAAGGGCTGTCGATTCTTGGAATGGCTTGACGGTTGTGTGATGGCGCTTGAGAAGCCGGTCGGCGGCCAGGTTGAGATAGACACCGATCGCAAGGGGCAGCAGTCCTACGAGGTTGGCGGGGTAGGCGAGGATCCTGCGCCCCGGTAGCAGGAAGTGCACCACGGTGAGCAGGATTATCGCCAGCAGCAGAACGACAGGGGGTAAAGGGCGCCCCAACCTCACGGGCCGCCTCTCCTTCTTGCTTCAGCGCTTGAATCCCGGCGCTTCATCGTGCTTCCCCCGTTACCGCCTTCATCCATCCCCAGGTCGACCCAACGCCCGCTCCAACGAGTTGTCAGGCGGCGCCCAGCGCAGCTCAGACATGTTGATCCACGAGAATTGGATTCCCGTCAGGATCCACGAGGACAAAACTGGCGGGGCCGGTCGTGCTCTCGTCCGCCTCGCTCATTAGCTCCACGCCCTGCGCCTTCAGCTGACGCTGTAGATCACGAATATCCGTGAAGGTGTCGAGCTCGCGGGCGTTGCTGTCCCAACCCGGATTGAAGGTCAATGTGTTCTTCTCGAACATCCCTTGGAAAAGTCCGATCGCATGATCGCCGTTCTTCATGATCAGCCAGTTCTGCGAGGCATCTCCAGCAAAGACTTCGAATCCGAGCTTCTCGTAGAACTCCCTCGAGACCTCGATGTTCTTGACCGCCAGGCTGATAGAAAACGTACCGAGTTTCATCTCATCCTCCTTTCAAACGGACTTGGCGTCCAGCAGAGTCTGCCATTGAGCGTGTTATCCACGAACACTTCCACCCAAGCTGGGTCACCTTGCCACTTCTGATGATAAGCGCCACGAATCTCTGCAATGCCGACCTTCCGACCGCGATGGCGTGTCTTCTCCCGCCGCCGATCGTGAGACAAACCCGAAGCGTTTGTCAGGACGACACTGGCAAGGCCGATTTGGTAGCGCGAGGCGGTACCACTTAGCAGCCGTGAAACGACCCGGTTCACGTCTATGGGAGGCGCCCAGTCGCGGTAGCTCTCAACTGTGTCGACCACAATCCCCTTCAGAAACTCCAAACGTTGAGTTGAGCGGCGGCACGACGAAAGAGTCACCGAAGCCGCCAGCCTTTCAAGGTATCTCGTGCTCTCGAGAAGGCTCGGTGCCGTCCGCTCCAACTCAGTGTTAGGCCGCAACTCTACGCCTCTTTCCCGAGGGCAAACTGGTCGACGGCCCAAAGCCAATTGCCATCTGGCTGGCGCCGGGCAATCTCTGCGGTGATATCTCCGTTGTCAAGTCGCGATGAGGTGAGTGCGAGGTTGCCACTGCACAGCGCCGGGGCTTGAACGCTTGGGGTAAGCTGCGGGCGGCTGGCCAGAAAGTTGATAAAGAAATTTCGAATTTGATCTAGCCCAACCACCACCTCGCCGTCGCCACTAGCCAATGTGGCATTTGATTCATAGAGCGCGACGAGCCCTTCAACGTCACCCGCATTGGCGCGTTCTACGAAAAGTCTCTCGAGGTCATTTGGCTCTTTCGCTGGTTTATGCATTAGCGGTCCCTTAACGATCTGACTTGCGGCCTAGCGCCCGGGAGTTGAGCGGCGACAGGG
>JBAUDS010000280.1:0-3356 GCA_049678185.1 Thermoanaerobaculia bacterium
GCCGCCGGCTGGAAGGTGTCGTAGAAGAACTCTTCGGCGCGGGTGAAGGCGATCTGCACCGGGCGCTTGGCGGCGATGGCCAGCCGGGCGGCTTCGAGGGCCTGGTAGTTGGTGGACTTGCCGCCGAACCCACCGCCGACGAAAGGCGTGATGACCCGCACGTCCTTTTCCTCGAGACTGAGGGCCCTGGCTACCTGCGAGCGGTTGCCAAAGGGCGACTGGGTGGAGACCCAAAGCGTCAGCTTGCCCTTGTCCATGTGTGCCGTAGCGGTATGGGTCTCGATCGGTGCGTGGGCCACGTAGCCGTCCCGGAAGGTGTGGGTGAATCGCTTTGTCGAATGCTCCGCGCCCGCCTCCATGCTGCCGCGAACGTCCTGTGGCGTCCCACCGGGGTCCTTACTCTCGAGGTACTCCCAGATGGTGGTCTCGTCCATCTGTGGCGCCGGAACATTCCAGTCGGCCTCGATTAGATCGACTGCCTTCTCGGCCTGCTCGGGATCTTCGTGCAGGGCGGCGACGAGGTCGTCATCGCGGAGAATCAAGGCCCCGGGAACCTGCTCGGCCTTTTTCGTGTCCACAGAGCGAAGGTCCGATCCGTGTGCCGGGGGTCGCAGGACCCTGGCGTAGAGCATTCCGGGAAGTCGGATGTCGCCGGCGTACTCCGCCTTGCCCCTGACTTTGGCGCGCGCGTCGAGCCGTTTGGTCGGTACACCCATGGTCGAGAACTCTCTGGCGGTCTTGAGCACCGCTTCGCGATCGACCGTATGCGCGATCGGCTCGCCGCCGGCCAACTCGGCGTACGAGATGCTGCGCTTCCGATCCGAGGTCACGAAGACGGTCCCGTCATCGACCCCGAGCTGCGATGCGGGTACCTCCAGGCGCTCGGCCGCCAGGTCGATGAGCACCTCTCGAGCCTTGGCAGCCGCGGTGCGCAGAGCAGGTCCGAACATCCGGGTGCTCAGCGATCCCCAGGTGCCCATGTCCCACGGGCAGAGGTCGGTGTCACCCATGACCATGTCGATCTTTTCCAGCGACACGCCGAGATCCTCGGCAGCCATCTGCGCCAGCGAGGTCATCGTTCCCTGGCCCATCTCGATCTTCCCCGAAAAGACGGTCACCCGCCCGTCCTCACCGATCCGCAGGTAGGCATTGAAGTCGTCCGGATAGCTGGGTCGCCGCCGCTGGGCTACCGCCGGCGTGCCGGTAGGCCCCAGCGCGACGAAGATGACGAGACCGCCGGTAACCTTGAGAAAGTCTCGGCGGTCGAGACCACCGTCTTTGGTGATGCTCACGCCACGCTCGGTGGTCGGTCCGCCCATCTGCTGCCGCAGAACCTCTTGATTCAGTTCGTCGCGCCAACTCATGCTCCCGCCCTCCCCGCTGCCGCTTCGATGGCCTCGATGATCCGCCGGTAGGCGCCGCAACGGCACAGATTGTCGTCCATGGCGCTGACGATCTCTTGGGGGAGGGCTTTTTGTTCGCCAGCAGCAGTCCGTAGGCGTTCATGATCATTCCGGGAGTGCAGAAACCGCACTGCAAAGCTCCACGATCCGCAAACTCCTCCTGCAGCGGATGATCGCGATCGCCTTTAGCAAGGCCCTCAATGGTGACGACCTCCTTGCCCCTGACGTCTGCGAGCGAGAGTTGACACGCTCGCACGGCTTCGCCACCGACGATCACCGTGCAGGATCCGCACAGCCCCTCGCCGCAACCGTACTTGGTGCCGGTGAGCCCCAGGTCGGTGCGCAGCACCCAGAGCAGGGTGCGGCCACCGTCGGTCTCCAGCGTCTTTGCTTGGCCGTTCAGTCGGAATTGGATGGTCTGTGGCATATTCTCCTCAGACGAGCTCCAGACGCAGCCCTTCGCGTTGGGTTCATGGCAATTCTGGCCAATGGACCCGTCGATTCTGTCAGGCCGGGCGCTGCCCACCTATCGCTAAAATGACCAGCTTGAACCCCAAAAAGCGCAACTCATCGCCAAAATGACAACCGGCCCTGATCGACCCGTAATAAGTCGCCCCCTTCCAGCACTAACACAGACATGAATATAGCAATCGGGATAGCGGAGGACTCAATGTCGGTATCATTCGATTTCCCACCCCTGGTCGGCTGGGAAGCAACCCATAAGACCCTACACCTGTACGGCAACGTCCTGGGCGTCGTCGCCCGGGTCCACGCCGAGCCCCATCCAAAATGGTGGCATGTCAGCTTGAAGGTCCATCCGGAGGGTCTGGTGACCGATCGGATGGCCCTGCCCCAGGGCGATACCTTCCAACTCGAGCTGAACCTGCGCCGGCACCAGATCATCCTCTCGACCAGCACCGGCGACGAGCATCGGTTCGATATGACGGCCGCCCCGACCGCCACCGAAATGGGTGACCAGGTGTTGGGAGCAGTGGGGGATCTTGGACTGACCGGCGATTATGACCGCCAGAGATTCGACAACGAGGAGCCGCGAACCTACGATCCGGCCGCGGTCGAGAAGTTCCTGGCGGCTCTGGTCCGCGCCGATGCCGTCCTGAAACGCCACCGGGAGACCCTGGTGGGGGAGGTGGGGCCGGTCCAACTCTGGCCGCACGGCTTCGATCTGGCCTTCGAATGGTTCGGCACCCGGATGGAGACCCATGAGGAGGACGGTGAAGCGAAGCAGTTGCCGGCCCAGATCAACTTCGGCTTCTATCCGGGGGAGCCAACCTACTTCTACGCCAACCCCTGGCCCTTCGACGCCGACAAGCTGGTCGATCAACCGCTACCAGGCGGCGCGAGCTGGCACGAGGAGGGTTGGCAAGGCACGATGCTGTCTTACGCCGATGTCGTGGGTGATTCGGAAGCCGAGGAACGGCTGCTGTCCTACCTGGGCGAGGTCTACAAAGTCGCCTCACCGACACTGCTGGTGTAAGCGAAATCTCTAGGAGTCTTGACCCCCCGTATTGAGCCGCTCGAGCTCGCCTGTCAGATTACGGCCGCGATGATAGTTCCGGCCCTCGATGAGGTGGACCAGCCGGCGTGCAGAATCGAGATCCTCGGCAGTCTGCAGGCGATTCATCGCGCCGCTCGAGAGGGCCCCGGGCAGTCCCCTCGCTCGGCGCCGGGGCGTTGTCGAATCCAATCCGTGAGGAGCTTTTCGACCTCGCCCAGGGGCAGTGTGGGGTTGTCACGCGCGAGCTTCAGCCGCATCATGTCTTCGCCTGCCGCAAAGAGATCCATGGCGGACCGAAAACGGGACGACACCGAATTTTCATGAGGCGGCACCTCATAATTCTACCAGACCGCTGGCACGAGTGCAGGTCCGACATCGGGCGCCTATCATCGCCAAAATGACAATGGCCCTGAGCCGAGCTGTAACAAGCGGCACCC
>JBAUDS010000281.1:0-1586 GCA_049678185.1 Thermoanaerobaculia bacterium
CCCGCCGTCGGCGACGAGCCGGCGGAGATCAAACGCACCGGCCTGGCCGCCTTCGGGACCTCGCTCAAGATTCTGTGGACCTGTCTCAAAGAGGCCCCCGAGCTCGCCCAACGCCGGCGAATGACCAACTCCGCCGGCAAATGAAGCGGCCGGCCCCCGTGTGTGTGACCTCAGGACATGGGTAACAGTTTGGCTTCAGGACATAGGTGACACTTTTTTCTGTCCCTCAGGGCGGACCACCGCGGTGGTCCGCCCTGTCGTCAGGTCGATCTCCCGCACGTGCATGTGGCGGTAGGTCACCAGGATCTTGTCCTCAAATCGCTGACAACGCACCCTTTCACCTACCAGAGCGTGGCAGACAAAGGTGTATTTGCCTTGGAGAGACAGGCATCCGTTGTCCGCGATCCTGTGCACCTGTGAGCCCGGTGGGTACTCCCACTCGGCCGGCACTGGCTGGTACACCCTTAGACTCGGCTGATATCGGCTCGCCGGTACCTCATCTCCCAGCGACTCGTGAGGTCGCACCTCATTGTAGGTGGTGCGGAAGGTGTCAAACGCGACCTGGAAGCCCGCCAGGGTCGTCGGCAGGCCTCGGTGGGCCAGTGCCTGACCCAGAGTCTGCTGAAACCGCTCCACCTTGCCCTGGGTCTGGGGGTGCCTAATCCGGCCGTGGTGCAGATCGATGCCTTGCTTGATCAGAAACACGCTGAGTCGGGTCAGACCATGACCGTTGGTGGTTCCCCACCAGGGGTTGCCGTGGTCCATGAGCATCCCTTCCGGCACCCCATAGTGCTCAAAGCATTGAATCAAATGCCCTTGCACCTTCTTGCCGTGTTGGGAGGACAGGGCGAATACCCCCAGGGCATAACGGCTGTGATCGTCGAGCATTGACAACGGGTAGCACATCCGCCCGTCAGCTAACCGATACTGTCCTTTGAAGTCCATCTGCACCAGCTCGTTCGGCTCGCAACGCTCGAACCGCTGGGTCGCGGGCCGGTGACGCTCGTGAGGCTCGATCAATCCCTGACGCCGGAGAATCCGATCGGCGGTGGACCGGGCCACTCGGATTCCCTGGTCGCGCAGAACCCGGCTGATCTTTCGCCCGCCCCAACCGTGCTCGAGACGCAGCCCCACGACCCGCCCCTCGACCGCCTCCACCGTCTGATGCGGACTGTGGTGAGGGCGCCGTGAGTGCTCGACGAGCTCCGCCAAGTCCCCCACCTGCGCGTGCCGCCGCAGCCACTTGTAGCCCGTCTTACGGCTGATCCCAAATTCCCGACACAGACGACTCATATTCCGCCCCGGAATCAGCGCTTGCACCACAAATCCAATCCTCTGACTCCTCACATCGGTCTCCTTCCAGGGCATCTCGGACCTCCTTCCCACAAGGCCCTAGAATGCCCCAAAGTGTTACCGATGTCCTGAAGCCATTGTGTTACCTATGTCCCCGGGTTGTACACACGGTGGCCGGCCGCTTCGTCCAGGAAACCACCTGCGCCCCTGGTCCCTTTCGCCCCTGCGACCCTTGGTCGCTTCAGAGGATCCAGGCGTAGCCGATCTTGAAGAAGAATGTTCGATCGGTGCGG